>JADQCD010000033.1 GCA_016278285.1 Actibacterium sp.
GGGCCGTCCCAACGTGGGCAAGTCGACCCTGTTCAACCGGCTGGTCGGCCGGCGGCTTGCGCTGGTGGACGACCAGCCCGGCGTCACCCGCGACCTGCGCGAAGGTGAGGCACGGCTGGGCGATCTGCGCTTCACGGTCATCGATACTGCCGGGCTGGAAGAGGCGTCCGACGAGTCGCTTCAGGGACGGATGCGGCGGCTGACCGAGCGCGCGGTCGAGATGGCCGACATGTGCCTGTTCATGATCGACGCGCGGGCGGGTGTCCTTCCGGCCGACCAGATCTTCGCCGAGATCCTGCGCAAGAAATCCGCCCATGTGATCCTGGCCGCGAACAAGGCCGAGGGCGCCGCCGCCGAGGCCGGCCTTCTGGAAGCCTACAACCTGGGGCTTGGCGAACCGGTCCGCTTGTCGGCCGAACATGGCGAAGGGCTGAACGAGCTTTATTCGATCCTGGCGCCCCTGTCCGACGCCTTCGAGGAACGCGCCGCCGCTGACGCGCCGGTGACCGATGTCGATGTGGACGAAGAAGGCCGGGCCGATGGCCCGCGGGTCCCGACACGGGAACGGCCCCTGCAGGTGGCGGTCATGGGCCGGCCAAATGCCGGCAAGTCGACCCTGATCAACGCCATTGTCGGGGAGGATCGGTTGCTGACCGGCCCGGAGGCCGGGATCACCCGC
Source organism: Actibacterium sp. (assembly GCA_016278285.1). Taxonomy (GTDB): domain Bacteria; phylum Pseudomonadota; class Alphaproteobacteria; order Rhodobacterales; family Rhodobacteraceae; genus JADQCB01. The sequence continues at coordinate 680 of JADQCD010000033.1, forward strand.
GACGCGATTTCCCTGACCCTGGACTGGAACGGCACGCCCACCCGGATTTTCGACACCGCCGGAATGCGGCGCAAGGCCAAGGTGCAGGACAAGCTCGAGAAACTCTCGGTGGCCGATGCGTTGCGTGCGGTGAAATTCGCCGAGGTCGTGGTGGTCCTGCTGGATGCGCAGATCCCGTTCGAGCAGCAGGATCTTCGGCTGGCCGACCTGGCCGAGCGCGAGGGGCGCGCCGTGGTGATCGCGATCAACAAGTGGGACCTGGAAGATGACAAGCAGGCCAGGCTGCGCGAATTGCGCGAGGAATTCGCCCGCCTGCTGCCGCAGCTGCGCGGCGCCCCGCTGGTGACCGTATCGGCGATCACCGGCCGCGGCCTGGACAGGCTGCACGACGCAGTGATCAAGGCGCATGAGGTCTGGAACAGGCGGATCTCGACCGCGCGGCTGAACCGCTGGCTGGCCGGCATGGTCGAGGTGCATCCGCCCCCGGCGCCGGGAGGCAAGCGGATCAAGCTGCGCTACATGACGCAGGTGAAGACCCGGCCGCCGGGATTCGTTGCGATGTGCTCGCATCCCGAGAAGCTGGCGGAAAGCTATCGCCGGTATCTGGTGAACGGGCTGCGCGAGGATTTCGACATGCCCGGCACGCCGATCCGTCTGACGTTGCGCAGCCAATCCGACAAGAACCCCTACAAGAGCCGGAAGAAGACCATGCCTTCGCGCCTGCGAAAGCATCTGGACAAGCCGCCGCATGGCAGTTGAACCGGCGCCCGGCCGGAACGGGAGCGCGGCCTGAGTATTTTCCGGCAAGATGAAGCGGCACGGGCCATGCCAGCCAACCGAGGTCTTCCGGCGCCCTGTGGAAAGGATTAGGGAAGGGGACATGATGCGTGCCCGTCTTGCGCAAGTGCGACTCAGGCCGAAGGCCAATGCCCGTGCCGTCCGTCACGGTTTTCCCTGGGTGTTTGCCAATGAACTGGTGACCGACAGGCGTACCCGGGCCCTGCCTGCGGGCAGCCTGGCCCTTCTGGAAGATGATGCGCGCACGGTTTTGGGCGTTGTGGCCGTCAATCCCGAATCCAAGATCATCTGCCGGGTGCTGGACCGCAGCCCGGATGCGGTTATCGACCAGGCTTGGTTCGGCGCGCGGTTGTCACATGCGCTTGCGCTGCGGGAACGGGTGTTCGAAGCGCCGTTCTATCGCCTTGTGCATGCCGAGGCCGACGGTCTGCCTGGCGTGGTGATCGACCGGTTCGGCGATGTTGCGGTGATTCAGCCTAACGCGGCCTGGGCGGAGATGCGGATCGACGCGCTGGCCGCCGCGCTGGCCGATGTCACCGGGATCCGCACCATCGTGAAGAACGGCACCGGACGCGCGCGGGCACTGGAAGGGCTGTCCGAAGAAACAGTGATGTTGCGCGGCACGCTGGACGCGCCGGTGCCGGTGCCGATGAATGGCGCCATCTACATGGCCGATTTGCTGGGCGGGCAGAAGACCGGGCTGTTCTTCGACCAGCGGCCCAACCACGCCTTCGCGGCATCTCTGGCCCGCGGCGCGCGTGTGCTGGACGTGTTCAGCCATGTGGGCGGCTTCGGCCTGGCTGCGCTGGCTGGCGGGGCGGCATCGGTCCTGGCGGTGGACGGTTCGGCGCCGGCGCTGGAGCTGGCCGGGCAAGGGGCGCAGGCCACCGGCGTGGCGGAGCGTTTCACGACCCGCAAGGGCGACGCCTTTGATGTTCTGAGCGCGCTGGCAGATACAGGCGCCCAGTTCGACGTGGTCGTCTGCGACCCGCCGGCCTTCGCGCCGTCGAAACAGGCATTGGACGCGGGCCTGCGCGCCTATGAGCGGGTGGCCAGGCTGGCCGCGCCCTTGGTGGCGCCGGGGGGGTATCTGGGCCTGTGTTCCTGCTCGCATGCGGTCGATCTGGTCCGGTTTCGGACGGCCTGTTCCCGGGGGATCGGCCGGGCCGGGCGATCGGCCCAAATCATCCACACCGGGTTCGCGGGACCGGACCACCCGATTCTGCCGGAACTGGCCGAATCCGGGTATCTGAAGGCGCTTTTCTATCGCCTGATGCCATGAGGGTGCTGCTTGACGCCTGCGTGCTTTATCCCACGGTTCTGCGCGAAATTCTTCTGGGTGTCGCAGCGGCGGGGCTGTTCACCCCGCTGTGGTCGGCGCGGATCCTGGAGGAATGGGCCCGTGCGGCGCGCAAGATCGGCCCGACCGGCGAGGCGCAGGCGCGCGCCGAAATCGCACTGCTGCGCGCGGCCTGGCCCGCGGCCGAGGTCGTGCCCCAGCCGGGGCTGGAGGCGCGCCTGTGGTTGCCTGACCCGGCCGACATCCATGTTCTGGCCGCCGCGATCGCCGGCTCGGCCGACCTGATTCTCACATTCAACGCGCAGGATTTTCCGCGCAAAATCCTGGCCGAAGAAGGGGTGCGCCGCGACGAACCGGATGCCTTTCTGCGCGGGTTGTGGGCCGATCACCCGGATCCGGTCGAGGCAGCGGTGGCATTTGTTCACGCCGAGGCGCAGCGGCTCTCGGGTGACAGCATCGACCAGCGGGCGCTTTTGAAACGCGCGCGCCTTCCGCGGCTGGGCAAGGCGCTGGTCTGAGCGTTCCGGTTTTTCGCCGGGCGCCTCCGGCGGGAGTATTTGGGCCAAGATGAAGCGGGGTCAGTCGACCTGCCAGCGCGCCTCGGTCGCCTCGATCGCCTTGATGCGCTCTTCGGTTTTCGGGTGGCTCATGAGCCAGGCGGGCATCGGGCCGCCGCCGCTTGCGGTCAGGCGTTCGAGTTTTTGGAACAGGCTTTTCTGCGCCGCCGTGCCGATCCCGGCCTTGGTCAGAAGGGCCGATGCATAGGCGTCGGCCTCGTATTCGTCCTGCCGGCTCAGCCGCGCGGCCAGCAGCGATGTCAGGAAGTTGGCGATCTGGAGGCCCAGCCCCGGCAGGATGCGGGACAGGATCATCCCCAGCGCCATGCGCATCGCGTTATGGCCTGAAAAGTCGATCATCCGGCGGCGTGAATGGCCCAACGCGACATGGCCGAGTTCATGCGCGATGACGCTGGCGAGTTCCTCGGCCGAGACCTCGCCGGCGCGGTACCGATCATAGAAGCCGCGGGTGATGAAGATACGCCCGTCCGGCGCCGCAAGACCGTTGACCGGAGCGATTTCGTAGATGTTCACGCGGATCCTGGGCAGATCCAGCGCCGCGGCCAGCTTGTCGGTGAGTCCTTTCAGCCGCGCATCCGCCAGTTCGGTCGAACGCGCGTTCAGCTCACGCGTCGTGCGCCAGACCGAGAAGCGGTACATCGCCAACGCGTAAAGGACCGCCAGCAGGATCGGAGTGAACTTTATCATGCGCCATGATATGGGGCGGCGTTTGTCCAAGGGCAATCGCCGGGATGGCAGGGCGTGCGGATTTTCGCGGTTCGTCGGCGCGATGCTATCGTGTGCGGCGCCGTTGGCGCAACGTTGCGCGCAACCAAAGGCCCAGCGCCCCGGCGACGGCCGTGGCGGCGAGAAAACCGGAAACATTGCTCAGCATCGCGGCCACCGCCATCATGTTGTTGGCGAAGACGGCGCCCAACCCGACATATATTGCGACCCAGACGGCCTCTCCGGTCAGGCTGGCCAGGGTGAAGCGCCGCCAGCCCATCGCGGCCGCACCGCCGGCGAAATTCACGTAAGGGCCCAGCGGGCTGAACAGCCAGCGGCTGAGGAACACCGCCAACCCGCCACGGTCGCGCAGTTGCGCGGCGGCGCGGGCCATCAGCCGCGCCCGCCGTCCCTTTCCCAGCCGCCTGGACAGCGCCACGCTGCCGACATGCCCGATACGAAAACCGGCCTGATCGCCCAGGGCCGCCCCCGCGAAGGCGGCTGCGGCCGCCTGCCAACCGACCAGATCGCCGCTGGTGACGAAGCCGCCGGCCGACAGCATGAACAGCGAGCTGGGCACCGGCAGGGCGAGGCAGCTGAGGAAGGTGCCGACCCCCAGCAGCCAGAGCCCGTATTGCGGCACCAGTGAAAGCAGCGTTTCGGTCACCGCGCGGCCTTTGCGTCTGCTATGGCTTGCCGGACCGCGGCGATCAGCTGGTCCTTCGGCACGCCGGTTTCCCTGGCAATCCGGTCGATCGTCAGGTGCCTTTCGTCGTCGAAGGGGCCGCCCAGCGCGTCGCGAACCACCTGCGGGTCGACCTGCCAGGAATGCGCCACGAAACCGGGAGTCATCCAGCCCTCGATGTCGGGGTTCCGGTGGATCGGGTCCGACCAGTAGATTGCAAAAGCGACAAAGCGCAGCGCGAAGAACAGTGCAAGCGTCGCGGCCAGCGCGAAGGCGACGAATGCCGTCCGCTGCCGCTGCCACAGGTAATGCAGGGTTTCCATGCTTCGGCTCTCCTTGTGCGGGGGGCGCCGGGTTCAGCGGCCCAACTGTTTCATCCCGCGGCTGATGCCCGCCAGCGTCATCGGCACCATCCGGTCGTCGAAGATTTCGCGGATCATGCCGACAGACCGGGTGTAGGGCCAGTATTTTTCCGGCAGCGGGTTCAGCCAGAGGCTCGACGGCCACTGCATGCGCGCGCGTTCCAGCCAGACCTGCCCGGCCTCGGCGTTCCAGTGTTCGTTGGCGCCGCCAGGAAAGGCGATTTCGTAGGGGGACATCGACGCGTCACCGACAAAAATGCACTTGTAATCGGCCCCGTAGGTGTTCAGCACCTCCCCGGTCGGCGTCTGCGCATCCCGGCGCCGGAGATTGTCGCGCCAGACGTTTTCGTAAAGGCAGTTGTGGAAATGGAAATATTCCAGATGCTTGAATTCCGCGCGCGCGGCGGAAAACAGTTCCTCGACCATTCGGATATAAGGGTCCATGCTGCCGCCCACGTCGAGAAACAGGAGTACCTTGATCGCGTTGCGCCGCTCGGGTCGGGTCTGCACGTCGAGATAGCCATGATCGGCGGTCGCGCGAATCGTGCCTTCGAGGTCGAGCTCATGCTCGGCGCCGTCGCGCGCCCAGCGACGCAGGTGTTTCAGCGCGACCTTGATGTTGCGCGTGCCCAGTTCGACATTGTCGTCGAGATTGCGGAATTCGCGCCTGTCCCAGACCTTTGCCGCGCGCTGGTGGCGCGCTTCATCCTGGCCGATGCGCACGCCCTCGGGATTGTAGCCATGGGCGCCGAAGGGCGAGGTGCCGGCGGTGCCGATCCATTTGTTCCCGCCCTGGTGACGTCCCTGCTGTTCCTTCAGCCGTTCGCGAAGCGTTTCAATCAGCTTGTCGAATCCGCCCAGCGCGTTTATCTCGGCCTTCTCGGCGTCGTCGAGGTGTTTTTCGGCCATCTTTTCCAGCCAGTCGGCGGGAATATCGACCGCCGCCAACACATCTTGCGCGCTGATCTCCTCCAACCCGCCGAAGGCATGAGCGAAGGCGCGGTCAAACCGGTCGATGTGGCGTTCGTCCTTCACCATCGCGGTGCGGGCGAGATAGTAGAACCCTTCGACGTCGTATGTCACCAGCCCGGCTTTCACGCCTTCGAGAAATCCCAGGTATTCGCGCAGGGAAACCGGCACGCCGGAATCACGCAGAATCTGGAAAAACGGGAGGAACATCAGCCCGCGGCAAGCCTTTCGATGATGATCGTCAGGACCAACCCCAGCAGGCCGAAAACGATCGCATGGATCGCGGCGTATTGCACGATGTCGGGCACCCGGCCCTTGCGGCGCCGGGCCAGCATCGCACCCCAGACGGCCCCGAAGACGATCCCGGCAATCACGATCATGGGTGTTCTCCCTTCAGGTTCAACGCCGCGATCTCGTTCAGGCGCGCGCGCACCTCGCTGTTCCGGCCGAAGCCATAACGCGCCCAGCCCAGACTGTCGAGCCGCACCGCCCGCGCTTCGGAGGCGCGCCCCAGCGCGTCCAGCGCCTCGGCCTTGATCATCAGCATCGAGGCCAGCAAGGCGGCGTTTTCCGATGCGACGGCGGGCGCCAGGTGGGTGTTGACCAGCGACAGTGCCATGGCGGGCTGCCCCGAGGACAGGGCGAAGGCCGCAAGGTGCATCGCGACATGGGCGCGCTGAACCTCCGTGCCCGGGGTGGCGGCATAGACCTGGTCGGCCCGGACGAAGGCGTCCAGCGCGGCGTTGCCGTCCACGGCGAGGCTGAGCCGGCCCAGCGCAAACAGGCTGAAGCCGAGGCGGCCGTCGGTGAGGTTCAGGCGGCGGGCGATATCCACGGCCCGCGCGGCCGCCGCCCGGCGACGCGATGCCGCCGTTCCGGGGCCGAGTGCGGTTTCCATCTCCTCTATCCAGGCGCGCGGCGTGTCAATGACGGGCGCCGTGCTGCGCCTCTGGCCGGCCGGGTTCATCCGCGCCAGAAGGCCCGGAAGACGCGCGGCAACCTGTTCGGCAGTCATGCCATTGGCCAGATCCGGGGTATAATAAAGGCGCAGGATCAGCATGTCGAACCCGGTCAGAATCGTGTGCAGATTGTCGTCGTTGAAAATGCTGTCGGGCAGGCGATACAGATCGTTCAGCGGCCCCAGGGCCTGGGCCAGTTCTTCATGCAGGCAATCCCGCGCCTCCTGCGGGCTGACATCCGAGGGCAGGAAGACCGCGGCGGTTTCGCGCCGTTCAAGTGTGGTCCAGTCGACCGTGGCGCTGCGGCGTGCGAGGCCGTATTCGGTCCAGCTTGTCACCCGCGGCGCCACGAAACAGGCCGCCGTTGGCACGATCTGTTGCAGTTCCGCGCGGCGGCGGGCCTGAATCGTGATGTTGGCCGGCTGTCCCGCGGACGCCCGCCGGATGTCGATTCGCGCCTCGCGGCGCAGCCGGGCCAAAAGCTCGGTCAGGTCGCGGTCCAGGCTGGGCGGAGCGGCGCCCAGGATACGCACCGTGATCGGTTCTGCGAAGCGTGTCAGGCGCGGCACCCGACGACCGCTTTCCATGCGGAATGTCAGGTCCATGAAATCCTGTGCGATGGCCGCGTTGGACCGCGCGGGCGGCGTGATGCGGGACGCCGAAAAGGTTTTCATTGGCGGAAGATCGGGCATTGCGCGTCCGGGCAGTTCGGTCACCGGCGCCGGGGCGCAGGCCGACACGGCCAGGAACAGCACGAAGAGAATTCGGAACAACGCCCCTAATTCCTTGCGTATTTGATGAAGGGCGTCACTGTGCCCACCCGGTCATAAAGCCGCCGCGCGGTTTCGTTGAACGATTGAGTCATCCAGTAAACAGAGGGCGCGCCAGCCCTGTCCGCCGCGGCATAGACCGCCTCGATCAGCGCGCGGCCGGCGCCAGTGCCGCGAATCTCGGGATCGACATAGAGATCCTGCAGGTAACAAACGTTCTCGATCTTCCAGGCGTGGCGATGAAATAGGTAATGCGCCAGCCCGACGGCCCGGCCATTGCGTTTGGCGACAAGCCCGTGGAATTCATGCGCGTCATCGCTCAGCAGACGGGCGAAAGTGGCGTCGTAAACCTCTGGGGCGACCTTGGTTTCATAGAAGTCCAGGTAGCCGGTCCACAGTCGGGTCCAGTCCGGCCGGTCGCTCGAGGTCAGCGGGTGAATGGCAAGCATGTCCAAGGTTGTCCGTCTCTCTTTGCGGGGATGCGATTATCGTCCGGGGTTTCGAAGTTCGGAAATTTCCATGGCGGTCGCGATGGCGGGAAGGAGTCCTTTCGAAGGCATCTCAGCCCTGCCGCCGCGCCATGAAGGCCAGCCGCTCGAACAGGTGGACATCCTGCTCGTTCTTCAGCAGCGCACCATGCAGCCGGGGCAGCGCATCGGCGCCGTCGCGGCGCAGATCTTCGGCGCCGAGATCCTCTGCCAGCAACAGCTTGAGCCAGTCCAGAACCTCCGATGTCGAGGGTTTCTTCTTCAGCCCCGCCTGATCGCGAATCTCGAAGAACTGCGTGAGCGCCGTGGTGAGCAGGCTGTCCTTGATGTCCGGATGATGCAGCGCGACGATCCGTTTCATCGTCTCCATGTCCGGGAATTTGATGTAATGAAAGAAGCAGCGCCGCAGAAAGGCGTCCGGCAGTTCCTTTTCGTTGTTCGAGGTGATGATGACGACCGGTCTGTGCGCGGCCCGGATCGTCTCGCCCGTTTCATAGACGTGGAATTCCATCCGGTCGAGCTCCTGCAACAGATCGTTGGGAAACTCTATGTCGGCCTTGTCGATCTCGTCGATCAGCAGCACCGTCCTGGCCGGTGCCTCGAAGGCCTGCCACAGCTTGCCCCTGCGAATGTAATTGGCCACGTCATTCACCCGTTCGTCGCCAAGCTGGCTGTCGCGCAGGCGGCTTACGGCATCGTATTCGTATAGTCCCTGATGGGCGCGGGTGGTAGACTTGATGTGCCATTCGATGATCGGCGTGTCCAGCGACGCCGCCACCTCGCGGGCCAGTTCGGTCTTGCCTGTGCCGGGCTCGCCCTTGACCAGCAGCGGACGTTCCAGCGCGACGGCGGCATTCACGGCGACGGTCAGATCCTCTGTCGCCACATAGGAACCGGTTGAACCGAATTTCATGTTTTTCCATGCCCCTTGACTGCAAAAATTGAAGTGTCTGCCTTACGGCCAAAAAGCCACAAACCATCCGGATATTCTAGTGACATCGCGATACGGTTCCGCTAAAGCCTGCCGCACAGGTGCCGGGTTAACAACTGACCGCCAGATAACGGCCCGGCCTGCGAAGAGGAGCAGGTATGAAAGCCGAAGTTTTCTTGCCCGATGATTATCGTCCCGCAGAGGATGAACCGTTCATGAACGAGCGTCAGCTGGAATATTTCCGCCGCAAGCTTCTGACGCTGAAGGCCGAGCTTCTGGATGAAAGCAAGACCACGATCGAGGGGCTTCAGGACGGTTCGCGCAACATTCCCGATGTTGCCGACCGCGCCAGCGAGGAAACCGATCGTGCACTGGAATTGCGGATCCGTGACCGTCAGCGCAAGCTGGTCTCGAAGATCGAGGCCGCTCTGCGCCGGATCGAAGAGTGCGAATACGGCTATTGCCAGGAAACCGGTGAGCCGATCTCGCTCAAACGTCTGGATGCGCGTCCGACCACGACTCTCAGCCTTGAGGCGCAGGAGCGTCATGAGCGGCGCGAGAAGGTCCACCGCGACGACTGAAGGCGCATTGCGCGTGCTGGTTTCACGACATCGCCACCGGGGCCGACGGGCCCCGGTGTTCTTTTCAGCGGAGGCGAAATGCTGATCGGGCGCAGGATCACCGTATTGGGCGGTGGCATCGCCGGGCTGGCGGCGGCCACCGCGCTGGCGCTGGGCGGGGCGCAGGTGACGCTGCTGGAACAGGCAACCGCGATTCGCGAGGTTGGCGCCGGATTGCAGATCAGTCCCAATGGCGTCGCCGTGCTGTCTGCGCTGGGACTGGGCCAGGAGATCGCCCGGATCGGCGAACGGGGCAGGGAGGTCCGCCTGCGCGATTATCGCCGGGGGCGGGCGGTGCTGTCGCTTGACCTGAACCGTTCCTCAGGTCCGTTCTTCTTCGTTCATCGCGCCGACCTTATCGACATGCTGACCGGCGCCGCCCGCGCCGCGGGCGTTAAGATCCGTCTGCTGCACAGGGTGACCGAGGCGCGTCCGGGCGATGCCGGCACCTGCCTGGTGACTGCTCAGGGCGCGACGATGCCGGGCGGTCTGGTCATCGGGGCGGACGGGCTGCACTCGGTCCTGCGCGGCGCCTTGAACGGCAAGGTGGCCCCGGACTTCACGGGACAGGTGGCCTGGCGCGCCGTCGTGCCCGCGATCGGCCCTGTGCCACCGGTCGCGACCGTGTATATTGGACCGGGGCGGCATCTGGTCAGCTATCCGTTGCGCGGCGGGTCGCAGGTGAACATCGTCGCGGTCGAGGAACGCCGCGCCTGGACCGAGGAAAGCTGGACCCAGACCGACGATCCCGCCAACCTGCGCGCGGCTTTCGCGGGCTTTGCCCCCGAGGTCCGCGAATTGCTCGACCGGGTCGAGACGGTGCATCTTTGGGGTCTGTTCCGCCATCCGGTTGCGGCGCATTGGCACCGCGGGGGCGTGGCCGCCCTGATCGGCGATGCCGCGCATCCCACGCTGCCGTTCATGGCGCAGGGCGCCAACATGGCGTTGGAGGATGCCTGGGTGCTGACCGCGATGCTGTCCGCGCATGACGACAGTTCCGCCGCGCTGGCCGCCTATCAGGCCGCGCGGCGGGCGCGCTGCGCGCGGATCGTTGCCGCCGCATCGCGCAACGCAGGGAATTTCCACCTGCGTTATCCGCCACTGCGCGCCGCCGCGCATACCGCCCTGCGCCTCGGAGGACGGCTGGCGCCGCAGCGGATGCAGTCGCGATTCGACTGGATCTATGACTATGACGCGCCGCGGGAGTTTCCCTGAGGCTTCAACCCTCCGTCCCGGAGCGTCATCGCCGCATAGGCCATGCCAAGACCCAGCCGCCGAAGCGGGGGCAGGGGAAAGCGTCGTGGCGGGCGTCGTATCAGCGCCGGCAGGGTGTCTGCCCGGGTCATGGCGCGGGCTATCCGCGCGCCGGAATAACTGGCCAGAGACACGCCGTTGCCGTGCCAGCCAAAGGCCGCGAAAACCCCCTCGGCGCCCGGCACCGCCCCTACGAAGGGCGCCAGGCTGCCGGTCACGCAGACCAGTCCCGACCAGTGCCGCTCGACCTCGGCGCCGGCAAAGTGCGGGAACATCGCGGCCATGTGGCGGCGCGCCCGTGCATGCGCAGCGTTCAGGGCCGCGTCGGTTGCGCGCACTGCGCCGCGCATTCCGAACATCATCCTGTTGTCGGGCAAAAGGCGATAATAGTGCAGCAATTCGCGGCTGTCGAAGGTCATGATCCTGCTCGACCAGCCCTGCGCGCGGCGTTCGGAACCGGTCAGCGGGCGGGTCACGAAGACCGAGGACAGCACCGGCAGGGTCCGCCCGCCGATCCAGCCCGGCAGGTTGTCCGAGGAATAGCCGTTGGTCGCCACCAGCACCTGCTTTGCCCGCACCGTGCCGCGCGGCGTGGTCAGCCGCCATGCGGCCCCGTCGCGTGCCAATCCGTCGACCGGGCTGTCGGCGAAGATTGCGGCGCCTTCCGCCTCGGCCGCGCGGGCCAGCCCGAGGACATATTTCATCGGGTGCAGCGGAAAGCCCACCGGGGTCAGCACGGCGCCGGGGGCCCAATGGGTGGCAAGCCCCATCTCGGCCAGTTCTTCGGGCCGCAGCACCTGGATATGCCGATCGAAGATTTCGGATTCGAACGCCGCCGTGTCACGCAGCGCGGCCATGGCGCGGGGCGAATGGGCGAGGCACAGCTCTCCGTCCGGTCCGCGCTCGGCATCGATGCCCTGCGCTTGCAGAATTTCGTCGACGTAATGCACTGCCTCGACCTGGTAACGGTCATAGTCGCACGCGGCCTGCGTGCCGAACCGCGCGACAATCCTGCGCGCGGACAATTTGGTGCCGCCCATCACGCAGAACCCGCCATTGCGGCCCGAGGCGCCCCAGCCGGGCTGACCGGCATCCAGCACCGTCACGGTCCGGCCGAACCGCCCGGCCAGTTCCAGCGCGGCGTTCAATCCGGCATAGCCTGCGCCGATCAC
>JADQCD010000074.1 GCA_016278285.1 Actibacterium sp.
TCGCCTTTGGCGGCGGCTCGGGGCTGGACCTGGGCAAGATGGTCGCCTTCATGGCAGGCCAGACCCGCCCGGTTTGGGATTTCGAGGATATCGGGGATTGGTGGACCCGCGCCGATGCCGACGCAATCGCGCCGATCATCGCCGTGCCCACCACCGCCGGCACCGGGTCCGAGGTCGGGCGCGCCAGCGTCATCACCAACTCGCAGACGCATGTGAAGAAGATCATCTTTCATCCAAAGGTCTTGCCGGCCGTGGTGATCTGCGACCCCGAACTGACCGTGGGAATGCCGAAATTCATCACCGCGGGCACCGGCCTGGACGCCTTCGCCCATTGCGTCGAGGCTTTCTCCAGCCCGCATTACCACCCGATGAGCCAGGGAATCGCGCTGGAAGGGATGCGGCTGGTCAAGGAATATTTGTCGCGCGCTTATGCCGACGGCACCGATATCGAGGCCCGCGCCCACATGATGAGCGCGGCAGCCATGGGGTCAACCGCGTTCCAGAAGGGTCTGGGCGCGATTCATGCGCTCAGCCACCCGATCGGCGCGATCTACAACACGCACCATGGCACCACCAACGCGGTCTGCATGCCGGCCGTGCTGGAACTGAATGCGCCGGAAATCGCAGGCCGCTTCGACAGGGCCGCCGCCTATCTGGGGATCAACGGCGGCTTCGACGGCTTCCGCAACTTCGTGCAGCATCTGAACGATCAGTTGGGCGTGCCCCGGCGCCTGTCGGAGATGGGCGTCGGCCGAGATCGGATCGACGATCTGACCGCCATGGCGCTGGAAGATCCCAGTTGCGGCGGCAACCCGGTGAAGCTGACCCGCGAAAATGTGCGCGCCCTGTTCGATACGATAATCTGATTCCGCCCCCTTGGCCGGAAGACAGTGATGAATGGTCATTACCTCCGGTGGCACGATGCAGCCACCGGAGGCGAGCTTGCAGTGCAAGCCCCCCATCCGGCGAGGGGGGCTTGTGCGCCCCGGGAAGAAGCGGTCTGACAGTCAGTAAATATAGCGGATCTGGTCGGCCCAGTAGCGTTCCATCCGTCGCAACGACGAGGTAATATCCTCCAGCCCCTCGAAGTCGATCACGCCACGGTTTTCCAATCCCTCCGCATGGCGCGCGAAAAGATCGCTTACCAGATCGCGGATCTCGCGGCCGCGGGCGGTCAGCCGCACCCGGACAGAGCGGCGGTCGATCTCGCATCGCTGGTGGTGCATATAGCCCAGATCGACAAGTTTCTTCAGATTGTAGGACACGTTAGAGCCCTGGTAGTAGCCGCGACTTTTCAACTCGCCCGCCGTTACCTCGTTGTCACCGACATTGAACAGCAACAGCGCCTGCACCGGGTTGATCTCAAGCACGCCGACGCGCTCGAACTCGTCCTTGATCACGTCGAGCAGCAATCGGTGAAGCCGTTCCACCAGCGCGAGCGCCTCAAGGTAACCAGACATGAAACCGTGCCTTGCAGGCATCGCCAGGGGGGTCTGAACGCTCATTTGTCACTCCGTCCGTCACTCGCGTGGCGACAGGGATAGAGGCTGAGGTTCAAAGATTCGGTTAAGCCGGTCACATGCCGGGATGCCTACCGCGCCCCGGCATGTCTGGCGATTCTTGCGACCAGGGGCGCGAAGGACGCCGGGGCTGCCGTCTGCCCGGTGACCCATTGATAGAGGTCCTGATCGTTCTCCTCCATCAGCGCATCGAACTGGTCAAGCTGTTCGGGCGGCAACGCGGCAAGATGCGCATCGGCAAAACGCCCCAGGATCAGGTCCATTTCCTTTGTGCCGCGATGCCAGGCGCGCATGGCCATCCGCTTGCACCGGGTCTGATGGGTTTCGGCGGCCGTCATGCCTGTTCCTTGAGGGCGATCCGAAGCTTGCGTTCCAGCGTTCCAAGACGCTCGGTCAGCCGGTGCATCTCGGATTTCACCAGCCGAATGTCGGTCAGTATCATCCGCACGTCGTCGGGAAGAACCGCCTCTTCCGTCGGACCGTCCAGCCCGTCACCCTCACCGGTCAGAAGCCACATGATCGACACGTTGAGAACCCCGGCCAGGGTCTGCAGCTTGTTCGCGCGCGGCTCGCTCAGATCGTCTTCCCAGGACTGAACGGTCTTCAGCTTCACGCCCAGCCGCTTGGACAGTTCGCTCTGGGTCATGCCCAGAGCCTCGCGCGCGCCGGCCATCCGGTCGCCGAAAGTCGCGGTCTTTTCGGAATACCAATCGGTTCCGGTCGTTGAATCGTCAGTCATCGGGCGCGCCTTTCTGATCAAGCCGCTTGAACGGCTCCGATACGCACCCTATGACGGAACCCAAGCGTTTTCAAACCGGAGGCGACCATGTCATTCCTGTCTGCGACACTTTCCCGTGTCAAACCCTCGCCCACCATGGCCGTGACCAATCTGGCGGCAGAGCTCAAGGCGCAGGGCAAGGACGTGATCGGCCTGGGCGCCGGCGAACCCGATTTCGACACACCGCAGAACATCAAGGATGCGGGCAAGCGCGCGATCGACGAGGGCAAGACGAAATACACCGCAGTGGACGGCATCGCCGAACTGAAATCGGCGATCTGCGCCAAGTTCAAGCGCGACAACGGCCTGTCCTACGAACCGGAACAGATCACGGTTGGAACTGGCGGCAAGCAGGTGCTTTATAACGCCCTGATGGCCACGCTGAACCCGGGCGACGAGGTGGTGATACCCGCGCCGTATTGGGTAAGCTATCCCGACATGGTGCTGCTGGCCGGCGGCACGCCGGTGGTGGCCGAGGCAAGCCTGGAAGCCGGGTTCAAGCTGACCCCCGACCAGCTCGAGGCCGCGATAACGCCCAAAACCAAGTGGCTGATCTTCAACTCGCCGTCCAATCCGACCGGCGCGGGCTATACCCGGGAAGAGCTGAAGGGCCTGACCGATGTTCTGATACGCCACCCCCATGTCTGGGTGATGACCGACGACATGTACGAACATCTCACCTATGGCGGTTTCGAGTTCTGCACACCTGCGCAGGTGGAACCGGGCCTCTACGACCGCACGCTCACGGTGAACGGTGTGTCCAAGGCATATGCCATGACCGGCTGGCGCATCGGCTATGCCGGCGGACCGAAGGAACTGATCGGTGCGATCCGCAAGATTCAGTCGCAATCCACCTCGAACCCCTGCTCGATCAGCCAATGGGCGGCGGTCGAGGCGTTGAACGGTCCACAGGATTTCATTGCCAGGAACAACGCCATCTTCAAGCGGCGGCGCGATCTGGTGATCGAGATGCTGAACGCCGCCGAAGGGATCACCTGCCCGGTGCCCGAAGGTGCGTTCTATGTCTATCCTTCGATCTCGGGCTGCATCGGCAAGACCACGCCGGCCGGCACGAAGATCGAGAACGACGAAACCTTCGCCACAGCGCTTCTGGAAGAGCGGGGCGTTGCCGTGGTGTTCGGCGCCGCATTCGGCCTGTCGCCGAATTTCCGGGTCAGCTACGCAACCTCTGACGAGGCCCTGAAACAGGCCTGCACGCGGATCCAGGAGTTCTGTGCGGGCCTCGGCTGAGGATGGCGGCGCAATGAGCGGCGATCTGCCCGAGTATTATTTCAGGGTCCGCGAAAACGGCGCAGTCGTGTTCCGGCTGGATAGCGGCAATCGTCATCGCCGCCTGGAAATGGACCAGATCGCCGTCGTCAATATAAGGAATGGCGAAATAAAGCCGCATGGCGGTCGTAGTCTGAGCGAGTCCGACTTGGCCGAGATCCGCCGCTGGATGGAGCAGCGGCGCGCCGTGCTGGCCGCGCGTGACGTGGACGACATATTGCGTACGGTGGATCACCTGAACCTGACGACCCAATGGGCACAGTCCAGGGCCAGCCCGGAACAGCTCGACAAGGTCACGGACGCGTTGCTCCTGGCAATGCACGACCTGCGAACCGTGCTGGTCCGCAAAAAGGCGGACAACCTGACCAACCCCGACAAAGACTAGAACAGCCGGGGGCGTTCACCGATATCACACGGGTTCTGACTGCCCTTCCTTGCGCCGCTGCCGCCATGCCATTCGCCAGAACCGCGTCATCATCAGGCAACCGGCCAGCGCCAGCCCGGCGGCTAGACCCAGCCAGATGCCGGCCCCGCCCATGCCAAGAGGAAAGCCCAGCACATAGGCCACGGGCACCCCGACCAGCCAATAGCTGACCCCGGCCATGAGCATAGGAACCCGCGCATCCTGCACCCCCCGGAGCAGCCCCAGCGCCACCACCTGCGCCGCATCCACCACCTGAAACAGCGCCGCAGCAGCAAGCAGTCCGATGCCGATTGCTATAACTTGCGGCCGATCCGGGTCTGCGGGGTCGATGAACAGCCCCAAAAGCAGCTCGGGCACCCCGAGAAACAGAATGACGGTGACCAGAACCGCCGCCATCGACAGGCCGATCACCACCTGCGCGCCCCGGATCAACCCGTCCGCGTCGTCCTTCCCCCGAGCCCGACCGACACGGATCGTTGCCGCATTGGAAAAGCCCAGATGAACCATGAAGGCGATCGAAGAGATCTGCAGCGCGATCCCGTGCGCGGCCAGCGACAGCGTTCCCAGCCATCCCATCATCACCGAGGCGGCCGCGAAAAGGCCGACCTCGGCCAGATTGGTCAGCCCGATCGGCCAGCCCAGCCGGAACACCTCGGCCAGCGCCTCGGCATCGCGTCGCCAGAACCGCGTGAACAGCGCATGCTCGGGCGTGACAAGAATCGCGTAGATGACAAGCCCCGCGATCGAGGCGGTCTGCACCGCGAGCGAGGCGAAAGCCGCGCCGCGAATGCCAAGCTCGGGCGCCCCCCAATGCCCGAAGATCAGCGCGTAATTCACCACGATGTTGACCCCGACAGCGGCCAGCGTGACCCATAACACGATACGCGTGCGCTCCAGCGCCGAGAAATGGCTTTTCAGGACCATCACCAGCAATGCCGGCACCATCGCCAGCCCGGCGATCCGCAGATAGTCGCCCGCCAGAGAAGATATTGCTGGCGGCTGTCCCGCGGCGCGCAGAATCGGGTCGGAAAACAGGAACAGCGGCAGGCTCATCAGGCCAAAGCCGATGGACACCCACAACCCCATCCGCGTGATCCGCCGCACCTGCTGGTCGTCGCCGGCCGCGGCCGCGGTCGCCACCATCGGCATCACCCCAAAGGCAAAGCCCGATCCCATGATGAACAGCACGAAAAACAGCGTACCACCCAGCACCTGCGCCGCCAGAGCGGTCACGTCATACCAGCCCAGCATCACCGCATCGGTCAGCGTGATTGCGAACTGGGCCACATGGCTTCCGATCAACGGCAGCCCCAGCGCAAGCGTGGCGCGGACATGCTGCACATATGTCATCGTGTCACGGCTCATCCCGTCCGCTTAGGCCGGATGACACACGCGGGCAAGACAGCCCGTGCGAATTTCATCTTGCCGCCCAATACTCCCGCCGGAGGCAGCGCCGCAGGCGCTTAGTCGCTGTCGCGCTCAGCCGCGTGGATCGAAAATGTGCTGGCGCCAGTCATGCTCCTGGGAAAAACCCAGCATCCGTCTGGCCTTCGCGTTGGAATAGAAACTTTCGTATTCGCCCATCTCGCGGGTCACCGGCACGCCTTCATAAAAACGCGCGATCAATTCCGGGGTGGTCAGGTTCACCGAATGGTCGTCATTGGCGGCGTTGAACATTTCGAAGCCCAGCCCGTCGGTGGCCAGACAGCGGTCGACGATCTGGCCAAGATCGCGGGCGTCGATATAGGCGAACATGTTGCGCCGGCGCCGCTCGGGATTTTCGAAATAGACGGGGAAGTCGCGGGCATATTCATGCGGCTCGATCACGTTGTTGATGCGCAACCCGTAGATGTCGAACCCGCTGCGCTGCTGAAAACTTCGGGCCGTGGCCTCGTTGACCACCTTGGACATGGCATAGCTGTCCTCGGGCAGCGTGGGGTGCGCCTCGTCCACGGGCAGGTAATCGGGCTTGCGCTCTCCATCGGCGAAACAGATGCCGTAGGTGGTTTCGCTGGATGCGAACACGACCTTGCGAATCCCCAGCTTCACCGCGGCCTCGATCACGTTGTAGGTGCCGATCGAATTGACCCTGAATGTCTCGTTGTCGGGACGCAGCAGAATGCGCGGGATGGCGGCGAAATGCACCACCGCGTCGAAACGCAGAACGCCGGTGCCGGGCTCCAGCTCGTCAAGCCCGGCATAGCCGGTCAGGGCATTGAACACCTGCCCGCTGTCGGTGATGTCCGCTGCAAGGTTGTCCACGCGTGGATCGTCCAGCGGGACCAGGTCGAGATTGACAACCCGATGCCCCCGATCCAGCAGGTAGGGCACGACGTGGCGCCCGGCCTTGCCGCTGCCGCCGGTGAAGAGAATACGCATGATTCAACCCTCCGTCGGTTTGCGGGCGATCAGGTCGATCAGCGCGGAAGGCCCGGAGTGGCCTTCTCCCTCATCGAGCTCGGCATCGTAATCCGCGGAATGCAGTATGTCCAACCCGGCGAAGGTCTTTTGCAGCATTGGCAGCGTGTACATGTTTTCGCGATATGGCGGGCCGCCAGTGCCATATTCCACCTGCCGCGGCGCATATCCGTGCAGCAGCAACAAACCGCCGGGTTTCAGGGCGCGCTGCATCCCCTCAAAGATCGCGTCGCGCAGATCGGGCCCCGCGAACTGGATAAAGATCGCCACCACGACGTCATATTGCACCGCGTCCCAGTCCCATTGCGTAATGTCGCTTTGTCGGAAATCCACCGTCACCCCATGCTCCCCCGCCAGAACGCGCGCCTTTTCCAGCGCGTTCGGGGCATGGTCGAAGGCCGTCACCCGAAGCCCGGATTCGGCCAGAAAAACGGCATTGCGCCCCTCGCCATCCGCGACGGAAAGTGCGGTATCGCCCGGCGTCAGGTGGTCGGCATGGGTCTTCAGGAATTGCGAGGGCTCTTTTCCGAACAGATAGTCGGGGCGGTCATATCTTTCGTTCCACATCCATCTTGTCCTTCAGTTCAGCCGGCGGATCGGGGCACTTGCATGACAGGCGGCGATGCCCCGGGACCTTCTCGCGATAGAATCGCGGGAACATCGTCCCGACCCTATACACCGGATACGGCGCCAGCAGCATAACGATCTGCATCCGCATCTACCGGGCATCTGGTCGAGAGTCACCGTCGGACCGGAACCGGGGGGAAGCCCGGATACCAGATATTGCTCCGCCCGGCGGCGAATGCTCTAATGACGGTGGAAAGAGCAGCCAAAAGAATCGAGCACACCAATGTCCGCCGACGACCTTCTGACCGGGCCGAGCCCGGATCAATATGACGCTTCCTCGATCGAGGTGCTGGAGGGGCTGGAGCCTGTCCGCAAGCGCCCCGGCATGTATATCGGCGGCACGGACGAGCGGGCGTTGCATCACCTGGTGGCCGAGGTGCTGGACAACTCGATGGACGAGGCCGTGGCCGGGCACGCCAACCGCATAGAGGTAGAGTTGCATGCCGACCACTCGGTCACGATCCGCGACAACGGGCGCGGCATCCCGGTTGACCCCCACCCGAAGTTCCCCGAAAAATCCGCGCTGGAGGTGATCCTGTGCACTTTGCACGCCGGCGGCAAGTTCTCGGGCAAGTCCTATGAAACCTCGGGCGGTCTGCACGGCGTGGGCGTGTCGGTTGTCAACGCGCTGTCCGATCATGTTCGGGTCGAGGTCGCGCGCAACCGCGAACTTTTCGTGCAGGAATTTTCGCGCGGAATCCCGCAGGGGCCGGTCCGGGCGGCAGGCAGCGCACCCAACCGGCGCGGCACCACGCTGACCTTCCATCCCGACGCCGAGATCTTCGGCTCGCTCAAATTCAAGCCGGCGCGGCTGCTGAAAATGGTCCGCTCCAAGGCCTATCTGTTCTCGGGCGTCGAAATCCGCTGGCGCAGCCAGATCGACGATGGTGAAACGCCGCAGGAGGCGACCTTTCACTTCCCCGGCGGGCTGGCCGACTATCTGAACGAAACCATGGGCAACGCCGCGACGTATGCCGACCGGCCCTTCGCCGGCAAGGTCAGCTTTCAGGAAAAGTTCGGCCGCCCCGGCTCGGTCGAATGGGCCGTCAACTGGACGCCCGCGCGCGACGGCTTCATCCAGTCCTACTGCAACACCGTGCCCACGCCCGAGGGCGGCACGCACGAAGCCGGCTTCTGGGCCGCGATCCTCAAGGGGATCCGCGCCTACGGCGAACTGGTGAACAACCGCAAGGCTGCACAGATCACGCGCGAGGACATCGCAGCGGGCGGCTGCGCGCTGGTCTCGTGCTTCATCCGCGAGCCGGAATTCGTCGGCCAGACCAAGGACCGTCTGGCCACGACCGAGGCGCAACGGCTGGTCGAAGGCGCGGTGCGCGATCATTTCGACAACTGGCTGGCCTCCGACACGAAATCGGCGGGCGCGATCCTGGATTACCTGGTGCTGCGGGCAGAGGAACGGCTGCGCCGTCGCGCCGAGAAGGAAACCGCGCGCAAATCCGCCACCAAGCGGCTGCGCCTGCCCGGCAAGCTGGTCGATTGCACCGCCACGGGGCGCGACGGCACCGAGCTGTTCATCGTCGAGGGCGACAGTGCGGGCGGCTCGGCCAAGATGGCGCGCGAGCGCAAGACACAGGCCCTGCTGCCCTTGCGCGGAAAGATCCTGAACGTGCTGGGTGCGGCCAGTTCCAAGCTCGGCAGCAACCAGGAGATCAGCGATTTGACCCAGGCACTGGGGTGCGGGCTGGGCTCCCGGTTCAACATCGACGATCTGCGCTATGAAAAAATCATCATCATGACCGACGCCGACGTGGACGGGGCGCATATTGCCAGCCTGCTGATGACCTTCTTCTTCACCCAGATGCGCCCGCTGATTGATCGGGGGCACCTTTACCTGGCCTGCCCACCGCTGTTCCGCCTGACGCAAGGCGCGCATCGCGTCTATGCGCTGGACGAGGCCGAAAAGGCGATGTGGCAAGAAAAGGGCCTTGGCGGAAAGGGCAGGATCGACGTGAGCCGGTTCAAGGGCCTGGGCGAGATGGATGCCAAGGACCTGAAGGAAACCACGATGAACCCGGCGACCCGCAAGCTGATCCGCGTCAGCATCGACGAGGACGAACCGGGCGAAACCGCCGACCTGGTCGAACGCCTGATGGGCAAGAAGCCCGAGATGCGGTTCCAATATATCTCGGAAAACGCGCGGTTTGTCGAAGAGCTGGATATCTGAGGACGTGGTGGCACGCATGTCCTGCGGCCGGCCGTGTTCGGCGAGGGCGCCCGATACGCGGCTGTGATCGACACGGTTCTCTCGAAAGAACGGGACACCGCCACCACCAAATTCAGCCGAAAAGCGGTGGTCAATCAGCTCTTCGTCCCAGGTTCATCCCTTGAGAGTTTCACTCTCGGTTCAAACCGGGGTGGCTCAGGTCGCGACCTTGCGTCTGGTTCCGAATGCACCCCGGCAAAAAGCGCGACATTCCCCTTGCCGCGCGTCTTGTTCATCTGAACTATATCCGGTCCCCGGAATTTGAATCGAAGAGATGAACCTTTTCCAGTTTCCATGTCAGCGCGATCTTTTCACCCGGGCGGAACGGATGGCGTTCGCCGAAGACCGCGCAGACACGTTCTCCGGCAAGCTCGACAAATAGCTCGATATTCGCCCCGGTGGGCTCGACCACATCAACGGTCGCAGCAACGCCTGCACCGTCTTTCGCAAGACAAAGGTGTTCGGGCCGAATGCCGACCACAACGGGCTGATCGTTCGCCGCATCGGACACGGCTGGCACCGGCAAGGCGGTCCCATCGTCACAGAAAACATGGGCCCTTCCGCCGTCGCGCCGAAAGCGGCCCTTGATGAAATTCATTGAAGGTGACCCCAGGAATCCGGCGACGAACAGATTGGCGGGGCTGTCGTAAAGATCCAGCGGTGCGCCGATCTGTTCCACTCTGCCGGCGTTCATGACGACGATACGATCGGCCATGGTCATCGCCTCGATCTGATCGTGGGTGACGTATACGGAAGTCGTTTGCAACCTCTGGTGCAGGGCCTTGATTTCGGTTCGCATCACGACACGCAGCTTGGCGTCGAGGTTCGACAGCGGCTCGTCGAACAGGAATACCCGCGCATCGCGGACCAGCGCCCGGCCCATGGCGACGCGCTGCCGCTGACCACCCGAAAGTTGCCCTGGCGAACGCCCGAGATACGGTCTGAGGTTGAGGATATCAGCGGCCTCCAGGACCTTTTCCTCGATCTCGGATCTCGGGCGTTTGCGCAGTTTCAGGCTGAACCCCATGTTGTCGAAAATCGACATGTGCGGATAGAGCGCGTAATTCTGGAACACCATCGCGATATCGCGGTCGCGCGGCGGAATGTCGTTCACGACCTTGTCGCCGATCAGGATATCGCCCCCCGAGATCGTCTCGAGCCCCGCGATCATTCGCAACAGCGTGGACTTGCCGCAGCCCGATGGCCCGACAAGCACAACGAATTCGTGATCCTCGACGTCGATATCAACCCCATGAATTACCTTCAGCGACCCATAGGATTTCTCGACATTCCGGATTTTGACAGACGCCATTATCTCTTTCCTGTATTTTTCGTCCGGGGTTATTTCACGGCGCCCAACGCCATGCCGCGGATCAGGTATTTCTGTAGCCACGAGAACACGATCGCCACCGGCACCGTGGCCAACACGGTTCCCGCCATGACATGATGCCATTCGACCTGGTATCGTCCGGCCACCTGCGAATAGATCTGAACCGGCAGGGTGAAATCGTCGGACGAGCGGATCATGGTGAGCGCCAGCACGAACTCGTTCCAGCCGTTGATGAAGCTGAATATCGCAGTCACTGCCATGGCCGGCACCGCCAGCGGCAAGAAGATACGGATCAGGCTGTTCAGATGGCTGGCGCCGTCGATCCAGGCGGCTTCTTCCAGATCGCGCGGGATGGTGCTGAAATAGCTCTGCAGCATCCAGATGGTAAAGGCCATGTTGAATGCGGCATAGGTAAGCACCAGCGAATTGAGGTTGTCGACCATCCCAAACGCCACCATCAAGCGAAACAGCCCGAGTACCAGGACGATGGGGGACATCATCTGCGTCATCAGCAGGAAGGTGCGATAGGCCCCCTTTCCCCGAAAACGATAGCGCGACAGCGCGTAGGCCGCCGGTATGCTGAGCACCAGCGCCAGCACCGTGGACAGCACGCTTACATATAAGCTGTTGAACAGCGCCTCGCCGAAATTGGTCTTGACCCACATCTCGGCGAAATTGCCCCAGCGAAACTCGCTGAATCCCCAGCGCGGGGGGTAAACGAACAGCTCGTCCCGCGGACGAACGGCGGTAACGAACATCACCGCGAAGGGGAACAGGATAATCACCACCAGTGGCGAAAGGAAGGCCCAGTAAATCAGCGATTTCTTCAATTTCGTCGGCATCTTACTCGTCCTCTCCGGCGGCCGTGTCCTTTTCGTCCCGCATCACGAGCGCGACATATATGATGGTGAACAGCAGCAGCACGCCGAACATGATCAGCGAAATCGCCGAGGCCTTGCCCAACTGCCCGAAACGAAAGGCCAGCTTGTAAAGGTAAGTCACCAGAATATCGGTGCCGTTGGCCGGTCCCCCCTCGGTCATCACCCAGATGATCGGCAGAGAGTTGAAGACGTAAATCACGTTCAGCACGATGGCGATGTTGATGAATGGTTTCATCAATGGCAGCGTGATGTACCGAAGCTGGTCCCAGCGGGTGGCCCCGTCGACCATCGAAGCCTCATAGGAATCCTGCGGCAGCGACGAAAGCCCGCCCAGGAAGATCGTGGTGGTAAAGGGGATCGACACCAGGATACCGATCATCATCTCGACCGTGAACGCCAACTGCGCCTCGGCCAGCCATTCGATCGGCTCGGTCATGATGCCCATATCCATCAGCGTGGCGTTCAGCAGTCCCGCACGTCCGTTCAGCGCCCAGCGCCAGACCACGGCGGTCATGGTCAGCGAGATCGCCCATGGCAGCATGATGATTACACGCGCCACC
>JADQCD010000089.1 GCA_016278285.1 Actibacterium sp.
CTTGCGCAGCCAGTTGCGCCCCTGCCACAGGAACACGTTCTTGACCGTCTGCTGGCTGATGGTGGACCCGCCCCGTTCGGCCCCCTCGGCAATGGCCGCACGGATCGCGCCCATGTCGAATCCCCAATGCAGGCAATAATCGGCATCCTCGGCCGCGACGACGGCACGGGCCGCGACGGGGGCGATATCGTCCATCGATACCCATTCGCGTTCCACCCCGCCCAGGCGGCGGGATTCGGACCATATCGTATGGGTGATCGGCGGCCCGACAAAGCGATAGAGGATCACCATCGCCAGCAGCAGTGTCACCACGGCCAGCGCCCCGCGCCAAACCACGCGACGCGCGCGTCGTCGCAGCCGTTTCCACGGCGATTCTGCCCGGCGGCCGGATTTGCCGCTTTTCTTGCTGGTTCCTGCCTTCGCCATGCGCCGTCCTTAGCGCAAGCATGCAGGCAACGGAACGGGCATTCCGACGCGAACGGGTCCGAAATCTACAGACCCGGCGACCGGCCAGGCCTACTGGGCAGGCATCGCCTCTTGCTCGATCCCCAGCGGATGGGACAGCTTGTTGAGCATCTCTTTCGGGCAGACCTGCACGAAATTCTTCAACTCGATGTCCCAGTTTCGCAGGATATCTGCCGCCTTGTGGCTTTTGGTTTCGGTCGCATGGCGTTCGATCAGCCCCTTGAGCTCGGCCTCCCAGTGATCGACGGTTACCGGACAGGTGACCAGGGATTCCATGTTCATCAGATGCCGTGCCTGATCGTCCGGGTCATGCAGATAGGCCATGCCACCCGTCATGCCGGCACCGAAATTCGCGCCGATGCTGCCCAGGATCACAGCGATACCGCCGGTCATGTATTCGCACCCGTTCGACCCGCAGCCCTCGATCACCACATGCGCGCCCGAATTGCGCACCGCGAAACGCTCGCCCGCGCGACCGGCAGCGAACATATAGCCCGCCGTCGCACCATAGAGGACCGTGTTGCCGATGATCGTGTTCTCGGACGCCACCAGCGCGCTGGCCATCGGCGGGCGCACCACCACGGTGCCGCCCGACAGACCCTTGCCGACATAGTCGTTTGCGTCGCCCGACACCTCCAGTTTCAGGCCCGGGGCGGCGAAAGCACCCAACGACTGTCCGGCGCTGCCGGTCAGTTTCACCGTCAGGTGGTCGGCCTGCAGGCCGTTGCGCATCCCGAACCGCTTGACGATGTGGCTGGACACGCGCGTGCCCACGGTCCGGTCGGTGTTCTGCACCGCATAGGACAGCTGCATCTTCTCGCCGTCCTCCAGAAAGCGCGCGGCATCCTTGACGATATCGGCGTCCAGCGTGTCCGGAACCGACTGTCGGGCCTTGTCCCGGTCATAGCGATTCCTGGACGCACCATCCACGGTAATCAGCAGCGGGTTCAGGTCCAGGTCGTCCAGATGCGCCGAGCCGCGGCTGACCTGGGTCAGCAAATCGGCCCGCCCGATCACTTCGTCGAGCGACCGCGCGCCGATCGAAGCCAGGATCTCCCGCACTTCGGAGGCGTAGAAGGTGATCAGGTTCACCACCTTGTCGGCATTGCCGGTGAACATTTCGCGAAGGCGCGGATCCTGGGTGCAGACGCCCACCGGGCAGGTGTTCGACTGGCACTGGCGCACCATGATGCAGCCCATCGAGATCAGCGCGGCGGTGCCGATACCGTATTCTTCGGCCCCCATCATCGCCGCCATCACGATGTCGCGCCCGGTGCGCAGCCCGCCGTCGGTGCGCAGCGTCACACGCTCGCGCAGATTGTTCATCGACAGCACCTGATGCGACTCGGTCAGGCCCATTTCCCATGGCAGGCCGGCATATTTGATGCTTGTGGCCGGACTGGCGCCGGTGCCGCCGTTATGGCCAGAGATCAGGATCACGTCCGCCTTGGCCTTGGCCACACCCGCGGCGATGGTGCCGACACCGCTGGAGGCCACCAGCTTGACCGTCACCTTGGCGCGCGGGTTGATCTGTTTCAGGTCATAGATCAGCTGCGCCAGATCCTCGATCGAATAGATGTCGTGATGCGGCGGTGGGCTGATCAGTGTCACGCCCGGCGTCGAATGGCGCAGCCGCGCAATAAGCTCGGTCACTTTCATGCCGGGCAACTGGCCGCCTTCGCCGGGTTTGGCGCCCTGGGCGACCTTGATTTCCAGCTCTTCGCAATGATTCAGATATTCGGCGGTCACGCCGAACCGGCCCGAGGCCACCTGCTTGATCTTGGCGCTGGGGTTGTCGCCGTTCGCTTCGGGAAGGAAATGCGCCGGATCCTCGCCGCCCTCGCCCGAGTCGGACTTGGCCCCGATGCGGTTCATCGCCACGTTCAGCGTCTTGTGCGCCTCGGGCGACAGCGCGCCCAGCGACATGCCCGGCGTCACGAACCGCTTGCGGATCGAAGTTATGCTTTCCACCTCTTCCAGCGGAATCGGCTTGCCCATCGGTTTGATGTCCAGCAGGTCGCGCAAATGAATGGGCGGGTTGGCCCGCATCGCTGCCGAGTATTTCTTCCACATCTCGTAGGATGCCCGGTCGCAGGCCGATTGCATCATGTGCATCGTCTGGGCCTCCCAGGCGTGCTTTTCCCCCGAGCGTCGCGCCTTGTAGAAGCCGCCAATCGGCAATATGTCGCGACCGCCGCGCCAGCCCTGGGCGTGGATCGCCTCCAGCTTGCGCTGGATGCCGGTCACGCCGATCCCCGAGATGCGGCTGTGCATGCCGGGGAAATATTCTGCGCACATGGCACGGCTCAGGCCCACGGCCTCGAAATTGATGCCGCCGCGATAGGACGAGATTACCGAGATCCCCATTTTCGACATGATCTTCAGAAGGCCCTGGTCGATGGCCAGGCGATAGCGCGCCATCGCCTCGGTCAGCGTCCCCTCGATCAGGCCGCGCTCGATCCGGTCGGCAATGCTGTCCTCGGCCAGATAGGCGTTCACGACCGTCGCGCCGCAGCCGATCAACACGGCGAAGTAATGCGGGTCGATGCATTCGGCCGCGCGGACATTCAGTGATGTGAAGGTGCGCAGACCCTTTCGGGTCAGCCAGGAATGCACGGCGCTGGTGGCCAGGATCATCGGCATGGCGACCTTGCTTTCACCCTGATGCTGATCGGTCAGCACCAGATGCCCGGCGCCTGAGCGCACCGCATCCTCGGCTTCGGTGCGGATGCGGGACAGCGCGTGATGCAGGGCATCCGGGCCGCTGCCGGCGGGGAAGGTGCAGTCGATCTCGACCATCGACGCGTTGAACTGGCGCACCATCTCGTCGAACTGGGCATTGCCGACAAAGGGGCTTTCCAGCACCAGGATCTCGGTCTGGCTGCTGTCCTCGTCCAGCACGTTCTTGAGGTTCCCGAACCGCGTCTTCAGGCTCATGACCCGATATTCTCGCAGGCTGTCGATCGGCGGGTTGGTCACCTGGCTGAAGTTCTGGCGGAAGAAATGCGACAGCGGCCTGTATTTCTCGGACAGCACCGCCGAGGGCGTGTCATCGCCCATCGAGGCGATCGCCTCTTTTCCGTCCTCGGCCATCGGCGCAAGGATCGATTCCAGTTCTTCGATGGAATAGCCCGCCGCGATCTGCCGGCGGCGCAGATCGTTTCCGCTGAACAGCGGCTTTTCGGTAACGCTGGCCAGCTTGTCGTCCAGTTCGGTGATCTTGCCGACCCACTCGCCGAAGGGCTGGGCGTTGGCCAGCTTGTCCTTGATTTCGACATCATGGAACAGCTTGCCCTCGGAGGTGTCCACGGCGATCATCTGGCCCGGCCCCAGCGCCCCCTTTTCGCGCACGGTCGCCTCGTCCACCGGCACCATGCCGGCCTCGGAGCCCGCGATCAGCAGACCATCGCCGGTGACGACATAACGCATCGGTCGCAGGCCGTTGCGGTCCAGCCCGGCACAGACCCAACGGCCATCGGTCATCGCAAGCGCCGCGGGGCCGTCCCAGGGCTCCATCACGCTGTTGCAATAGGAATACATGTCGCGCCACGACTCGGGCAGTTCGATGCGCTGCTTGGACCAGGATTCCGGCACCAGCATGGTCTTGGCCATCGGTGCATTGCGTCCGGCGCGCACCAGCACCTCGAACACGGCATCCAGCGCCGCCGAGTCGCTGGACCCCTGCGGTACGACAGGCTTTATGTCGTCGGCATGTTCGCCGAAGGCCGACGAGGTCATGCGGATCTCGTGGCTTTTCATCCAGTTCAGGTTGCCCTTGAGCGTATTGATTTCGCCGTTATGGGCGAGCATCCGGAATGGCTGCGCCAACCACCACTGCGGAAAAGTGTTGGTGGAATAACGCTGGTGATAGATCGCGAAGGTGCTTTCGAACCGTTCGTCCTTGAGATCGGGATAGAACTCGGCCACCTGCTCGGCCAGCATCATCCCCTTGTAGATGATCGACCGGCAGGACAGCGAACAGATATACAGGCTGGGCACTTGCGCGGCGGCGGCGGCCTTTTCGATTCGGCGGCGGATCACATAAAGTTCGCGCTCGAATGTTTCCTCGTCGACACCCTTGGCGTTGGAAATCAGGATCTGCTCGATCTCGGGCCGCGTGGCGTTGGCCTTTTCGCCCAGCACCTCGACATTCGCGGGAACGTGGCGCCAGCCATAGATGTAATAGCCCATCCGCAACACCTCAGCCTCGACGATGGTGCGGCACTTTTCCTGGGCGCCGAAATCGGTGCGCGGCAGGAACACCTGCCCCACCGCGATCAGTTCATCCTTGTGCGGCTCATGGCCGGTGCGGCGGATCTGATCGTAAAAGAAGGACACAGGGATCTGAACATGAATGCCCGCGCCGTCACCGGTCTTGCCGTCCGCGTCGACCGCGCCGCGATGCCAGATCGCCTTGAGCGCGCCGATTCCGCTTTCGACAACCCGGCGGCTGGCGCTTCCGTCGATCGACACGACCAGCCCCACCCCGCAGGAGGAATGCTCGTCCTCGGGGCGATACAGGCCCTGCTCGGCCATGAAGGCGCGCTTGGCCTGTTCGTCCGCCACCCATTTTTCGTCGTAACTGGTCATGGGGTCTCTCCTCATGCTCGGGTCGGGGCTTATGCGCCACCGATGTTGTTCTTCATGCCCCTGGGCGGCAGGGGCGCGCGCGATCCGTTCACTCGGCCGCGACCTGCGCGGGCTGCGCCAGGTAGTCCAGAATGCCTTGCGCCGCCTCGCGCCCGTCGCGGATCGCCCAGACCACGAGGCTTGCGCCGCGCACGATGTCGCCCACGGCGAAAACGCCCGGAATGCTGGTCTGATGGCTGCGGAAATCCGATTTTATGGTGCCCCAGCGGGTCACCTCCAGCGCAGGTTCGCCCCAGAGCGCCGGCAAATCCTCGGGCTCGAAGCCCAGGGCCTTGATGACCAGGTCGGCGGGTTCGGAATAATCCGCGCCCTCGATCACTTCGGGTGACTGGCGGCCGGTGGCATCGGGCATGCCCAGGCGCATCTTTTGCACCATCACGTTTTCTACCGGGTCGCCGGAAAAACCGCGCGGCGCTGTCAGCCAGATGAATTCCACGCCCTCTTCCTCGGCATTGGCCACCTCGCGCTGGCTGCCCGGCATGTTGGCCCGGTCGCGCCGGTAAAGGCATTTGACGCTGGTTGCGCCCTGCCTGATCGCGGTGCGCACGCAGTCCATTGCGGTGTCGCCGCCCCCGATCACCACGACGCGCTTGCCCTGCGCATTCAATTCCCCGCTGTCGTATTCCGGCACGTCGTCGCCAAAGCTCTTGCGGCTGGAGGCGGTCAGAAAGTCGATCGCCCGGACAATGCCCGCGGCACCCGCGCCAGGCCCCTGCAACTCACGGGTCTTGTAGACGCCGGTTGCTATGAGCACGGAATCATGCGTGCCGCGGATCGCGTCGAAGCTGATGTCTTCGCCGACATTGCAGTTCAGCACGAAATTCACACCGGCCCGTTCAAGTTGTTCGATCCGGCGCATCACGACATCCTTTTCCAGCTTGAAGCCGGGAATACCATAGGTCATCAGTCCGCCCGCGCGGTCATAGCGGTCATAGACCGTCACCTGGACGCCGGCGCGGCGCAGCGCATCCGCCGCCGCCAGGCCGCCCGGCCCGGCGCCGATGACGCCGACGCTTTCGGGGCGGTCCCGCTCGGGCGTGATCGGCTGGACCCAGCCTTTTTCCCAAGCGGTATCGGTAATGTATTTCTCGACAGCGCCGATGGTGACGGTGCCGTGGCCGGATTGTTCGATCACGCAATTGCCTTCGCACAGACGGTCCTGCGGGCAGATCCGGCCGCAGATCTCGGGGAAGGTATTGGTGGCCTGGCTCAGCTCGTAGGCTTCCTGCAACCGGCCCTCTGCGGTCAGGCGCAACCAGTCGGGAATATTGTTGTGCAGCGGACAATGCGTCTGGCAATAGGGCACGCCGCACTGGCTGCACCGGCTGGCCTGCTGCTTTGCCTTCTCGTCGGCGTATTCGGCATAGATCTCGTGAAAATCATGCGCGCGCAGATCCGGCGGCCGCTTTTCGGGCGTCTCTTTCTGCACATCCACGAATTTGAGCATAGGCTGCTTCGCCATGTCGAACGCCTCCCGACGGTTTCTTTCAGGTTTGCCATTAATAAAGGCAGTCGCGGAAAGATAAAAGGCAGTAGAGCTGACATATTTTGAAAAATCTGACGTGCCGGCCGAAAAAATTTCGGGTGCTTCGTGAAAAATAGGTAATAATGGTTTACCTATAATGTTACGCCCCAAGCAACAATCCCGTCAGGGCCACCCCGCCAATGATGATTCGCCACCAGCCGAAAATGGCGTAACCATGATTGGAAACGTATCGCAGCAGCCACCGCACCACCAGAATCGCGGTCAGGAAGGCTGCAACGAACCCGATCAGGATCTCGCTGATCGCACTGGTATCCAGCAGGGCGCGGTTCTTGAAAAGGTCATAGCCGAAAGCCCCCGCCATCGTCGGCAGCGACAGGAAGAAACTGAACTCGGCCGCCGCGCGCTTATCCGCCCCCAGCACAAGCGCGCCCACGATCGTCGAGCCCGACCGGGAAACGCCGGGGATCATCGCCAGGCACTGGAAAAAGCCGATCGCCAGCGACATGCGAAGAGGAAAGGCGGTGGCGTCGTCATGGCGCGGTTCCAGCGGCATGCGATCCACCACGAGCAGGATCACCCCGCCGAGGATCAGCATGATCGAGATCAGGGCGGGCGTTTCGAATAACACCGACTTGATGAAGCCATGCGCCAGAACGCCGACAACCACGGCGGGCAGAAAGGCGACGGTGATCGAGGCGATGAACCGTCTCGACTGCGGATCGCTGCCGGCCGTGCTGAAAACCTCCCACAATTTACGGGCGTAGATGACAGCTATCGCGACAACCGCCCCCAGCTGGATCACCACCTCGAAGGTCTTGCCTGCGGAATGGAAGCCAAGAAAATGCCCCGCAAGCAACAGATGCCCTGTCGAAGAAACCGGGATGAACTCGGTCAGCCCCTCGATCACCCCAAGAAAAAGGGACGCCAGCAATGTGTGTTCATCCATCGGATGTCCCTGACCGGCTTGCGATCACGTCTTGCGCAGGTTCGAGGCCGAATTCCGGATCGCGTCGTATTGGCCGCCGGGGCGGAACCGATAAAGGTATTCTTCAAGCACGGCATCCGGCGCGACAGGATCGATTCCCAGCGTATCGAAACCGCGCGCATCGTCAGACACGACGTTATCGACCTTGAGGCTGCGGACCTGATCGCGTGTGACAATTCCGTTGCGAATCAGCCCGCCGCTGACGATCTGCACCATGTCACCCGCCCAGGCCATCATTCCCGCCAGCCAGAACGGCAGGTTGACGATCAGACGGCGGCGATGAATGACTTTCAGCATATCGCGCATCAACGCGCGGAAGGTGGCGACCTCGGGGCCGCCAAGTTCATATATGCCGGGCGTGGCCTGTCCCAATGCCCCCTTGACGGCGGCGCTGGCCACATCGTCGACATAGACCGGCTGAAACCGCGTCTGCGCCCCGATCACGGGCAAGACCGGCGCCGCCCTTGCCATTGCCGCGAAGCGGTTGAAGAACTGATCCTCTGGCCCGAAGATGACAGAAGGCCGCAGGATCACCGCATCGGGAAACTGTTCGAGGATGGCCTTTTCACCCGCCGCCTTGCTGCGCGCATAGATGCTTTCACTTTCGGCGTCGGCACCGATCGCCGAGATGTGGACCAGGCGTTTGACCCCGTGTTCGGCTGCGATCCGCGCGATTCGTCCTGCGCCAAGGTGCTGGACAGAGTCGAAATTGTTTCGACCGCGCGCATCGAACGTGCCTACGCAATTGATCACGGCTTCCGCGCCCTGCGTCACCGCCCGCACCGAGGCGTCGTCACGGATGTTGCAGAACACGGGCTCGACCTGGCCGACCACGCCGAAGGTACGCACGAATCCCGCGTCGTTCGGGCGCCGGACCGCAACGCGCACACGCCATCCTTCCCTGGCCATGTGCCAAGCAATATAGCGCCCGACAAAACCGGACCCGCCGAAGATCGTGACCAGTCTGGACATGGAGCACCCTCCGTTCAGTCAGCATTCCCCGCCTGAATAGCTTTCCGGCTGCCGCCTAACAAGCCGATATCGGATAAGTTCGGATTATCGGCGCAAGACCCGTTGACAGCACCCGCCCCCGGTTATACATCGCGGCCTCACGACACCAGCCCAGGTGGCGGAATTGGTAGACGCGCTAGCTTCAGGTGCTAGTGTCCGTACGGACGTGGAGGTTCGAGTCCTCTCCTGGGCACCACTCGTCAAGCCTAAAATCCAGAAATTGTTGGTTTTCTTAGGTTTTGGGTGAATGATTAAGAGAATTTGCCCCACAAAGTGCTCCACAATCGCCCTGTCAACAAGAATGCCGACGACGCGGACCTGTTTTCTATGGTGACGATGGAAGCGGGCGGTCACACCCGAAATGAGAACTTGATGTCCTGTGTAGGCGCGCGTGCGTAGTTTTTCGCCGCGCGCAAAGTTTTTCGCGTAGCAGCGATGAATTGAAAGTGAAATCTTTATCCTTATCAGTAGCATGGCGGATCTTTCAAAAGCGGTGCCCTACTTCGCGAACTGAACAGGCGTGGAGCCTCTGCGGAGCGAAGTGGCCGGCCGTATCTTTCTGCTCTGGTTCAGAATTGACCATTGCCCATGAAGGCTGCGCTGAGCCATTCGCCGTAGAAGGAAGTTGCCAGGAGTTGGAGGTTGCGAGCGTCGAGCGGATGCGGTGACCGGCGGCAGGCGGACCTTACGATGTCGAGCGGGATGGCAGAAGGCATAGGCGCACTGTGCACCCTTGGAGGCGATACCCACGGAACGAAAAGGGAAGCTCCGCTACCTCCGAGACAACTGGTAGTCGACCCCGGTCATCCGAGCCCGCCAAGTCAGCATTTCCCGGCTGACCAGATACTGATCACACGCCACTTCATCAGGAATCCTTTGGGTTCGGATCGAGAGGAGCGCAGGCCGAGGCAACAACAAGGTGCCGGCGAGCCAGTCAGCTTCATCTTCCTGGTCCTGATCGAAGTTTCCCGGCACCAAGCAGCCATCTTCCATCAGGAAGGCCTGAGCGAGCTCGTGCCCCAGGATGATGTGCGACAGCTCGTGCATGATCACGTTGTTCCTGCGGCCCGGCGAAGAGACCGGCTTGTAGACAACGAGGTTCGAAGGCCCCATACGCATCGTCAACGCAGCCCAAGAGTCATCCGCTTTGTCGGTCAGAACCGAGAGGTTCTCTGTGCCGAGATCTTCGATGTCTTTGACCGACCACACCGTGATACCCAAATGGTCCGCCAAGCGATCGGCTGACAGCGGCCCGGAAGCATGAACCCCAAGCTGCTTGCGATACTCGATCGATCGCCGCTCGCACTGCGACTTGAACCCTCGCCGAAACGCCACCTAATGTCCTCTCGCGTTGACCTTCGCGAATTGGTCGGCCGCTTTCTCAATCAGCGTCGCCAGAGATTGGGCCGTCCGCGGGGGGAGCGCCTTCTTGTTTTTGAAGGCAATCTGAAGGTTGCCAACCCCGGTGAACTTCGATGTGTCCTCTTCCAGCCAGGCACAAACCTTCTCGAGTGTCGCGACATCTGGGACATGGCCATTTTCTATGCGTGACAGTGTTGAAGGGCTAATCCCTATCTCCCTGGCCGCTGCACGCACGCCCATATTGCCCCTACGTCGCGCCAGGAGATTGCCTATGTCTCCAAGCTCCATGTTGACCTCCTCAGTGTTGCATATACGACACTTAGTGTTTCACAGACTGGACAGCGGTGAGAGTTGCCGCTACTGTCCAGTGTGTGAAACACTAATATCCACCTGAGAGACAGTTGAATCACGACGGGGTGGGCCAGTCAACCTTGACGATTCGACAAGAGAGACGAGCATGAACCAACTTCCGAGGCACCCCTTCATCCCGTTCGACTCCCTTGGCGAGCGCTTGCTGGCCGCCGTGGCGATCAAGCTGGAACTCCCCCCAAGCCAACATCTTCTGATGACCCAACGAAAGCAGGTCATCGAGAAGCACCTTGAGCGGGATGGTAGCCCGCTCAAGGATCTCATCCGGGTCTTCTATCAGCAGGGCTCTGTTGCGATTGGGGCGACCATCAAGGCCAAGCATCGCAATGTCGGCTTCGACATCGACATCATCGTGGAGCTGCTGCTGAATGGCATCAGACCGTCCCAGGCGCTCGATCTCCTCTATGAGGCGATCCGCGGCGAACCCGGCTCTCGCTACTATGACTGCACGGCACGGCAGACCCGATGCGTCACGGTTCACTACGCAGACGGGATGCACATCGACCTCTCCCCCTCGGTCTTGCTCGAAGCAGGCGATCCCCGCCGGAGCAACATCTTCCACTCGAAGCCAGAGGATCCGCGGTCCAGCGATTACTACGTGCTCATGAACAGCTTCGCGTTTGCCGAACACTACAACGCCCTTTGCCCCGTGGATCAGCTCTTTGCGGAGGCATATGCGAAGAGGGTTATGGCCGCGGATCAGGCTTTCGAAGTGCTCGCGAAAGATGCGGATTCCGTCCCCGTTCCAGAGCATTCGTCTGAAGTAGGCGGCAAGTCTGCTGTCACTGTTGGATTGCAGCTACTGAAGCGCAATCGGGATATCCGCTGGATCCCCCGGGAAGGGAAGCGGATGCCCGCCTCCGTGATGTTCAGCTGTCTGACCGTAGAAGTGGCCGAAGCTGGGCGCACGATCGGCGAAAACCTCCGGGTCACCGCCACCCACATTCTCGATCGTCTCTTCTCTGCAAAACGCATGGGTGAGCTGATCGTGGTGGAGAACCCGCGCTGCAGTGGGGACTTCTTCACGGATCGCTGGCCCGAAAACTGCCACGACCAGGACCTCCTGATCGAGGATATGAAGCTTTTCCTCCGGCAGCTCGAAGTGGTTCTCGACGAGAGCCGCTCGCTCAAAGATCGGACCGCAGCCCTTGAGGCGATGTTCGGGGAAACGGTTGCCCGGGACGTCGTGAAGGACTTCGCGGAAGAAACTGGCGGTCTTGTTCAGAGCGGCGAGCACGCTCTTGGGGCCGCGGGCGGCATCCTCGCGGCGCCCGCGTCAGCGAGGGCCAAGCCGGCGGCGAGGAAGAACACCTTCTTTGGCTCTAAGCGTCCCCTTAGCTTCCAGACCGGGCTTGTGGCAACGTCGCTCTCGGCCCAGGCCAAGGCCATGGCCCGAAGGTGGCCCCAGTTTCAGGTCACGCCCGGGTTGGGGCCTCAGTCACTGGTCTGGTTCGGAGATCTGAAGGGGCTGGAGCGCAGCTTCCACATCAGTGTCGAATACGGCCTGCCTCGTCCCGGC
This sequence comes from Actibacterium sp., assembly GCA_016278285.1. Taxonomy (GTDB): domain Bacteria; phylum Pseudomonadota; class Alphaproteobacteria; order Rhodobacterales; family Rhodobacteraceae; genus JADQCB01. The sequence continues at coordinate 11,848 of JADQCD010000089.1, forward strand.
GACATGACCATGGCCAGGTTCATGCCCGTCGTCCGGGTGCTGCGCCCTTCGCTGGTTCTCAACTTCAATGCAATCGAAGACCCGCCGCCACGAGCAGCAGGTGTTCCGGGTCTTCGGCTATGCCGGGACCGGCAAGACCACGACCACCGCGCAGGCGATCGAGGCGCTGGGGCTGGCGCCG
>JADQCD010000086.1 GCA_016278285.1 Actibacterium sp.
GATGTTGAAGGTCCGGTAATAGCAGGTGCGATAGCCCTGATAGCTTTGCAGGATGTCGAAGAAAGCCTGGTCGCCGGGGCGGAAATACCGGTCGGTAAAGTTGTGCGGGTGCGGGTTGCACCGCTCGCCCGCGATGGCGTTGATCGCCTCGACGTCGTCCGAGCCCATCTCGTAGAGCATCTTGTTCGACATCGCGACGATGTCGTTCTCGCGGATGCCGGGGCGCAGCTCGTGCCAGATCATGTCATAGACGCCGTCCACCATGCTGGCGGCCTGGTTGAGCAGCTGGATCTCGTCAATGTTCTTGATTTCGCGCGCCGACAGCATGATCTGCTGGCCGTCCACGACGTTCAGCCCGGCCTCCTGCAGGGCGAAGAACATCGCGGTTTCGGCATAGTCCACGCCCACCGGCATGTCGGCCATGCCGGCCTTCTTGATCAGCCCGGCGATTTCCTCGGCGTATTTCTTCATCAGGCCGAAGCTGGGCGGGATCGTTCCGCGCATGCCCACCACGCCGGCGCGCATCCGCTCGGGGTCGAGCCAGTCACAATATTCGCGGTGGTGCACCGCGGCCGAGCCGAAATCCCAGACATATGGTTCATCGTCACCGCACAGCAGCGCGAAGCGGCACATCTTGTCCCGCTCCCACTCGCCGATCTTGGTGCCCGAGATGTAACGGATGTTGTTCACGTCGAAGGTCAGCAGCGACCCGCAGTCCGATTTCTTCAGCGCGTCTCTGGTGCGGCTGAGGCGATAGCGGCGCAACCGATCGTGATCGACCCGGCGCTCGAAATCGACCGAGGTGTGGCCCCAGGCCGGGATATGCTTGTCCCAGCGCCAGTTCGGGTCGATGTCGCCGGGTTGCAGGATGCGAGGGTTGAGGGCGTTGGTGTTCATGAGAGTTCTCCATGCGCCCGGAGCGGCGCGTTGTCTGTTTCGGGGCGACAGGGCCGGCGGGCCCTTCGGGTCACTGGATCACCCAGCCGCCGTCGATGTGGATCATCTGGCCGGTCATGTAGTCGCTGTCGTGGCTTGCCAGGAAAGCCGCCGTTCCCTTGACGTCGTCAGGGTAGGAAACCTTTTTCAGCGCCAGGATCTCGGCAAGGTCGTCGAAGGCCTGGCCTTCCTTCTTCTTGAAGCCGATTTCCACGAGGTCCTTGTCGAGCTGTTCCCACAGAGGAGTCTTGACCACGCCAGGGGCATAACCGTTGACGGTGATGTTGTGTTCGGCCAGCGTGATCGCGCCGCAATGGGTCAGCGCCAGGCAGCCATATTTCGAGGTGCAGTAGACGGTCACGTCGTAGAGCGGTTTGCGCGAGGCGACCGAGCCCACGTTGATCAGCTTGTAGACATGCTCCTGCGGGCCCTGTTCGATCATCTGCCGCGCCACTTCCTGCATGCCGAGCCACATGCCCTTGGTGTTCACGTTCATGATGAGGTCCCAGTTGTCCTCGTCGATATCCATGAAGAATTTCGGCTTGTTGAGGCCAGCGTTGAACAGGCCCACGTTGATCATGCCGAAGGCGTCCACCGTGGCCTTGACCGCGGCGCGGTTGTCCTCGCGGCGGGATACGTCCATCCTGACCGCGATCGCCTTGCCGTTCCCGCGCCCGTTGATCCGGTCGGCGACCTTCTGCGCCTCGTCGAGGTCGAGATCGCCGAGGCAGACATTGGCGCCCTGTTCGGCGAAATGTTCGGCATTGGCCGCCCCCATGCCCTGTGCGGCACCGGTAATCAGGATGTTTTTGCCCTTCAGGCGATTGGGGTCCATGTGTTCCTCCTATGGTCACAATAATCCGGACTGACGCATCACCCCGTCTGCCCGGTCCTGGGCGCGGCGCAATGCATTGCGCGGCGGGGTAATTCCCCGCAGCATGTCGTGAAGTTCCTCGCCGCAGATGCGGATGATGTCGCTGATCCGGGGGATCGGCGGGCGCGGCCAGAATTGCAGCTCGTCGCGCCATGACATGGCGTCAACCGCCTCGAATATCGGCGAGGCGCGGCGCACCTCGGGATCGGCGCCCACCGAATAGCGCGGGTTTGTGCGGCTGCCGTTCTGGACATACAGCTTTTGCGCCTCGGGCGAGGTGAAGACGATCAGCGCCTCGGCGGCGGCCTTTACCCGCTCGGGTGCCAGATTGGCCGGAATTCCCAGTACATAGCCGCCCACCGGCGCCAGAGGCGCCGCGCCCGGCCCGGCCGGATGCGGCAGATAACCGGTCTGCCGCGCTGCGGGCGACGCGGGGTCGAGTTCGAAATACGGCGCCAGCAACGTGTAGCCATAGGCCATCGCCACATTGCCCGCCGCATAGGGGCGGACCCGCTCGTACCACGACATCGACAGGATGTCGGGTGGCGAATATTGCAGCAGTTCCATCAGGTATTCGGCCGCGCGCAGACCGTTTTCGGTGTCGATTGTCGGGCGATGACGTTCATCGGCAAGCCGGTCGGTGTCGAACCCGCCGGCGTTCGGGTGAAGATCCAGGATCGGCTGGCCGAAATCCGACAGTGTCATCAGAAAGCTGTGGCCCAGCGCGGTGCCGCGGGCCGCGTTCCAGGCGATGCCGAAGCGACCGCGCTGTGGCGCGTGCAATGCCTCGGCTGCCTGCAGGACGGCTGCGGTGGTTGTCGGGGGTTCCAGTCCGGCGGCGGCGAACAGGTCGCGGCGGTAGAACAGCAGCTCGGGCGTGGTCTGGGCCGGCACGCCATAAGGACGTCCACCCCAATGCGCCGCCTTCCAGCCGGCGGTGTGAAAATCGGCCGGGTCCAGCCGCGAGACGTCCAGCACCTCGTCCAGCGGCATCAGGACGTCGCGTTCCACGAACTCGCCGATCCAGGGCAGGTCCACGGCGATCATGTCGTATCGGCTGGCCTTGCGCTCGGCATTCTTCAGCGCCTCTTCGCGAAGGCGGTCGATGGAAAATGCCCGCTGATGGATCTGCGTGCCGATGGCCTGTTCGAACTGGCGCTTGAGCGTGTCCATCACCATGAAGGTCGGATCGCCATGGACCAGCACCCGCACCCCGCCCGAGATCTTCAGCGGCTCGTGCAGCACCTGCAACGGCGCGATCGGGTTTGCGGCCATGTAGGAGCCGCCGAAATAATAGTCGCGCGTCTCGGCGCGGCGCTGTGCCGTGCCAAAGCTGACCTCGGCCATGCGGCGCACCCGTTCGCTCAGCTGCATCCATGTCGCCAGCAACTTGTCGCTGGGATGCATCGAAAAGCTCTTGCCGGTCGATGTGCGCGGGCGCTGTTCGATCAGGCCGGTCTCGAGCATCTCCTTCAGCCGGCGGTTCGCGGTGGCATAGGGCACCCCGGACGCGCCGATCAGCGAAGTCGGCGTGACGGTCCTGGCTTCGAGATGGTTGCGGATCAGATGCAGCGACATCCGCAGATAGGGGTTCGGAGTGTAGGCGTCGACCGCCCCCTCCAGTTCGTCGCCGAACGATTCCAGGAAGCTGACGACCTGAAGAATCTCGGTCTTGGCTTCCGGCGATACCATGCGCATGGCCGCATCTGTGCTGCTCATGGTATTCAAGCGCCCGGATCCCCCCTGAATGTTGCGCCACATGTCCGGACGAAAATTGTTCAATCCAGACGATTTCCTCGATTCGCCCATGGCGATCTCCTGCCAAAATGTTCAAATTGATCTGCAAACCCTATCGCTCAAATATCCATATTGGATATAAAAATGTCCGGTTTGGATATTTTTTGGGCATCCGGGATTTCCGAATTTCCGCACTGTTGCCGTGCTTGTCCGCATCGACGGATGACGATTCCCGCCGGGAGGGGTCGGGAATCAGATATGATGAAAACAGGGAATTTCCGGGAGGACACCCAATGAAGATACGCAAAACCCTGGCCGCAACGACCGCGGCCGCCACGTTGCTTGGCGCCGGTTCCGCTTTTGCCCAAGATCCCTATACGATCGGCATCACGCAGAACAACGTGGGCGTGGACAGCTATCAGACCACCTATGAGCAGGCGTTCATCGCCGCCGCCGAGAAGAACGCCAATGTCGAGACGGTGGTGCTGGACGCGGGCGGCGATGTGGCCCGACAGATCGCCCAGATGCAGGACCTGATCCAGCAGGAGGTGGACGCAATCATCATCTGGCCAACAAATGGCAAAGCGGTGATCCCGGCGGTGCGCCAGGCACATCAGGCCGGTATTCCGGTTATCGTCACCAACTCCAACATCGCCGAGGAAGGCTTCGACTTCGTGGCGTCCTTCTCGGGACCCGACAATATCACACAAGGCGCCCGCGCGGCCGAAATCATGTGTGACCGTTTCAAGGATCTGGGCATCGCCGACGAGGCGCAGATCGTCGAGATCACCGGCCAGCCCGGATACACCACCGCGATCGAGCGCTCTGACGGGTTCACGCAGCGCCTTCCCGAAGTCTGCCCCGACGTCACTCTGGTGGAAAGCCAGCCGGGCGACTGGAACCGCGAGAAATCGCAGAAGGTGATGGAGGCGTTCCTGGTCAAGTATGACGATATCGACGGCGTCTATGCCGGCGACGACAACATGGGCGTCGGTGCCTTGAACGCCGCCAAGGCCGCCGGCCGGGCCGAGGACATCACCTTCGTCGGGGCGACCAACTTCGCGGTGGGCTATGAAGCGATGGAACGCGGCGAATACTGGGGCTCGATCTATCAGTCGCCGGTCGACGATGCCGAAGCCGCGCTGCAGACCGCGATCGACGTGCTCGAAGGCAAGGACGTTCCGTTCCTCAACTACTTCGACACGCCGAAGATCACCCAGGAAAACATGGACCAGTTCACCAAGCCGGTCTTCTGAGTATCCTCCCGTCAGGCGCGGGGCCCCGGTCCCGCGCCTGTACCATCATTGAATTTCCCGATTTTAATGGAGGGCTTCATGGGCCGTGTGTCCGGACGTTCCTGTATCGTCACCGGTGCTGCGCAGGGGATCGGCCGGGCGATCGGCGAGGCGCTGCTTGATGAGGGTGCCGATGTCTGCTTCGCCGATATCAACGGCGACAAGGTGGCGTCGGTCGCCATCGCAAATGCCGAACGCGCGGCTGCGGGCGGCGGAAGGGTCACATCGGCGGAGGTGGACGTGACGAACCGCCTCCAGGTGCGCGCCATGATCGAAAAGACCGTGGATGCCTTTGGCAAGTTGGATGTCAAGTTCAACAATGCCGGTATCAACAAGCCGATGAATTTCATGGACGTGACCGAGGACAACTGGAACGCGATAATGACTGTCAACGGCCTGGGTGTACTGATCGGCATGCAAGAGGCCGCGCGCCAGATGATCGCCCAGGGCACCGGCGGCAAGATCGTCAACACCGCCTCGATCGCGTCCCGGCAGGGCTTCGACAACGTGGCGCCCTATTGCGCGTCGAAATGGGCGGTGGTCTCGCTGACCCAATCGGGCGCGCGGGATCTGGCCCGGCATGACATCACGGTGACCGGCTTTGCCCCCGGCGTCGTGGCGACCGAGATGTGGGAAGAGGTCGACCGCGACCTCATGAGCATCGGCGCCGCCGAGCGCCCGGGCCAGGCGATGGAGGAGTTCTCGGCCGAGATCCTGAAAGGTCGCGTCGCGCAACCGCAGGACATCACCGGCACGACGACGTTCCTGGCCGCATGCGACAGTGATTACATGACGGGGCAGATCGTGATGATAGACGGGGGCATGACGCTCGTCTGACGCAGCGGCCCGTGCCCGAAACGGGGAGGAGAAAAAGGAAATGGCGGACGATAGAATGAAGCAGGTCGGCGCATTTCTTGCGCGGCAGGGTATCCTTGTGGCCTTCCTGCTGTTCATGATCGGCTTCGCGCTGGCCAATCATCGATTCATCGCGATCGACAACGTGCTGGGGGTAATCCGCTCTTCGGCGATCCTGGGGGTCATGGCTTTGGGCGTGACCTTCGTGGTCATCAGCGGCAACCTGGATCTTTCGGTGGGTTCGATGATGTCGTTTTCCACCATCGTCGTGCTGGATCTTCACGACAAGCTCGGGCCGGCGCTGGCGATTCCGGCGATGTTCGCCATGACCCTGGCGCTGGGCGCGCTGATCGGCTTTCTGGTGGGGTATCTCAGGCTGAACTCGCTGATCGTCACCCTGGGGATGCTATCGGCGATTCACGGGCTGACGCTGACCTATTCGGGCGGCAAGAACATGGACATCGCCGACAAGGCGGGCACCTGGTTCGGGGGCATCGGCCGTGGCTCGGTTCTGGGCATTCCCGGGCCGATCTTGATCTTCGGCCTGCTTGCGCTGGTGCTCAGCGTGACCCTGGCCAAGACGCCGTTCGGCCGCAAGGTCTATGCGGTGGGCGGCAACGGAACTGCGGCGATCTTTTCGGGCATTCCGCGGGCACGCGTGGTTTTCATGACCTACATCATCTCGTCCTTCTGCGTCGCCACCGCAGGGCTGCTTCAGGCAAGCCGATCGCTGGGCAGTCAGAACACCGTCGGGCAGGGGCTCGAGCTTGACGTTCTGGCTGCCGTGATCCTGGGGGGCGCGTCGCTTCTGGGTGGCTCGGGCACCGTGTTCAAAACGGTCATCGGGGTTCTTATCCTGGGCTTCATCCAGAACGGGCTGCTTCTGGTCGGGCTGGAATTCTACGTTCAATACGTCGTGACCTGGGTCATCATCATCCTCGCCGTCTGGCTGGATGTCGCGGCGAAACGCGGCCGCATCCTGTCGCCGATCGCGTGAGGGAGAGGATCATGCAGCAAGAAACAAGAAAACGGATGATCAAGGAAAGCGCGATCTGGGGGTTCATCGTGCTGGAACTGATCTTCTTCAGCGTCGCGGGACATTTCCTGTCACTTTCCGAGAACGCCTTCATGGATTTCGAGAACATGCTGCTGTTGCTCAAGCAATCGGCGCCGATCGGGATCATCGCGCTGGGCATGACGGTTGTCATGATCAACGGCAATATCGACCTGTCGGTGGGCGCCACATTCGCGCTGGCCGCGGTCGTGATGCTTGACTCGATGAGCTGGCCGATTTTCGCGCCGCTGGGCGACTGGGTGATCCCGGTTTCCTGGGCCCTTGCCCTGCTTACCGGTATGGTCCTTGGTGCGATCAACGGGTTCATCGTCTGGAAAACCGGGGTGGACGCCTTCATCGTGACGCTTGGCTCCATGCTGGGCTTCCGCGGCCTGGTGTTCATGTATAACGGCGAACAGCCGACCTTTCAGCTGAACTGGACCATGGTCGATATCGCCGAGGCACGACTTTTCGGGCTGCAAACGCCGACATTGGTGTTGATTGTCTGCACGGTGCTTGTCTGGCTGATGCTGAACAAGACGATCCACGGTCGCAACGTCTATGCCGTGGGCGACAACCGCGAGGCGGCGGTGAATGCCGGTATCCGCGTCGGGCCCCACATGATGATCAATTTCATCATCATCGGATTTCTGGCCGCGCTCAGTTCGGTGGTATTCTATTCGGCCAGCGGGTCGGTCAACCCCAATGACGGGATGCTTTACGAACTTTGGGTGATTACCGCGGTGGTGCTGGGCGGAACAAAGCTTACCGGCGGCAAGGGATCGGTGATCGCCACCTTCGGCGGCGTCATCGCGATCCAGTTGTTGCGCAAGGGTTTGGGCCATATCGGCGCGGACACGGCGATGGTGAACCTTGTCATCGGGTCGATCCTGATCGCCGTTCTGTATCTCGACAAGCAACTCAACCGCAAGGGCGATGGGGATCTGAAGGTATGAGTGTTCACGATCAGAAACCGGCCCTGCGCCTGGAGGGAATCGTAAAGACCTTTCCGGGCGTGCGGGCGCTGGACGGTGTGTCGTTCTCGGTCCTTCCGGGCGAGGTGCATGCGCTGATGGGGGAGAACGGCGCCGGCAAATCGACACTCATGAAGGTGCTTGGCGGGCTGCACCAGCCCAACGAGGGCAAGATATTCATGGGCGACGAGCCGGTGGTAATGGGCTCGCCCATGGATGCCAAGGCCAAGGGCGTGGTGTTCATCCACCAGGAGCTCAGCCTGGCCGAAGAACTTTCGGTGGCCGAGAACATCTATCTGGGCGAATTGCCGAGAAAGAGTTTCGGCCGGGTCGACTGGGACAGGCTCTATGCCGATTCCGGGGCGATCCTGAAACGGCTCAACTGCGGTTTCGGCCCTCGGACGCTGGTCGGTGACCTGTCCATCGCCAACATGCAGATGGTCGAGATCGCGCGCGCCCTGACGGTGGACGCCAAGGCGGTGATTTTCGACGAGCCCACCGCCTCTCTGACGGATGCGGAAAAGGTGGTGTTGTTCGAGGTGATCGCCGATCTGCGCGCGCAGGGGGTCGGGATCATCTATATCTCGCACCGCATGGAGGAGATCTTCCGGATTTCGGACCGGATCACGGTGCTGCGCGACGGTGCGTATCGGGGCACGCTGAACACTGCAGAGACCGACGAGGACGAGGTGACCCGGCTGATGATCGGCCGCAGTCTGGACATGTCGCGCAATGCCGAGCATGTCGAGACCGGCGACGTTGCGCTGGAAGTCCGCGGGCTGAGTTGCGGCAAGCTGTTTCAGGATGTCAGCTTCGAGGTGCGCGAAGGTGAGGTCGTCGGCTTTTACGGTCTGGTCGGCGCAGGCCGGACAGAGATTGCGGAAACCCTGTTCGGGTTGCGCACGCCCTCGGCGGGAAAGATCCTGCTCAAGGGCAAGGAAGTCTCGATCCATTCGCCGATGGATGCGATCGCGCACGGAATCTCGCTTGTGCCCGAAGACCGCAAGACTCAGGGGTTGGTGCTGGGCATGAACTGTCGCGACAACATCACCTTGCCACAGGTGGGCGACCTGACGGCCGGACCGTTCGTGTCCGACGGGGCCGAAATCGCGATCTTCGACCAGTATCGCGACCGGTTGGACATCAAGACCCCAAACTGGCGCCAGCAGGTTGGCAACCTGTCCGGCGGCAACCAGCAGAAGATCGTTATCGGCAAGTGGTTGTCCATGCATCCCGAGGTGTTGATCGTCGACGAGCCCACCCGCGGCATCGACATCGGGTCCAAGTCCGAGATTCACAACCTTATCCGTGAACTGGCGAAATCGGGCTATGCGGTCATCGTCATCAGTTCGGAAATGCCCGAGGTGATGCGCGTCTCGGACCGCGTGATTGCGATGTATAACGGCAAACTGATGCGCAGCTTCACTGCTGACGAGGTGACCGAGGATAACCTGGTGCAGGCGATCTCGGGGCTGAGCGAAAACGGAAAGGTGGCATAGAAAGGCGGACCGTTCGGCAATGGCCGGATGGAAACCGGTGGCGGAGAGGGTCCCGTCGATCTAGCATGGGTGACGTATCGCGGGCGGCGAATGCCCCCGCAAACCCTTGAGAGCGACATGACCATGACCAAGGACTCGTCCCGTGCATCGCCAAGGCTGCGGCTGCGGATCGTGTTCGACGACGGCACGATGATCGGACCGGGAAAGGCCGATCTTCTGGAACTGATCCGTGACACCGGCTCCATCTCGGCGGCCGGACGTGCGATGCGGATGAGCTACAAGCGCGCCTGGATGCTGGTGGACACGATGAACGCGACGTTTCAGGCGCCGGTGGTGCAAAGCATTCGCGGTGGGCCACAGGGCGGCGGTGCATCGCTGACCGAGACCGGCGCGACGGTGTTGCACCATTATCGCGCGCTCGAGGCAACCTGCCAGTCGGCCGGCGCGCAGGATGTCGCCGCGTTGCAGGGGCTGCTTGCCGATGGGGACGCACGCGAATAGCGGTTGCCTTCGTTCCCTGCGGAAGTGATTTGCCCAGGCGGTCCGAATTGATGTTCCTCGTGATCCGGGTCGTGGCCATTCTTGGCGCCGGACCCGTCCGCGCCGCCGGTCAGGGGGCCAGTGACAGGTCGGCCCAGATCGGCAAGTGGTCCGACGCGCGCCGCGACAGCGCGGTCTCGGTGACGCCCGCATCGCGCAGTTCAAGCCCGCTGCAATGCGAGATCCGATCAAGCCCGGCGACCGGGCGCGCAGCGTGGAAACTTCGCCCGGGCGCATGCACCGTGAATTCCGCCGCCAGCGGCTCCAACCCGCCGGTGGCGGTCCATTCGTTGAAGTCACCAAGGATCAGGGTGGGCCGCGCCTCAAGCGCCGCCAGCGCGTCGCGAAGGGCCAAAAGCTGTCGCAGACGATGGCGCCGCAGCAGCCCCAGATGGGTCGCGACCACCCGCAGCCGGGTGCCGCGCCGCACGATATCCGCGATCACCGCGCCGCGTGGTTCCAGCCCCGGCAGATCCAGCAATTCGACCGCTTCGACCTTGATTTCCCGATGGAAAAGCAGCGCGTTTCCGTGAAACCCCAAGCTGTCGCCATCGGGCTGCAACATCAGCGGCACCAGCCCGGTTCGCGGCGTGACCGCATCGGCGGGCAATGCCGCGGGGCGCGCACCCAGCCGCTTGTCGGCCTCTTGCAGTGCCACGACCTCGGCTTCCAGCCCGCCGACCACTTCAAGCGTGCGTTCGGGGCTGCGTCGCCAGTCAAGGCCGACGCATTTGCGGATATTGTAGCTGGCCACGCGAAGGGCGGGAGCGGGGGTTCTGTTCATGACCCATGATATGGGGATGGCGGATGTCGCTGGAAAGGCCCGCCATTGTCCAGGCCTGGCTGCGGGGGTAGCCTTGGGCACGATGAGACTCTGGCACACCTCTCCTCTGGTTCTTGGTATCCGCGCTCTTCTGGTGGTGGTGGCCGCCGCAGCCTTGTTTACAGGGCGCGGGGAAGTCGCCTTCGTCTCGTCGCTTACGCTGATACTATCGATGGCGCCCGAATTCGTGGTGCGGCGGTTCGGCGTGCATCTGCCGGTCAGTTTCATCGCGGCAATCACGGCATTCGTGTTTTCCACCGTCTTTCTGGGTGAAGTGATGGATTTCTACGAACGCTATTGGTGGTGGGACATCGTGATGCACGCCGGTTCGGCGATGGGGTTCGGTTTTATCGGTGTGATCTTCGCGCTGTTCTTGTTCGAGGGCGACCGCTATGCGGCGCCGCCCTGGGCACTGTCGCTGATCGCTTTCTCGTTCGCGGTGACCATCGGCGCGCTGTGGGAAATCTTCGAATTCGCCATGGATCAGATATTCGGGCTGGACATGCAGAAATCCGGGCTTGTCGACACGATGACAGATTTGATCGTTGATGCTGCGGGGGCCGGCACCGCCGCCCTTGTCGGGTTTCTCTATTTCAAGGGGCGCGAGATCGGCGGTGTTTCGGGCCTGCTTGCAGAATTCCTGCGCCTGAACCGCAGGCTGTTCCGGCGCTATCGCTAGGGGTGCGACAATCCATGGCTGGCATAACGGCCGCCCCCGGCCTATCTTCGTAGCAACGGCAGAAAGGGAAGTATTCCATGCCCAGACTCGTGAACCTCTATATCCGCCAGACCATCATCGGTTTCGTCCTGTCGGCGGTTTTCGTGACCATGCTGTTGACGTTCAACGTCGCCAATCTGTGGCATCTGGTGTCGGGTTCGGGCATCGGGATGCTGGCGGCCTTCATGCTGTTCATGTTCAATGGCATCGTGTTTTCCGGTGTGCAGTTCGGCATCGCGGTGATGCGGATGGCCGATAACGGTGACGACAATGGCGGGCGATCGCAGCGTGAGCCGGTGCAGACCCCGGCGATGGTGCCGGTTCGGGTCCGCGACGACGCTCGCTGAGGCGAGGGTTTGGCGCGCTCCGACGCGCACGCGGGGGCAAGACAAAACGGGCGATCCGACCGGACCGCCCGTTTTGTTGTTTCAAGTGGCGGGAACCACCGGCAACCGTTTGGTTTGCGAATTCCCGAGGACCTGTTTGCACAGGTGGGCGCCGGGTAACGAG
>JADQCD010000093.1:0-2220 GCA_016278285.1 Actibacterium sp.
ATACCAGAAGGCCAGCGGCACCACCGACCGGCCCGCGCGTTCCGAGGCGATCCACTGCACAAGAAATCGCGCGGTGAACATCAACTGCCCGCCCAGCCCGATCATCACCCACCAGAATTCCAGCCAGCTTTCCACATGCAACCAGCCGAAGATTGCTTCAGCCATCGGTTATCTCCATCGGCCGGGCCTTCTTGCGGCGGCGGATCAGCCAGGCCACGCCGATCAGGTCGTGGATGCCCACCAGCGCCCGCTGGACGTTGGAATAGTTCGACCGGCCGGCCTGCCGCTCGCGATGCGACACGTCGACCAGCGCCACCTGCCAGCCGTCCCGTTTGAACAGCGCGGGCAGATAGCGGTGCATGTGGTCGAAATACGGCAAGGCCAGAAACGCGTCCCGCCGGAACCCCTTGAGGCCGCAGCCGGTATCGCGGGTGCCGTCCTTCAGCAGCCAGGACCGCAGGCCGTTGGCAAATTGCGATCCCCAGCGCTTTGACACCGTGTCCTGCCGCCCGACCCGCTGACCCGCGACCAGGCCCAGCGTGCCGGTGGTGTCATCCAGCAACGGCATGAACAGTTTCGGCAACTCGGCAGGCGGGTTCTGCCCGTCGCCATCGAGCGTGCAAACGATCCGCCCCCGCGCCGCCATGACGCCGCTGTGCACGCCCGCGCTTTGGCCGGCAGAGCGGCGGTGCCGCAACAGGCGCAGCGCCGGATGCGTCGTTCGAAGGCGCCATGCAATATCCGAGGTTCCGTCGGTCGAGCCGTCATCGACGACGATGATTTCATAATCCGCCAAATCATCGCAGGCCGCGGCGATCTCCGCCAGCAACGATTCGACGTTTCCGGCCTCGTTCTTCATCGGAATCACGATCGAGACGGATGGCATGCAGGAGCCTCGTGCGGGCGGAAAATCACAGGCGTTAAACACGAACGGCGCAATATTGTCCACATCACCGCGTTCGCAACCTTCAGCCGCGCGACAAGGTCTGCCCCATGTTCAGCTTGGGGGCCAGTTCGATCCGTTCGCCGGCGCTGTCGGCGCCCTGTTCGGAACAGCGGGCGATGATCTGCGCGGCGATCGTGCCGATCTCGTTGCGGCAGGCATCCATCGTGGCGATGCGCGGATTGATACCGTCCAGCAATTCGATTCCGTTGAAGCCCGCGATACCGACCCGCCCCGGCACGTCGATCCCGTTATCCATGCAATGCAGAAGCCCGCCGGCGGCGATCATGTCGTTGGAGTAATACAGGAAATCTATGTCCGGCGTCCGCCGGAGCACAGCCTCGGTCATCTCGCGGCCTTTCAACAGCGCCGAGCCGCCGGAATAGAACTCATGATCGGCCATTTCGATTCCGGCCTTGGCCAGCGCGCCGGTAAAGCCCTCAAACCGCTTTCGCGCGCGGTGGTCAAGCGGCATCTTTGTGCCCAGAAAACCGATCCGCCGGTATCCGGCCTTCACGATCGCCTGCGCCATCTCGACGCCCGCGCGCCGATGCGAGATTCCGACGACCGAATCCACCGGTTCGCCGTCGGTATCCATGATCTCGACGATCGGGATTCCCGCGTTGGTCAGCATCGCGCGCGAGGCGTCGGAATGCTCAAGACCGGCGATGATAACGCCAGAGGGGCGCCAGGACAGCATCTCGAACAGCACCGCCTCTTCGCGCTCGGGCCGGTAATGGGTAATCCCGACCACGGGTTGAAGCGGCGATTTTTCCAGAACGTTGGAAATTCCGGTCATCACCTCGGGGAAGACCATGTTCGACATTGACGGGATGATCACCGCGACAAGGTTCACCCGCTGCGAAGCCAGCGCCCCGGCGATCTTGTTGGGCACATAGCCCAGCCGTTTGGAGGCTGCCAGCACCCGTTCACGGGTAGCCTGGCTGACATCGCCGCGGTTGCGCAGCACGCGGCTGACGGTCATCTCGCTGACGCCGGAGGCTTCTGACACGTCGCGCAGGGTCAGGGGCCGTCGGCTGCGCGGGGGGGTGGGATCTGTCAATGGATTGCCCTGTGGTTTTACACGTTGCCCCTAGTTAGCGGCACCGCGCGCGGATTTCCAAGCCCATAGCGCGTATCGGACCCCGACACGACGCGCCTGTACCATTCGCAAAGTGTCCAGAACGGTCGTCTGGCGATTTTTGCCTTTGTGTCGTGGTCGCCTCTGGGCTAACAGTGCCCGCGACCGTTCGCGCGGCATTCCTGACGGCCCCGTG
>JADQCD010000093.1:2240-11766 GCA_016278285.1 Actibacterium sp.
AATCCCCTCCTAAGGGATAGGTTGCAGGTTCGAATCCTGCCGGGGCCGCCAAGAAATCGGGGCGCGTGACGTTGGGCATCAATCCTTGATCGGAGAGAGGTATTTCGTCTCGAGCGTTTCGCGCAGATGGGCGTGCTGGCTCGGCAATTTCAACGCCTCGCCCAGATGTGCCGGATCCTCGTCCCGGTCGAAACCGGGCTCATTCGTCGCCACCTCGAACAGGACGCCGCCGGGGCTGCGGAAATAGATCGCCCAGAAATAATCCCGGTCGATCGCCGGCGTCACGTCATGGCCTGCATCCGCCAGTGCCTTTCGCACCTCAAGTTGCGCCGCCCGGTTCTCTACGGCGAAGGCGACGTGATGCACCGACCCGGCCCCCTGCCCGGCGGCGGGCGCATCGACGGTTTCGATGTCCACCTGCTGGGCACCGTTGCCATTGGTCAGGGCGAAGCGTGTGATGGCGCCCTGACGCGCGACCTCGTCATACCCCATGAACCGAAGCAGTTCGGCGGTGGCATCCGCATCGGCCAGCCGCAGCGTCACGGAATGGAAACCGTGGATCGCCATGTCCTCGGAGATTCCGTTTCCGGTCCAGCCCGGGCGATCGTCCGCAGCCTCGACCAGGGCGAAACCTTCGCCATCGGGGCCCCGGAACAGCAGTCTGTTCTGATCGAAACGCGTGTCTTGCGAAACGCCGGAAACGCCGAAGCCGGTCAGCCGCTCTTTCCAGGCAGGCAGACTGCCCGGAGGCACGGAAAAGGCCGTGACCGAGACTTCCCCGGTTCCCGCCCGGCCGCGCCTGGCACCCTCGAACGGGAAATAGGTCATGACCGTTCCGGGTGTTCCGACCGCGTCTGCATAATACAGGTGATAGACATTCGGTGCGTCGAAATTCACGGTCTTCTTCACCCGGCGCAGGCCCAGCACCTTGGTAAAGAAATCGTTGTTCTTTTGGGCGCTGCTGGCCAGAGAGGTTACATGGTGCAGGCCCTGGATCTGCTTTAGCACGGTGCGGCCCTTTCGATGGTTTCCTATCATGTTTGTATCATGTCGTCTGGAAATCGAAGATGGAAACCCCGATAAAGTCACCAGGTCTGTGCGTGATCGCACGCGGAGGAGGCGACATGGAATTCGACTATATCGTGGTGGGGGCCGGCAGTGCCGGTTGTGTCCTGGCAAATCGCCTGAGTCGTAAAGCCAGGGTCTTGCTGTTGGAGGCGGGCGGCCGGGACAATTATCACTGGATCCATATCCCTGTCGGATATCTTTACTGCATCGGGAACCCACGCACCGACTGGGGCTTTCGTACAGCGCCGGATCCCGGGCTCAACGGCCGCAGCCTGCTTTATCCGCGGGGCAAGGTTCTGGGCGGCTGTTCGTCGATCAACGGGATGCTCTATCTGCGCGGGCAGGCCGCCGATTACGACCACTGGCGGCAACTGGGAAATATCGGCTGGGCCTGGGACGATGTGCTGCCCTATTTCAAGCGTTCCGAGGATTATTTCGCCGGTGCTGACGACGCCCATGGCGCCGGCGGGGAATGGCGCGTCGAGAACCAGCGCCTGCACTGGCAGGTTCTGGACGACTGGATTGCTGCCGCCGAGGCCCAGGGCATTCCCCGAACCGACGATTTCAATCGCGGCGACAACGCGGGTGTCGATTATTTCAAGGTGAACCAGAAACGCGGATGGCGCTGGAGCACGGCACGCGGCTTTCTCAAACCGGTCAGAGACCGGATCACCGTCGAAACCAACGCCCAGGCGGAAAAGCTGTTGATCGAGGGTGGTCGTTGTGTCGGGGTGCGATACCGTCAGAACGGCGAAACAAGGGAGGCGCGCGCGCGGGCCGAGGTCATCCTTGCCGCCGGCGCCATCGGCAGCCCGCAGCTGTTGCAGCTTTCGGGCATCGGGCCGGGCGAGTTGCTGCACGAACACGGGATCGAAGTGCTGCACGACGCCCCGGCCGTCGGGCAGAACCTGCAAGATCACCTTCAGATCCGCTGTGCCTTCAAGATGCACGGGGCCAAGACGCTGAACACGCTCAGCGCGACGTTGTGGGGCAAGGCGAAGATCGGGCTGGAATACGCGCTGACCCGTTCGGGGCCGATGTCGATGGCCCCGTCGCAGCTGGGTGCCTTCGCCAGATCCTCGCCCGATGTCGTTACGCCGGACCTGGAATATCACGTCCAGCCATTGTCGCTGGACGCGTTCGGCGGCGATTTGCACCCTTTCGACGCGATCACCGCCAGCGTCTGCAACCTGCGCCCCGAAAGCCGGGGCCATGTTCGGATCACATCGCCCGATCCAGCCGCCGCGCCCGAGATCCTGCCCAACTACCTGTCGGCCGCAAGGGACCGGCAGGTAGCAGCGGATTCGATTCGCCTGACCCGGCGGATCATGGCACAGGCCCCATTGGCGAAATACCACCCCGAAGAACTGAAACCCGGCCCCCAGGTCGACGGCGACACCGATCTGGCAAAGGCGGCAGGCGACATCGGCACCACCATCTTCCATCCCGTCGGCACCGTCCGCATGGGCGCCGACGAAACCGCGCCGCTTGATCCGCAGCTTCGGTTTCGCGGCGTGGCCGGGCTCCGGGTTGCCGATGCCAGCGTCATGCCGACCATTACCAGCGGCAATACAAACGCGCCGACAATCATGATCGCCGAAAAGGCCGCGGAAATGATTCTCGGGCAATGATTCCAATTCGAAAGGTTAAGCCTCCGTTTACACCGGGCTGCTAATCCCGTTCCCGGGTGAACAAGAGGTGGTGGAATGGGCGCAGGATCCAATGCGCCAGTCATCATCAAGCGTAAGAAGGTCGTTGCGGACGGCGGGCACCATGGCGGGGCATGGAAGGTGGCCTATGCCGACTTCGTGACCGCAATGATGGCCTTCTTCATGCTGATGTGGCTGCTGAACGCGACGACGGAAAGTCAACGAAAAGGCCTTGCGGATTATTTCAGTCCGACGATCCCGGTGAACCGCATTTCCGGCGGTGGCGATGGCATGTTCGGCGGTGAAAACATATTTTCTGAAAGGATCCGACCGCAGAGCGGGGCCGGCGGCACCACCCGGAATGCCAGCCAGGAACGGCAGGCGCGCGGGCAGAACGGTGTGGACATATCCGAACGCCGAAAGGATTCGAACGAAGGCAAGGCGCAACTTCGCAAGGTGGAGGACATGCTTCGCGCGCATGGTGGCGAAAGCATGGTCAGCGACCATACCATGCGCCATATCGTGACGCGCGTGACCGACAAGGGCCTTATCGTGGAACTGTTTGACTTGCCAGGCCGGCAATTGTTCGAGCCCGGAACCGACAGGCCATCGCCGTTGCTGAAGGATCTGATCGGCATGCTCGTCGAAGTTTTCTCTTTGGTAAAGAATGACTTGGCTATCGGGGGCCATACCCGTGCCCATGTTCGCGCCCTTCGTAAGGATCCGTCATGGCGTCTGTCCACCGACCGTGCCGAGATGGCCCGCCAGTTGATCGAAGCCGCCGGGATCGAAGCCGGGCGCATTGTCCGCATCACGGGTCACGCCGACCGCAACCCCGTAGCGCGCGATCCGCTTGCGGTGCGCAACAACCGGGTGGAACTGATCTTGCTGCGCCGGAATCCGTGACGAAAATCCGACGGATTTTACCTGTTAGGCCTCTGTTAAGCGCCGGGCCTTATCGGTGAAACGGATCAAGGGGTCGAAGCAGCAGAAAGGCGCTCATCATGACCATATCCTCCTCGCTCAATGCCGGGGTCGCCGGTTTGAATGCCAATGCCGCCAGGCTGGCGACGATTTCCGACAACATCGCAAATTCCGGGACCTACGGTTACAAACGGTCTCAGGCCGATTTCTCTTCGATGGTGCTTGCCGGCGATGCCGGGATCGGGGAATATTCCGCTGGCGGCGTGCGCGCCGCCACCACGCGGATCATCGAAGAACAGGGCGCGCTGGTGTCGACCAGCAATCCGACCGACATCGCCGTTTCGGGGCGTGGCATGATTCCGGTCACCAATGAGGTCACCCTCGACTCGACCAGCGGCGAAATGCCGATGATGATGACCTCCACATCATCGTTCCACACTGATTCGGACGGGGTACTCAAATCCGATTCCGGGCTCGTGCTCCTTGGCTGGCCCGCAGATGCCGATGGAACCATCGCGACATTCCCGCGCGACACCACCGCCGGGCTGGAACCGGTGATCATCAACGCCAACCAGTCGGCCGGCGATCCGACCACGACAATGAATCTCGGGGTCAATCTGCCCGCCGTTGACACCGAGGTGGGTGCGTCGGGCGATCCCCTTCCATTGTCGGTCGAATATTTCGGAAATCTCGGCACGTCGGAGACGCTGGACATCACTTTCACGCCCACCGTCCCGGCCGCGGGCAGTTCGAACGAGTGGACGATGGAAGTGCGCGACTCGGCATCCGGCGGGGCCATGATCGGTGAATACACATTGCTCTTCGACGAGAGCCGCAGCAACGGTGGCACCCTGGACAGCGTCACGACAGTATCCGGCGGTCCCTATGACCCGGCCACCGGCACCTTGTCCCTGACCGTCGATGGCGGACCCTTGTCGGTGACCATAGGCAAGACCGGCGATCCCAATGGCCTGACCCAGCTGTCAGACAGTTTCGCGCCAACCCAGATCACCAAGGACGGCTCCCCGGTCGGGAATCTCACATCGGTCGAGGTTGATGAAGGCGGTTACGTCAAGGCCACTTACGATACCGGGTTCACGCGCACCCTCTATCAGGTGCCCCTTGTCGATGTGCCCAGCCCGAATGGCCTGATCTCGATGAATAACCAAGCCTATCAGATCTCGCCGGCCTCGGGATCGTTCTTCCTCTGGGATGCCGGCGACGGTCCGACCGGGCAGATCGTCGGCTTCGCGCGAGAGGCCTCCACCACCGATGTCGCCGGTGAGCTTACATCGCTGATCGAGACGCAGCGGGCCTATTCGTCCAATGCCAAGATCATCCAGACCGTCGACGAGATGTTGCAGGAAACCACCAACATCAAACGCTGAACGCGGCTGACGAGGGCCTTTCATGAGCATTTCCGGCGCATTCGCCAACGCCCTGACCGGGTTGGGCGCGGCTGCCCGCCGAGCCGAGGTCGTCTCGGCCAATGTCGCCAATGCAGGCACGGCGGGTTATGGACGGCGAGTGCTGGAAACCAGCGCGCAATCGGTGGGCGGCTCGGGCGCGGGCGTTCATGTCGATGGCGTACGCCGTCAAGTCGATTCTGCACTTCTGGCCAGCAGGCGCCTGGCCGATGCGGACACCGCGGCTGCGGATAGCCACGCAGCCTTCCATGCCAGATTGGAAGAGGCGGTCGGCATTCCTGGCACGGGCGACTCGCTTTCCGGCCGGCTCGCCGCCCTGGAATCGGCCCTGATTCAGGCCGGCAGCCGACCGGATTCGCAGACCCGCCTGGCCATGGTCGCGGACGCGGCCAGCGCTGTCACCGAAACGTTCAATTCGATTTCCCGGGAAATCCAGAGCCTGCGCATGGACGCCGATCAGGACATTGCTCAGCAGGTCGGAACGCTGAACGATCGGCTGGCGATGGTCGACGATCTGAACATGCAGATCCGGACGGCGCTAAGCGCTGGAAATGACGCGACAGGGCTGATGGATCAGCGCCAGATTGTCGTCGATGAGATCGCCGGCATCGTTCCGCTGCGGGTGATCGCGCGAGAACGCGGCGGGATTGCCATTTACTCTCCGACAGGTGCCGTTCTGCTGGATGGCCGGCCGGCAGAGTTCGAGTTCAGTCAATCGAACCTTATCGTCCCGGAAATGACCCGGGCCGGGGGCGGCTTGTCGGGTCTGACCCTTAACGGCCGCGCGATCGACACGGCTGGTCCGCGCTCACCCGTTGCCGGCGGAAGTCTCGCCGCCGCGTTCGCGCAGCGCGACGAGGCCGCGGTCGCGGCACAGGCAAATCTGGACGCGCTGGCACGCAACCTGATCGAGCGGTTCCAGGCGCCCGGTCTGGACCTGTCACTTGCCGCCGGGGCGCCGGGGTTGTTCACCGACGATGGGGCCGCCTTCGACCCGACCACGGAAACTGGTCTATCCGGACGGTTGGCGCTGAATTCTGTTGCGGATCCTGCCCGGGGTGGCGCGGTCTGGCGGCTGCGCGACGGTTTGGGCGCAACCTCGCCGGGTCCGGTGGGTAACGGCGAGTTGCTTCATTCTTTCGCTGGCGCCCTGGCCGACGAACGCGCCGCCGCTTCCGGCGGGTTTTCCGGTGTCCGGCGCGGGATCGGTGGGCTTGCCGGGGAATTTCTGTCGCAAATCGGGCACGACCGACAGATGGCGGATGCCGAACTCGGTTTTTCCCGCACGAGGGGCAATGCCCTGCGCGCGTCGGAGCTTCAGGGGGGCGTCGATACCGATCAGGAAATGCAGTCCCTGCTGGAGGTGGAGCGCGCCTATTCAGCCAATGCCCGCGTGATCCAGACGATCGACGATCTGCTCAACAATCTGCTCAGGATCTGATCCATGACCCTTTCCGTTGGCGACCTTGCCCATGCCTTTCAGTTGCGAAAGCAGAATGTTGCGCTCAAGCAGCGGACCGGCACCCTGATGCAGGAACTTTCCACCGGCAAAACCGCCGATACGGGAAACCGCCTGTCGGGGGATTTTCTGCCGCTGGCCTCGATCGAGCGCGGGCTGACAACCCTGGGCGCGTATCGAACCGCCGCAGCCGAGGCTGAACTGACCACACGGATCATGCAGCAAAGCCTGACCCATATCGACGACGCGGCAAGCGATATCAGTTCCAACCTGTTGCTCGCCGGCGCCGCCCCCGAGGCCACCCTTCTTCGCAATGCCGGGTTGCAATCTCACACGAGTCTCGAACGGGCCGTCGATGCGCTGAACGCTGAAGTCGCCGGGCGCAGCCTGTTTTCCGGGGCCGCGACCGACAGCCCGGCACTGGCGGGGGCGGACCAGATCCTTTCCGCCCTGCGCGCCGAAGTGGCCGGGGAAACAACCGCTGACGGGGTCATCGCCGCGGTGAAGGCCTGGTTCGATTCCCCCGGCGGCGGATTCGAAACGCTGGCCTATTCGGGTGCGCCCGACGCGGCAGGCCCGGTCCGCCTTGCCGATGATGAGACACTTTCGCTGGACATCACCGCGGCGGATCCCGGTTTGCGCGACATGCTGCGCGCCTTCGCCACCGCCGCCCTGCTTCAGGACGAAACCGTTCTGAGCGGGAATATTGCCGAAAAAGGCAAACTCGCCCGACGCAGCGGCGAACAGGTGCTGACCGCCGAGCGTCCCCTCACCGCCCTGCGGGCAAAGATCGGCGGCGCCCAGGAACGGATTGAAACCATCCGGACCGAAAACGCCGCGCAGACCTCGCTTCTTGAAATCGCCCGAGACGAAATGATCGGCATTGATCCCTACGACGTCGCCACCGAACTTGAGGCAACCCGCGGACGCATTGAAATGCTTTATACGATTACTGCCCGCATGTCCCGGCTGAGTCTTGCGGATTTTCTGAAATGAAGACGCTCTTCGCCGTCCTCCTGGCCCTTGTTTCGGTCACGATTCCGGCCGGCGCAACACCGGTCCGGATCAAGGACCTGGTGGAATTCGACGGCGTGCGCGGCAATGACCTGGTGGGCTATGGTCTGGTGGTCGGGCTGAACGGAACCGGTGACGGAATCCGCAACACCCCGTTCACCGAAGAAATCCTGGCGAACCTGCTGGAGCGTCTGGGCGTCAATGTTACGGATGAACAGTTTGGGTCAAGGAATGTCGCCGCGGTCTTCGTCACGGCGACCCTTCCTCCCTTTGCCCGCAGGGGCAGCCAGATCGACGTGACGGTCGCGGCGATCGGCGATGCCGACAGCCTGTTGGGCGGAACGCTGATCATGACGCCGCTCAATGCGGCGGATGGCAATATCTACGCCGTCGCCCAGGGGACGGTCATTGCCGGTGGCACCTCTGCAAAAGGCGAAGGGACAAGCGTCGTCCAGGGGGTGCCGACCGCCGGCGTTATTCCTTCCGGTGGCCGGGTCGAACGCGAGATCGATTTCGACTTTACCAAGCTGCGGCGGTTACGCATGGCGTTGCGCACACCGGATTTCACGACTGCGGGACGGATCGAAAAAGCCGTCAATGGCGAATTCGGGCGCCGTGTCGCCCTGATGCTGGATTCCGGAACCGTCGTCGTCGATATCGGTGCCACCGGGATGCGATCCCCGGCCCACGCGATCGGCCGCCTGGAAAACATCCTCGTGCAACCGCAACGCAAGGCCCGGGTCGTCGTCGATCAGCGGTCGGGCACCATCGTCATAGGCGCGGATGTCCGCATTTCGCGGGTGGCGGTATCGCAGGGCAACCTGACGCTGCGGATCACCGGAAAACCATTTGTGGCGCAACCGAACCCGTTTGCCGACGGACAAACAGTCGTGGTGCCCCGCACCAGGGCGACGATCGAGGAGGACAAGGGAACCGGTCTCGCCGAAGTGCCTGCGGGCACCTCTCTTTCCGAAGTGATCGCCGGGCTGAATGCACTCGGCGTTTCGCCTCGTGACATGATCGACATTCTCAAGACGATCAAGGCGGCCGGCGCGCTGCACGCCGAATTCGTGGTACGCTGAACGACCTTGACTCGGCTCCGGCGCGTGGGGCGCCAACCGTACGGGATGTATCCCCGCCAATACTGGCGCGCTCCGGCACGACGTCCGGTTTCGAACATGAGTCAATTCCAAAAGAAAATGTCGCCGGGAATTGATTGAAAGGTCCGAAATGATCAGAGGGCCCCGGATTACCGGGACCCTCCTCCACCCCACGTGTTTCGCACCACACGTGTGAATATCAAGATCCCGGCCGTCCTGGCCTTGAATTCAGATTAGACGCCCCCGCATTTTTGAGCAACAAGCGTATGCCGCAAAAACGTCTAAAATCCAGTGTCTTGAAGGAAGAGTTCTGTTAACCCGTCGCACATATCGGGCCCCATCGCTTCAGCTGTAAACCGATTCCTTCCCGAAATGTTTGGTCAGCATGTAATAGACGACCGCCCGATACTTGTTCCGCTCGGAGCGTCCATAGGTATCGATGACCGAATTGATCGCGTCCATCAATTCGGGGCCGTCCGCCAGCCCCAGTTTCTTGATCAGAAAGTTGTTCTTCACCGTTTCCAGTTCGCCCGGCTGACTGCCGGCCAGTGTCGCCGCGTCAGCGTCGTAGATCGCCGGGCCGCAGCCGATTGTCACCTTGGTCAACAGGTCCATGTCCGGCGTCATCCCGCATTTGTTGCGCAGATCGTCGGCATATTGCGCGATCAAATCGTCTCTTTTTCCCATAATCCACTCCCGTCATCTGGGTGTCGGGCAGATGCCCACTACGGATCGCAAGTCCGCCACCCGAAGTTTACCGGCCATTTCAGCGCGCAGAAAGAAATTTCTGCGCGGCACAAGGCGTGCCGAACACGAGCGCCTCGGCAAGGCTCAATACCTGTAATGTTCTGGCTTGAAGGGGCCTTCGGGTTTGACGCCGATATA
>JADQCD010000174.1 GCA_016278285.1 Actibacterium sp.
TGGCCTTCGAGCTGTCGGCGCGTCTGGGTCTGTGTTCGCAGGAAGAACCCGGCCGCGTGCGCGCGCATCTGAACGCCATGGGCATGAAGAAGGACCTTGCCGATATTCCAGGAGAGCTGCCCGATGCCGACGCTCTTCTGGCGTTGATGGCACAGGACAAGAAAGTGATGGATGGCCGGCTGCGGTTCGTTCTGGCGCGCGGCATCGGCGATGCCTTCGTGACCTCGGATGTCGACAGGGGGGCGGTGCGAGACCTGCTTGCGGATGTGCTGGCGGCCCGCTGAGCCGCCGGGCGCGGGCCATGAGTATTTGGGGCAAGTTGAAGCAGGGCCGCGTGGCCGCGCGGGTCGGGACTTACCGGTGCGTGGGGTGGATGTCGGGCAGCGTAATCCTGGCCACCTGCTCGGAGATTGGATCGACCGACAGCGGATGTGTTTCGCCCTGGTGATCTGCCGGGTTTCCAAGATCCTGCCAGCGGCCGTTCTTGTAGATCTCGACCGCCGAGAAGCCCGCCTTGTAGCCCATCTTCGGGCTGCCCGGAACCCAGTAGCCGAGATAGACGTAAGGGAGGCCGGCCTCGCGCGCGATCCGGATGTGATCCAGGATTATATGGGTGCCGAGGCTGTATTTGTGCAGGTCGGGGTCGTAGAACGAATAGACCATGCTGAGCCCGTCATCGAGAATGTCGGTCAGGCAGACAGCCGCCAGCGGGCCGTGACGCGCGCCCTGTGGCGGCGGGGCGGCATATTCGATCACGCGTGACCGGACGGGGGTTTCCTCGATCATCGCGGCGAATTCGAAGATGTCCATGTCGGCCATTCCGCCATCGGCATGGCGCGTTTCCAGGTATCGGCGAAACAGCGCGTATTGCTCTTCCGTGGCCCAGGGGGAGGTCGTTTTGCGCGTCAGGCCCGCATTGCGTCGCAGTGTCTTGCGCTGGCTGCGACCGGGGCGGAAGTCGGCCACCCGGATGCGTGCGGAGAGACAGGCGGCGCAATCCGCGCAGGCGGGACGATAGAGCACGTTTTGCGAGCGGCGAAACCCCTGCTTGGACAACGAGTCGTTCAACCTTTCCGCATGCTCGCCCTGCAGCGCGGTAAACAGCTTTCGTTCGAGCCGGCCTTCGAGATACGGGCAGGGCTGCGGCGCGGTGACGTAGAACTGGGGGGCGAGTGGAAGTGTATGGCGCATGGGTCCGTCACGGGATCGGTGGGATTGGAAGAAACGCTAGCAAAGCTGCCGGGGCACGCCAAGGGATTTGCATCAGGCCCCGGCGGCACGGTTTATCGCGGCGGTGCCCAGTATCGTGTCGTGCAACCCCTGCGCCCGCGCGCCGGTCAGCATCATGATGATGGAAACGGCCTGCAGTACCAGGGTCGAGAAGAAAAACGAGAACAGAAAAGTGTGAAGCACGGCCTGAGCGGTATCCAGCGGTTGGCCGGTTCGGTCGCGCAGTTCCAGCGCCACCAGGCGCATCCCTGGTGTGGCCGATTTTCTGGCGATCGTGACGACGCGATAGGTGAATCCCACCACCATTGCCAGGAACGGAAAGAAGAAGATTCCGGTGAAGGCGGTAAAGGGCAGCACCAGCACGCTGAGGACCAGGATCGCCAATGTGTCGACGACGAAGGCCACCAGCCGCTTGGCCGGCACGTCCGCGTAGAATTCGCCGTGAAGGTCGGGGTCGGGAAGCCCCAAGAATTGATCTGACATGTCGTTTATCTAGGGGGCGAATGGGGAAGTGAAAGGGGAAGGCGCATCGCTTTGGGCACCCTTGCGGGCGAACTCATGGTGCGCCGGCCCCTTGGGTGAAATCAGCAACCCGCGCGCCTGTCAGCCCATGCAGTTCGGTCGGAGCGATGGGAAAGACATGGCGTGGCGTGCCGGCAGCGGCCCAGACCTGGCCGAAATCCAGCAGCCGCGGATCCAGAAACGCGCGGATCGGGTTGAGATGGCCGAATGGCGCCACGCCGCCAATGGCAAAGCCGGTCTGTGCCCGGATCAGCCCGGCATCGGCCTTTCCCAACGGCTCGTCGGTCAGAGCCGTGGCCTTGTCCGCGCAGACGCGATTGCCGCCGGCGGTCAGAAACAGGATCGCCGTATCGCTTTTCGCGCCGCGAAAGATGATGGATTTCACGATCTGGTCCGGCGCGCAACCGACGGCGGCCGCCGCCTCGGCTGCGGTGCGCGCGGCCCCGACCTCGCGGATATCGGCGTCCAGCCCCGCTGCCTCCAGCGCGGCCCGGACCCGTTTCAGGCTCTTGCTCATTTGCGCTCCTCCATCTGCCGGGGACTATCGGGTGGCCGGTCCGCGGGTGCAAGCCCGTTGACCCGCCCGCCCGGGCGCTGCATCACTGCGCCATGAGTTTCGCCAGCCGTATCACACGCAGCCCGATCGCCGTCGACCCAGACCGAGGGGCCGAGGCGGCCGAGCGCTTTGCTTCGCAGCCGCCCGAGGTTGTCGGCCTTCTGAGCGGCACGGCCGGGTGCAGCCCGTTTCTCAAGGGTCTGATGGAGAAAGAGACGGATTGGCTGGAACAGGCGCTTGCCGACGGGCCCGAGGATGCGTTCGACGCGGAGATGGCGCAGGTGCGGGACTTGGGTCTCGACCAGCTCAAGCCGGGGCTGCGCCGGGCCAAGCGGCGCGTTGCACTGTTGATCGCGCTGGCCGATCTGGGCGGGCTCTGGCCGTTGGGGCAGGTCACCGGGCGGCTGACCGATTTCGCCGACCTTTGCATAGACACCACGCTGAAGCGGGTGATCGCGGCCGAAATTGCCCGCGGCAAGCTGCCGGGCCTGACCGAGGACGATGTGGAAACCTGCGGCGGGATGGCCGTTCTGGCGATGGGAAAACAGGGTGCGCATGAGCTGAACTACAGTTCGGATATCGACCTGATCTGCCTGTACGACCAGGATCGCCACGATCCCGACGCCTATCACGAGGTGCGCGCCGGCTTTGTGCGCATTACCCGGCGGATGACAGGGCTGCTGTCGGACCTGACCGGCGACGGGTATGTGTTCCGCACGGATCTTCGGTTGCGCCCCGACGCGCAGGTCACGCCGGTCTGCATCGCGATGGCCGCGGCCGAGCAGTATTACGAAAGCCTCGGGCGGA
Source organism: Actibacterium sp. (assembly GCA_016278285.1). Lineage (GTDB taxonomy): Bacteria > Pseudomonadota > Alphaproteobacteria > Rhodobacterales > Rhodobacteraceae > JADQCB01. The sequence continues at coordinate 3,116 of JADQCD010000174.1, forward strand.
CATGGGAACGGGCGGCGCATATCAAGGCCCGCCCCTGCGCCGGCGACATCGCAGCGGGAGAAGCCTACCTGGAGCGGCTGCGCCCCTTCGTCTGGCGCAAGCATCTGGATTTTGCCGCGATCCAGGATGCCCACGACATGCGCATGGCGATCCGGGGGCACAAGCATCTTCACGGACGTCTTGCCGTTGAGGGGCACGACATGAAGCTGGGCCAGGGCGGGATCCGCGAGATCGAGTTCTTCACCCAGACCCGGCAGATCATCGCCGGCGGGCGCGATCCGGACCTTCAGGTGCGCGGCACCGCCGAAGGGTTGGCGCGGCTGGCGCAGAAACGCTGGATCCCGCAGGACGTGGCCGACACGCTGACCGTCGATTACGCCGCGCACCGCGAGATCGAGCACCGGTTGCAGATGGTGAACGACGCCCAGACCCACACGATGCCGGCCAGTGCCGAAGGCGTCGAGCGTATCGCCCGTTTCATGGGGCAGGGCGATACCGATGCCTTCCGCGCAGAACTGCTGGAGCGGCTGGCGCGTGTCGAAGGGCTGACCGAGGGGTTCTTCGCGCCGGGCAAGCCGCGGCAGGCTTCGGTCGATCTGCCCGAGGGAATGGCCGAGATCGTCGACCGCTGGCATAGCTACCCGGCGCTGCGCTCGCAGCGCGCCAACGAGGTTTTCAAGCGGTTGCGACCCGAATTGCTGCAACGGCTGACCGATGCCGGGCGTCCGAAAGAGGCATTCGTCGCCTTTGACGGGTTCCTGGCCGGGTTGCCCGCAGGGGTTCAGCTGTTTTCTCTGTTCGAGGCGAATCCGCAGCTTATCGACCTGATCGTCGACATCGCCGCCACGGCGCCGGAACTGGCGCGCTATCTGTCGCGCAACGCGGGCGTTCTGGACGCGGTCATCGGCGGCGTGTTCTTTACCGACTGGCCGGGCCGTGACGCGCTGCGGGCGGACCTCGCCGAGCAATTGTCGGGACTCGACGATTATGAGCTTCAACTGGATGAAACGCGACGTTGGGCCAAGGAATGGCATTTCCGCATCGGCGTGCATCTGCTGCGCGGGTTGATCGAGACCGAAGAGGCCAGCGTGCAATATGCCGACCTGGCCGAGGCCGTTCTGGGCGCGCTGTGGCCGCGCATCGTGGATGAATTTTCCGAAAAGCACGGCGCGCCGCCGGGGCGCGGTGCGGTGGTTCTGGGGATGGGGTCGCTGGGCGCGCGGCAGTTGACGGCGCGCTCGGATCTTGACCTGATCGTGATCTACGACGCCAATGGTGTCGAGGCGTCCGATGGGCGGCGGCCGTTGTCGGCCCGGGCCTATTACGCGCGATTGACCCAGGCGCTGGTCACCGCGCTGACCGCGCCGATGGCCGAGGGGAAGCTCTACGAGGTGGACATGCGCCTGCGCCCCTCGGGCAATCAGGGACCGGTGGCGACCTCGATCCAGTCGTTCCGCAACTATCAGCGCGACGAGGCCTGGACGTGGGAGCACCTGGCCCTGACACGCGCCCGCGCCGTGGCCGGCGCCCCGGAACTCGCCGACGAGGTCGAGGCGTTCCGTCGCGAACTGCTGATGGAAAAGGGCGATGCCGGGCGTATCGTGGCGGGCGTGTCCGACATGCGCGCCCGCGTCGCCCAGGCAAAGCCCGCCAAGGGCGCCTGGGATGGCAAGCTGGGGCAGGGTCGCGGCCAGGATATCGAGCTTGTCGCCTCGGCCGCCGCCTTGACCGCCGGCAGCGCCGCCACGCGCGTGCGGCTCCAGCTTGACGCGGGCGTGCGTGCCGGCTGGCTGACCGCGGATGAGGGCGCCGCCCTGAAGCGTGCCTACATGCTGTTCCGCCGGGTGGAGATCGCCGCCAAGCTGTTGACCGACAAGCCGCTGCACCCTGACGAACTCGGCGAGCGGGGGCGCGCCTTTCTTCTGCGCGCCACGGAATCTGACAGCGCCGAGGCGCTGGCGCGCGATCTGGAACGGGTGCAAGACGAGACGGCCGCGCTGATCGCCGCGGTTCTGAAGCGCGAGGGGGCGCGGGAATGACACCGAAACAGGCCGACCCGCGCGGTGTGATCCGCGAATCCTATCGCATGGATGGAATCGGCGCCGCCGAGTGCCGCTCGATCTTTCTCGACTGGGCATTGGGGATGCCCGACGGATCGGACAGCGCGGCCGCGATCGCCGTGCTGCTGGCAGAGTATTCCCCGCTCGCCCCCGACCATCCGATGACGCAGGTGCTGCGTGACGGTCAGCAGGAAATGGGCATGCCGCGCCGCCGCGGCGGCTGGCGATCCCGTCGGCACGGTTGAGCGTCCAGAGACGTCAACGAACCGGTCTCAGCGTGGCAGCGTTGCGGCCTGACGGGCCAGCTCGGTGACCGCGTCCCAGTCGCCGGCCGCAACAAGATCCGTCGGCACGACCCAGCTGCCGCCGACGCACAGCACATTCGGCAGCGACAGATAATCCGCCGCGTTGGTCAGGCTGACGCCGCCCGTGGGACAGAACCGCACTTGTGGCAGGGGCGCGGAGAGTGCCTTGAGGTATTTGGCGCCGCCAGCGGGTCCGGCGGGAAAGAATTTCTGAACCGAATAGCCCTTTTCCAGCAGGCTCAAGGCCTCGGTCGCCGTGGCGGCGCCGGGCAGCAAGGGCAGCGTTTCGGCGCGGGCGGCATCGACCAGCGCGTCGGTGGTGCCGGGGGTCACGCCGAACAGCGCCCCGGCCGCCTTGGCCGCCTTGATGTCGGCCGGTGTCAGCAACGTTCCCGCGCCCACCACGCCGCCGTCGATCCGGGCCATTTCCGAGATTGCCTCAATCGCGGCGTCTGTGCGAAGCGTGACCTCGAGCACCGGCAGGCCGCCGCGCACCAGCGCCTCGGCCAGTGGCCGGGCGGTCCGGGCATCCTCGATCACAAGCACCGGAATTACCGGTGCAAGACGGCAGAGCTTCTCGATTTCGACGCTTGCTTCGGCAGGGGTCATGGCCTCGGTCCTCTTGCGGTGGGTGGCAGCGGTCTCATACAGGATCGGGGCCGTGCCGGGTAGAGGGCACGGGCAAGAGACTTCTGCGTCCGGTCACTCTGCCGGCGCGATCTTGATGAACCGCAGCGCCAGGGTGCCGATCAGAACCGCGCCCATGGCCGCCAGAACCGCCACGGCAAAGTGATCGCCGGCGTTGGCCACCACCACACCGATCAGGGCCCAGACAATGGCGGCACCGTATTCCGGCGCACGGCGCAGGCGCGTTTGCATCGCGGCCCCGGTGCCCAGGGCGCCTGCCAGTGACAATATCGCCCAGCCGGTTTCGTCCAGCACCTCCCCATGGCCCGCGCCGATCAGCCCGACCGAGACCCAGGCCGCCGCGGTCAGCCAGCCGGCATAGACAGCGACCGGCGCTTGCAGCAGCCAGCGGTCGCGATGCGGACTGCGTGCCAGCGCCACCAGCGCGCAGGCGAGCATCCACCAGATCAGCACCGTGGCCCAGACGGGGCTGAGCTGTGCTACGCCGATCCAGGCCGCGCCGGGGCCCAGCGACAGGATCAGCGGCAGGCGCGTCGCCTCCCACGCGCCGTCCCGGCCGCGCGCGAACAGGCCGTATCCGGCCGAAACGAGCAGGCCGAGATAGATCGGCCCCCAGATCGCGAAGGCATAGCCCGCCGGCTGCACCGGCGGGTTTTCCTGCGGGACGGGGAACTGCGCCGGATCAAAACCGCCGAACCCCCCGGACATGAGCGGCGAAAGCACGAAGAACAGCGTTGCGCAAAAAACCAGGACGGCCTTGATCGGGTCCATCAGGCCAGCCCCCCATCGGCGGTGATGCGGGTCCGCCCCCCCAGCCAGGGGTGCAGCGCGTCGGGCAGGATCACCGACCCGTCCTCCTGCTGGCCGTTTTCCAGAACCGCGATCAGGGTGCGTCCGACGGCAAGGCCCGAGCCATTCAGGGTATGCAGGAATTCCGGCTTGCCGCCGCCCTCGGGGCGGAAGCGGGCGTTCATCCGCCGCGCCTGGAAATCGCCGCAGGTCGAGACCGAGCTGATCTCGCGATAGCTGTTCTGCCCCGGAAGCCAGACCTCGATATCATGTGTCTTCTGCGCGCCGAAACCCATGTCGCCGGTGCTCAGCACCACGGTTCGGTAGGGCAGGTTCAGCCGTTCCAGGATATCTTCCGCGCAGCGGGTCATGCGGGCGTGTTCTGCCAGGCTTTCGTCAGGATGGGTGATCGAGACCATCTCGACCTTTTCGAATTGGTGCTGGCGCAGCATCCCCGCCGTGTCCCGCCCGGCGCTGCCGGCCTCGGAGCGGAAGCACTGGGTGTGCGCGACATGGCGGCGGGGCAGGCTGGCGGCCTCGACCGTCTGGCCGTTGACGATGTTGGTCAGCGTCACCTCGGCGGTGGGGATAAGCCACCAGCCGTCCTCGGTGCGATAGCTGTCTTCGCCGAACTTGGGCAGTTGCCCGGTGCCATACATCATCTCTTCGCGCACCAGAACGGGGGTGATGGTTTCCAGCAGGCCGTTTTCATTGACATGCACGTCCAGCATGAATTGCGCCAGCGCCCGATGGACCCGCGCCACCGCACCCGACATCACCACGAAACGCGACCCAGCGAGGCGGGCGGCAGTTTCGAAATCCATGCCGGATTGCACCGCGGGCAGGTCGAAATGTTCCATCGGTTGGAACGTGAAGGCGCGCGGGGTGCCCCAGCGCTTGATCTCCACATTGTCGGCCTCGTCCTCACCGTCGGGCACATCTGCCAGCGGCAGGTTGGGCAGGCCCATCAGCAGGTCGGTCAGGCGCGCGTCCTCGGCCCGGGCCTCGTCGTTCAGGCGCGCGATCTCGGCCTTCTTGTCGGCGACCAGGGCGCGCAGCCGCTCGAACCCCGCCTCGTCGCCGCTGGCCTTCGCGCGGCCGATCTCCTTGCTGGCCTTGTTCTGCTCGGCCTGCGCCGTTTCGGCGGCCAGGATCTTTGCGCGCCGTGCCTCGTCGATGGCCAGGATCTCGGACGACATCGGCGCCAGGCCCCGGCGGAACAGGGCCGCGTCGAAACCGGCAGGATTTTCGCGGATGGCCTTGATGTCGTGCATTGGGATATTCCTGATTGAATGTCGGTCTGCCGCCCCCATATGCCCGATGAATCGCGCCTTTTGAACCGCGAAAACGCGGTGGGCCGCATCGCCTTGCCATCCCTGCGGGCCGCGGCTAGGGTGCGCGCCAAATCGAAACGGGCGGGGCTGGCCCCGCGACAGGAAGGAAAATCCAGATGTTTGCAACGCCTGCCTACGCTCAGGCCGCCGGCGGCGCGGGAAGCGCGCTGACCAGCTTCGTGCCGCTGATCCTGATTTTCGCGATCATGTATTTCCTTCTGATCCGGCCGCAGCAGAAGAAGGTGAAAGAGCACAAGGCCATGGTCGAGGCGCTGCGCCGCGGCGATCAGGTGGTGACGCAAGGCGGCGTGATCGGCAAGGTCAGCAAGGTCAAGGACGATAACGAGGTCGAGATCGAGATCGCCGAGGGCGTGAAGGTGCGCGTGGTCCGCCACACCATCGCCCAGGTGATGAGCAAGACCGAACCCGCCGAAAAACCCTGAGCGCGCGCCGATGCTGAACATCCCGCTGTGGAAACGCATCCTGATCTGGGGCGTCTGCGCCCTGGGTCTGGTTCTGGCGATGCCGAATCTGTTTTATTCCCGCGTCGAGGGTCATAATGACGCGGTTCGCAAGATCGAGCAATCCGGCGCGACGGAGGCGCTGCGCGCCCAGCGGGCCGCGTGGCCGGGCTGGCTGCCCTCGGGGCTGGTCAATCTCGGGCTGGACCTGCGGGGCGGCGCGCATCTGCTGGCCGAGGTTCAGGTCGAGGATGTTTATGAAAGGCGCATGAACGCGCTGTGGCCCGAGCTGCGCGACACGCTGCGCGATCTGCGCGATCAGGTCGGCACGATTCGCCGGCAGGACGCCGGGCCGGGCGAACTTCGGGTGCGCATTTCGCGCCCCGAAGCGATGGACGCGGCAATGCAGGCCGTGCGTCAATTGGCGCAGCCCGTCACCACGCTGACAGGGGTGGGCTCCAACGACATCGAGGTCAGCGCCGAGGGCGACGAATTGATCGTGCGCCTGTCGGCGGCCGAGCGGCAGGCGGTGACCGACCGCACCTTGCAACAGGCGCTTGAGATCATCCGTCGCAGGATCGACGAGGTCGGCACGCGCGAGCCGACGATCCTGCGTCAGGGCGACGACCGGATCCTGATCCAGGTGCCCGGCATCGGTTCGGCCGCAGAATTGAAGGCGTTGATCGGAACCACGGCGCGGCTGACCTTTCATCCGGTCGTCAGCCGAACCACGGATGGCGACCGGGATCCGGGGCCAGGCAACATGGTGTTGCCATCGATGGAAGAGCAGGGGGTGTTCTATGTCGTCGAGGAAACCCCGGTCGTCAGCGGCGAGGATCTGACCGATGCGCAACCTTCATTCGACCAGAACGGCCAGCCGGTCGTCACCTTCCGGTTCGATCCCGCCGGTGCGCGGGCCTTCGGTGATTACACGGTCGAGAATGTCGGCTCTCCCTTTGCGATCGTTCTGGATAACGAGGTCGTTTCGGCCCCGGTGATCCGCGAGGCGATCCGCACCGGGTCTGGTCAGATCTCGGGAAATTTCACGGTCGAGGAATCGACCAATCTGGCGATCCTGCTTCGCGCCGGCGCGCTTCCGGCCGGGTTGACCTTTCTGGAAGAGCGCACCATCGGCCCGCAACTGGGCGCCGACAGCATCGCTGCCGGCAAGATGGCCGCCTTTGTGGCGGGCGGCGCGGTGCTGATTTTCATGGTGGCCAGCTATGGCTGGTTCGGGCTGGTCGCCAATGTGGCGCTGATCGTGAATGTCGGGCTTCTGTTCGGCCTGCTTTCGCTGATCGGGGCCACGCTCACCCTTCCAGGCATTGCCGGTATCGTTCTGACCATAGGCATGGCCGTGGACGCGAATGTGCTGGTGTTCGAGCGTATCCGCGAGGAACTGAAAACGGCGAAGGGACCAGCCCGGGCGATCGAACTGGGTTATGAACGGGCGCTGAGCGCGATCGTCGACGCCAACATTACCACGCTTCTGACCGCCACGATCCTGTTCATGATGGGATCGGGGCCGGTGCGCGGTTTTGCGGTGACGCTGGGGCTGGGGATCCTGACTTCGGTGTTCACGGCGATCTTCGTGACGCGGCTGATCATCGTGATGTGGATGGAACGCCGCCGTCCCCGGACAATCGAGGTGTAAGGAGATCGCCATGCGACTGAAACTCGTTCCCTCGGAGACCAGCATCGATTTCTTCCGGAACGCGCGGCTTACCTTCGGCGCGTCGGTGGTGGCGGTGATCGTGTCGGTCCTGCTGTTCGCCATCATGGGGTTGAACTATGGCATCGACTTCCGCGGCGGTTCCACGATCCGCACCGAAAGCACGGCGCAGGTGGATGTGGGCGCCTATCGCGATGCGCTTTCGGGGCTGGGCCTGGGCGAGGTATCGATTTCGCGGGTCTTCGACCCGAGCTTCGGAGCGGACCAGAATGTTGCCCAGGTGCGTATCGAGGCGCAGGACGATGAGCAGAGCATAACGCCGGAAACCGTGCAGCGGGTCAAGGATGCCCTCAAGGCGGTGGACCCGGAGGTCCGTTTCACCTCGGTGGAAAGCGTCGGGCCCAAGGTGTCGGGCGAGCTGATCCGAACGGCAATGATTTCGGTGCTCCTCTCGGTCTGCGCGGTGCTGATCTATATCTGGCTTCGTTTCGAATGGCAGTTCGCCCTGGGGGCCGTGGCCGCGCTGGTGCATGATGTGCTGGTGACCGTCGGGATATTCTCGGTATTCCAGATCCGGTTCGATCTGGCGATCATCGCCGCGCTTCTGACCATCGTCGGCTATTCGATCAACGATACCGTCGTCGTATTCGATCGCCTGCGCGAGAATTTGCGGAAATACAAGAAGATGGAACTGCGCGAGGTGATGAACCTGTCGGTGAACGAGACGCTGTCGCGCACCGTCATGACCTCGGCCACAACGCTGATCGCACTGATCGCGCTGCTGGTGCTGGGCGGCGACGTGATCCGCGGTTTCGTTTTCGCGATGACATGGGGCGTGATCGTCGGCACCTATTCGTCGGTGTTCGTGGCCAAGAACATCGTGCTGTTCCTCGACGTGAAGCGCGACTGGTCCAAACCGGACAAGACGGCAGGAACCCAGTTCGGCAACGGGACTGCCTGACCCGTTTCGGGCCTGCCGTACCAGGCCGTGTCCGCAGTGGAGGCCGGCCGTCGCGACGGTCGTCGCAATCCTGATCAAAGGGGGATAACCCTTGCGCATGAACGAGATAACCTATCCAGACGGCCGGCCGGTGGACGGCTATGGCCCCGGGTTCTTTCGCATCGCCGGCGTGGTGCATTCCGGCCCGGTGCTTGTCAGCAATGCGGGTGCGGCCAGCTGGGGCGGGCTCGGCGACGATGCGCCGCTGCACGCGCTGGCGGGG
>JADQCD010000087.1 GCA_016278285.1 Actibacterium sp.
TCGCCGCAAATTCCTGGAATGCTACACGATCGAGGCGATCGACGAGGTGGATCGGCGGATCGACGCCATGCCCCGCGGCTCGATGCCGCGGCGAATGCTCGAGCGGATGATCCACGGCCAGTCCCACCCGACCGAAGTGGACGGTGACGGTCGCCTGGTGCTGCCGCAGAAATTGCGCGACAAGATCGGGCTGACCGATGAGGCCTTCTTCATCGCGTCGGGCGACACGTTCCAGATATGGAAGCCCGAAACCTATGAGAGCGAAGAGCTGGCCAAGACCGAGGCCTGGCTGGACGATCTGCCCGAGGATTTCGACCCGCTTTCGTTGCTCGACGAGGCGGGGGCGTCCGAGACATGATGGTGCCGGCTTCCTCCGCCCCGGTCGATCGTCGTCCCCATGTTCCCGTGCTGCTGCGCGCGCTTCTGGCGGCTGTGGCCCCGGTGGGCGGGGTGTGGCTGGATGGCACCTTTGGCGCGGGCGGCTATGCGAAAGGCTTGCTGGAGGCGGGGGCCGAAAAGGTGATCGGCGTCGATCGCGATCCGGCGGTGTTCGCGATGGCGGCGGACTGGGCCGGCGAATGGGGCGATCGGCTTGAATTCGTGCAGGGCACGTTTTCGCGACTGGATACCTACAGCGAGGTGCCGCTGGATGGCGTGGTCCTGGATCTGGGCGTGTCGTCGATGCAGCTGGATCAGGCCGAACGGGGTTTTTCCTTCAGGAAAGACGGGCCGCTGGACATGCGGATGAGCCAGACCGGACCGTCAGCCGCCGATCTTGTCAACGAGGCCGATGAAAAGACGCTGGCCGATATCCTGTTTCAATACGGCGAAGAGCGCGCTTCGCGCCGGATCGCGCGGGCCATTGTCGCCGCGCGACGGACGCGGCCTTTCGAGACGACTGATCAGCTGGCATCGGTGGTGGAGAAGTGCCTGCCGCGACCGAAGCCCGGGCAGATCCACCCCGTCACCCGCAGTTTTCAGGCGATCCGCATCGCGGTGAATGACGAGCTGGGTGAACTTGTCGAGGGGCTGGGTGCCGCGGAACGGGCGCTGAAGCCCGGCGGCAAACTGGCGGTCGTCACTTTTCATTCAATCGAGGACCGCATCGTGAAACGGTTTCTTCAGCACCGCTCTGGCGGCGGCGGACGCGGCAGCCGCCACGGCCCGGAGATCGAGCGTGACGCGCCCCGGTTCCGGCTGCTGTCGCGCCGTGCCATCGGACCGGACGCCGACGAGGTTGAGGAAAATCCGCGCGCGCGCTCGGCCAAGCTGCGCGTGGCGGAACGCACGGACGCACCGGCGGGCGTGGCGGATCGCGCTGTTCTGGGCCTGCCGGCGGTGATGACAGGGGAGGCAGGCTAGATGCGCGTTTTCTATTTCGTCCTTTCCACGCTTTCGGTCATGGCGCTGGCCTTCTGGGCCTATCAGGAAAACTATCGCACTCAACAGTCGATCGACGAAATCGAGGCTTTGCAACGCGAGATTGCCGAGATGCGCGCGACGCTGGCGATGCTTCGGGCTGAATGGGCCTATCTGAACCGGCCCGAGCGTCTGGCCAGCCTGGTCGAGATGAACTTCGATCAATTGGGTCTGATGCCGCTGCGCCCCGAGCAGTTCGGCTTGATCCGACAGGTGTCTTACCCGGTGCCGGAACTGCCGGTAATCTCGATGCCGGTCGATGCGGTGGGCCGCCTGGAGCAACAGCCATGATTCGCACGCCGCTGCGCCCGCTGGCGCGTATCCTGGACGCCCGTGCGCGCGGCGAGAACCCCGACGCAATCGAGCGCGAGAACCTTCGCCTGCGGCATGAGCAGACGCGCGATCGCGCCCGTGCCCGCGCCGAAGGGCGGTTGCTGGTGCTGGGGTTCCTGTTCCTGTGCGCATTCTCGGCCGTGGGCGCGCGGATGGGGGTGCTGGCTGCGTCCGAACCCGAAGAGCCGCGGGCCGCCGCCTCGGGCGCGGCGATCGTGGCGCAGCGCGCCGACATCACAGACCGGCGTGGTCGCATTCTGGCCACCAACCTGGCGACCCATTCGCTCTATGCACAGCCGCCTCTGATGATCGAAAAGGCCCGCGCGGCGCGCGAGCTTGCCGAGATTTTCCCCGATCTCGACCGCGACCGGTTGCTTCGACAGTTCACCGGCAAGCGCAAGTTCCTGTGGATCAAGCGGCGGATCAGCCCCGAGCAGATGCAGCGCGTGCATGACATCGGCGATCCCGGGCTTCTGTTCGGCCCGCGCGAGATGCGGCTCTATCCCAACGGCAAGCTTGCGGCCCATGTCCTGGGCGGCACCCGCTTCGGGCAGGAGGGTGTGCATTCGGCCGAGGTGGTCGGCGTGGCCGGGGTGGAAAAGGCGTTCGACGCATATTTGCGCGATCCGGCCAATGGAGCCGCGCCGCTGCGCCTGTCGCTGGACCTGACGGTGCAGGCGGCCGCACGACAGGTTCTTCTTGGTGGTATGAAGCTTTTGAACGCAAAGGGGGCGGCGGCGGTGCTGATGGATGTGCATACCGGCGAGGTTGTTTCGCTGATCAGCCTGCCGGATTTTGACCCGAACGACCGCCCGGCGCCGTTGAGCCAGGGGCACCCCTCGGACAGCCCGTTGTTCAACCGTGCCGTCCAGGGCGTGTATGAGCTGGGTTCGACGTTCAAGACCTTCGCCCTTGCGCAGGCGCTGGAACTGGGGCTTGTCGAGCCCGACACGATGATCGACACCAAGGGGCCGCTGCGCTGGGGCAAGTATACGATCAACGATTTCCACGATTACGGCGACAAGCTGTCGGTGACCGACGTGATCGTCGAAAGCTCCAACATCGGCACCGCCCGCATCGCCCAGAAGATCGGGGCCGAACGGCAGCGCGATTTCCTGGGGCGGCTGGGGCTGCTGGAGCCCACCGGGCTGGAAATGGTCGAGGCGCCGGGAATCGAGCCGTTGCTGCCGTCCAACTGGTCCGAGCTGTCGACCATGACGATATCCTATGGCCACGGCTTGTCGGTCAGCCCGCTGCACCTGGCCGCGGCCTATGCCACGATTGCCAATGGTGGCCGGCAGGTCGACCCGACGCTTCTGGCGGGCAATGGCGTCCAGAATGGTGAACGGGTCATTTCCAAGGAGGTTTCGGCCCAGGTCCGGACGATTCTGCGTCAGGTGGTGGTCCGTGGCACCGCCAGCATGGGCGAGGTGGAGGGATATGCCGTGGCCGGCAAAACTGGAAGCGCCGACAAGCCGAACCCGGCGGGGGGCTATTACAAGGACCGCGTCATCTCGACCTTCGCCAGCATGTTCCCGGCCAATGATCCGAAATATGTGTTGGTGGTGACGCTGGATGAACCCGAGGACAGGTCCGGCGCCGAACTGCGGCGCACCGCGGGCTGGACCGCGGTGCCCATCGCCGCGGAGATCATTCGCCGCACCGCGCCGCTGTTGGGGCTGCGGCCGAAGATTGAACCTGCACCCGGCTTCGGGGTAACACTCGCCGGGAATTGACACCGGGGGCCCGCATGGCACGGCATGGCACGAAATCACTGGCAGAGCTTGGCCTGCATGCAAACCGCGGACGCGAGGTGCGCGTGACCGGCCTGTCGGTGGACAGCCGCAGCGTGAAGCCCGGCCATCTGTTCGCGGCGCTTGAAGGCACGCGCGTTCATGGCGGTGAATTCATCCAGTATGCCTTGCGGATGGGGGCCGGTGCTGTGCTGACCGATGCCCGCGGCGCGCGGATCGCCGCCGATGTTCTGGCCGACTCGGACGCCGCGCTGATCGTGGCCGAGGATCCGCGCCAGACGCTGGCACATGCCGCTGCGCTGTGGTTCGGCGCCCAGCCCAAGGTGATGGCCGCAGTCACCGGCACCAACGGCAAGACCTCGGTCGCCAGCTTCGCCCGCCAGATCTGGGTGCGGCTGGGCCATCCGGCGGTGAACATCGGCACCACCGGGGTGGAGGGGGCCTATGCCGCGCCGCTGGCCCACACGACGCCCGAGCCGATAACGCTGCACCGACTGCTGGCCGAAATGGCTGCCGAGGGCGTGACCCATGCCGCGATGGAGGCGTCCAGCCACGGGCTGGCCCAACGGAGGCTGGACGGGGTGCAGTTGGCAGCGGCGGGATTTACCAACATCACCCGCGACCATCTGGATTATCACAGCGGCTTTGACGATTACTTCGCCGCCAAGGCCGGCCTGTTCGACCGTGTGCTGCCGCCTGACGGCACGGCGGTCGTTAACCTGGACGACCCGCATGGCCCCGATATCGCCGCGATCGCCGCGGCGCGCGGGCAGGCGGTGCTTGGCGTGGGCCGGGCCGAAGGCGCCGATCTGCGCCTTCTGGCGCAACGGTTCGATGCGACGGGGCAGGAACTGCGATTTTCCTGGCGCGGCCGGACGCGGCAGGTTCGGCTGGACCTGGTCGGCGGGTTCCAGGCGGAAAACGTGCTTGTGGCCGCCGGGTTGGCGATCGCCAGCGGCAGCCCGGCCGGGGTTGTCATCGCCGCGCTGCCCGCCCTGACCACCGTGCGCGGCCGGATGCAACTGGCCGCAACCCGCGATAATGGCGCTGCCGTCTTCGTTGATTACGCCCACACCCCCGACGCGCTGAAGACCGCGCTCAGTGCCCTGCGCCCGCATGTTATGGGTCGGCTCGTGGTGGTATTTGGCGCTGGCGGCGACCGTGATCGGGGCAAGCGGCCGCTGATGGGGCAGGCGGCCGCAAATTATGCGGATGTTGCGATCGTGACAGACGATAACCCAAGATCCGAAGATCCCTGCGCAATTCGTGCAGAAATAATGCAATCCTGCCCGGAAGGGTATGAGGTCGGCGACCGTGCCGAAGCAATCCTGCGTGGCGTCGATGCCCTGGGTCCGGGCGATGCGCTTCTTATCGCGGGCAAGGGACACGAGACCGGCCAGGTCGTGGGCGAGGACGTGTTTCCGTTCGATGACGTGGAGCAGGCCAGCGTTGCGGTGTCCGCGCTGGATGGGCGCGTGTCATGACCGCGCTGTGGACCGCCAACGAGGCCGCGCTTGCCACGGGGGGGCGGGCACAGGGCGATTGGCTGGTGACCGGCGTTTCCATCGACAGCCGAAGCCTGACGCCCGGCGATCTGTTTGTGGCCTTGACCGACCGACGCGACGGACATGATTTCGTCGCACAGGCCTTGACCAAAGGCGCGGCGGCGGCATTGGTGTCGCGCATCCCGGACGATGTGCCGATCGATGCCCCGCTGCTGATCGTCGATGACGTGTTGGCCGCATTGCGGGACCTGGGCCGGGCGGGGCGCGCGCGCAGCCGGGCGCGGGTCGTCGCGGTCACCGGCTCGGTCGGCAAGACATCGACCAAGGAAATGCTGCGCGTGGTGCTTGGAGGTCAGGGCCGGGTGCACGCCGCCGAGGCCAGTTTGAACAACCATTGGGGTGTGCCCCTGACTCTGGCCCGACTGCCGCGCGAGGCCGATTTCGCGGTGGTCGAGATCGGCATGAACCACCCCGGCGAGATCGCCCCGCTGGCACGGCTGGCCCGCCCCGACATTGTGGTCATAACCTCGGTGGCGCCGGCCCATCTGGAGGCGTTCGATGATATAGAGGGGATCGCGCATGAAAAGGCGTCGATCATCGACGGATTGGAACCCGGCGGTACGGCCGTGCTGAACGCGGACCTCCCGGTCAGTCCGATCCTGATGGAAAAGGCGAGCGTCTGCGGGGCGGATGTGCTGCGCTTCGGCGCGGGCGCCGACTGCGATTTCCGCCTGCAACAGGTTACGCTGCGCAGTGATGCCGCCGTGGTCCAGGCAATGGCGCGCGACACGCGCATCCTGTTCAAGATCGGTACCGCGGGGCGCCATCAAGCGATGAATGCACTGGCGGTGTTCGCCACCGCGGCGGCGCTGGGCCTGGATGTTGCGATCGCCGCCTCGGATCTGGGCCAATGGGTGCCTGCGTCGGGGCGTGGCACGCGCCAGCGGGTGTCGCTGGATATTGTCGATGAGCGTCTTTCCTTCGACCTGATCGACGATGCCTTCAACGCCAACCCGGCCTCTTTGTCGGCCGCGCTGGAAGTGCTGGCCGCAGCCGAGCCACAGGATGGTCTCGGCCGGGTGGCACGAGGCCGCCGCATTGCGGTTCTTGGTGACATGCTGGAGCTGGGCGAGGCCGAGATCGCCCTGCATCGCGCGATCGCCGATGATGCCTCGCTGGCCGGCGTGGCGCTGGTGCATTGCGTCGGGCCGCGGATGCGGGCGCTGTTCGAGGCGCTTCCGGTGCGGCAGCGCGGCGAGTGGCACGAAACCGCCGAGGCCCTTGCCGCGCGCGCGCATGCGCTTGTGGATGCCGGCGATGTGGTGCTTGTGAAAGGGTCCAAGGGCAGCCGCGTATCGCTTGTGGTTGACGCCTTGCGCAAATTGGGACAAGCGATCCCGACTTCGGACTGAGGGGCAGAGAGAACGCATGCTGTACTGGTTGACCGGATTCTCGGACGGTGGCGACGTGTTCAACCTGTTCCGATATATCACCTTCCGCGCCGGGGGCGCGTTCTTCACAGCGCTGATCTTCGGATTCCTGTTCGGCCGACCGCTGATAAACCTGCTGCGCCGGCGTCAGCGCAATGGCCAACCGATCCGCGCCGACGGCCCGGTGAGCCACCTGGAGGCCAAGGCCGGCACCCCCACCATGGGCGGCGTGCTGATCCTGGGTGCGGTTGTCCTGTCGACATTGCTGTGGGCGCGGCTGGACATTCCCTATGTCTGGCTGGTGTTGTGCGTCACTGTCGGCTTCGGCGCGGTTGGCTTTGCCGACGACTATGCCAAGATCGCCAGGAACAACGCCAAGGGGGTGCCCGGCCGAGTCCGCTTCAGCATCGGCCTGGTGATCGCCGCGGCTGCGGGATATGCGGCCGCGCTGCTGCACCCCGACGATCTTTCGTACCAGCTGGCGCTCCCGGTGTTCAAGAACACGCTGATCAACCTGGGATATTTCTACATCCCCTTCGTGATGCTTGTCATCGTCGGCTCGGCGAACGCTGTGAACCTGACCGACGGGCTGGACGGGTTGGCGATCATGCCGGTTATGATCGCGGCTGGCACGCTGGGCGTGATTGCCTATGTGGTGGGGCGTGTCGACTATACCGAATATCTGGAACTGCATTACGTTCCCGGCACGGGCGAGATCCTGATCTTTACCGCCGGGCTGATCGGCGGCGGCATGGGGTTTTTGTGGTACAACGCCCCGCCCGCCGCGGTGTTCATGGGCGATACCGGGTCTCTGGCGCTGGGGGGCGCGCTCGGCGCCATCGCTGTGTCCACCAAGCATGAGATCGTGCTGGCCATCGTCGGTGGGTTGTTCGTGATCGAGGCGCTGAGCGTGATCATCCAGGTCGTCTATTTCAAACGCACCGGCAAGCGCGTGTTCCTGATGGCTCCGATCCACCACCATTTCGAGAAAAAGGGCTGGGCCGAGCCGCAGATCGTGATCCGGTTCTGGATCATCGCCCTGATCCTGGCGCTGATCGGGCTGGCGACGCTGAAGGTGCGTTGAGGGAGCGGATTGCGCCCGGACGGCACGTCTTGGTCTGGCGCTGTAGTCCTTGTAAACCGCCTGCCGGGTCTGGTGAGAACCGCGTCCGCAGTCTATTTGTTCAACCGGTCGAACGGGCAAGCCCATCGGGGGAAACATGATTCCAGTGCGCGGATACGAGGGTGCGAGGGTTGCCGTGCTTGGGCTCGGCCGTTCTGGCCTGTCGGCGGCGCGCGCGTTGCGCGCGGGGGCGGCCGAGGTTATCGCCTGGGATGACAACGCAGAGGCGCGCGACCAGGCCGCCGCCGAGGGCTTTGCGATCACCGATCTGACCCGCGCCGACGCATGGCAGGGGATTGCGGCACTGATCGTGTCGCCGGGTATCCCGCACCTCTATCCCGCGCCGAACCGGGTGGTGCGTCGTGCCTGGGCGGCGGGCGTGCCGGTGGATAACGATATCGGCCTCTTCTTCCGCTCTCTGGCCTCCGGCGCGTGGGATCATTTCGACAACCCGCCGCGGGTGATCGCGGTCACCGGCTCGAACGGGAAATCAACCACCGCCGCGCTGATCCACCACATCCTGCGCGAGGCCGGGCGCGAAGTGCAGCTTGCCGGCAATATCGGGCGCGGGGTGCTGGACATCGACCCGCCCGGCGATGGCGGTGTCGTGGTGCTGGAGCTGTCGAGCTATCAGACCGAGCTGGCCCGCGCCCTGACGCCCGACGTGGCGGTGTTCACCAATTTCTCGCCGGATCACCTGGACCGGCATGGCGGTCTGGGCGGCTATTTCGCGGCCAAGCGCCGGCTGTTCGCCGAGGGCGGGCCGGAGCGTGCGATCGTCGGCGTCGACGAGGCCGAGGGTCAGTATCTTGCCAACCAGATGGCCGAGGGGCGCGGCGACGGACGGCTGATCCGCATCTCGGCGGCCGGCAAGCTGGACGGCCCCGGCTGGATGGTCTTCGCGCGCAAGGGTTTCCTGGCCGAATGGCGCAAGGGGCGGCAGGTTGCCTCGATCGACCTGCGCGGGGTGGCCGGCCTGCCCGGCGCGCATAACCACCAGAACGCCTGCGCCGCCTATGCCGCGACGCGTACGCTGGGCCTGGCGCCGAAGCTGATCGAACAGGCGTTCCACTCGTTCGAGGGGCTGCCGCATCGCAGCCAGCTAATCGCCGAAGCGGGCGGGGTGCGTTTCGTCAACGACTCCAAGGCCACCAACGCCGACAGCGCCGCCAAGGCGCTGGCCGCCTTTCCGCGCATCCGCTGGATCTGCGGTGGTCTGGAAAAGGACGGCGGCCTTGGCCCCGTTGCGGCGCAGCTTGGGCATGTCGCCAAGGCCTATGTGATCGGGCGCGAGGCGGCCGCTTTCGCGCTGCACCTGGCCGACATCCCGCACGAGGTCTGCGAGACGATGGCCCGCGCCGTGGCCCGCGCCGCCGAAGAGGCCGAGACGGGCGAGACCGTGCTGCTGGCCCCGGCGGCGGCCAGCTTCGACCAGTACGACAATTTCGAAAAACGCGGCGAAGATTTCACCGCGCAGGTGAAAAAGGCCCTGGGGCAGGGGTAAGCCACTTGCCGGATGGTGACGCGCCGCGCATGGCACACGGTGCCGCCGGGGCCCCGACAGGCCAACGCCCGCGCAGAAATCCGCGGGGCGTTGTCGGCGCTGCGCGACGAAGCTGCCGCTAGGGGATCTTCGTGAAGCATGATATTCTGTACTTGGTATCGACTTCGGTGCCACACGCTCGGCTATGAGCGACGCCCGAAGGCGGCCATTATGCCCGGAAAAGGGGATCGCGATGTCGACTTTCATTATCAGCGGCAACTATTCTCATAATGCAATCAAAGGAATGATGGCAAACCCTTCGGATAGAGAGGCGGCAGTTCGATCTCTTGTCGAGGGCATGGGAGGGAAATTCATTTCCTACTACGTCACCACCGGCGCCCATGATTTTCAACTGACCGTCGAATCGGACGATACAGTGTCGCTAATGGCCGCGCTGATCGTTGCGGGTGCGGGCGGTGGCGTCACTAACATGCAAACCGTCCAAGCCTTTTCGTCGGCCGATTTCATGGCAGCCCAGAAGAAAGCGGGTGCTTTGGCGGGAACGTTCAAGTCGGCGGGGCAATGAAGGTGCGGGAGGGATCTCCCCGCCGAACCTGAAATCCTGGCCAAAGGTCTCGTTGTAGCCTTGCAGCTTCAAGCGGACGCCATCCGGGGACCGAGCCATCACGATCCGTATTGCCGTGCGTGCAATCGAGGTCTTGTCGGCTTGGTCCGTTCGGACCCGGTGCCGACATGCGCCGCTCGAACACGACGTCGAGGCCGGGGCGCGAAACGATTTCGCCGCCGCCCCGGCGGGCGCGATCGTCAATACCGCTGGCAGGGGTCCAGGGGCCGGGGGAGGCGCGGATCGACGCCGATCCGGGGGCCTTGCGCTCAGTGGGGCACGGCGTCCGCGCTGTCCTTCAGCAACTGCGCGCTGGCTTCGAGCTCTGCGGCCTCGGCGTCGTTCAGATCGGGCATCAGGTCGGCGGTGACGCCCGCCGCGCCGACGACCCGCGGCAGGGAAAGCGCCACGTCGTGCACGCCCGCCACCTCATCCGTCACGATGGAGACGGACAACACCACCTGTTCATCCCGCGCAATGGCGCGCACGATACGGGCCAGGCCCGCGCCGATCCCGTACCAGGTCGCACCCTTGCCGTTGATGATGCGATATGCCGCCTGGCGCACGCCTTCGTCGATCCCGGCGCGCACGTTTCGGGTGATCGGCGCGCCGAGCTGCGCCGCGAAAGAGCTCAGCGGCACCGATCCGGCGCGCGCGTTCGACCAGGCCAGCACCTCGCTGTCCCCATGTTCGCCCAACACATAGGCATGGACGGAATGCGGCGAAATGCCGAGGTGCCGGCCCAGCAGGCTGCGGAAGCGCGCGGTATCCAGGATCGTGCCCGACCCGATGACACGCGCCGGCGGCCGCCCGGTCAACCGGGTGGTGATCTGCGTCATGATGTCCACCGGATTGGACGCCACCAGCAGGATCGCGTCGGGCGCGTGTTTCAGCACCCCGGCCGTGACGTCGGCGAAAACCTCTGCATTGCGCCCCAGAAGCTCCAGCCGCGACTCGCCCGGCTTCTGTCCGACGCCGGCGGCGAGGATCACGACCGCGGCATCTGTCAGCGCGGCGTAGTCGCCGGCCATGACCACCGTCGATGAGGCAAAGGGCACCGCGTGCGAGATGTCTTCGGCCTGCGCCCGGGCCAGGTCGGCGTTCAGATCCACCAGCACGACCTGGCTGACCGTGCCGGTCAGCGCCAGGGCATAGCCCGTCGCGCTGCCGACCATCCCGGCCCCCACAATTCCAACCTTCATCCTGCCCCCCGTCACTGTTCCCGCGTTGCAGCATAGCATGCGGGCCGGCCCCGCTGCATGTTCCCATCCGCGGCGAAAATGCAACGCGCGGCGGGGGCGGTGAATATTTTTTTTGCCGTGCCGACATTGCCTGTTGCAACGACTCGGTCGAGGCCCTAGATGCGCCCTCATAGACGCCAACGCACGCGCCTCTGTCCGGGCACTGGTACGCCCAGCGGTTAAGTAGCGACGGTAACGTCTCCCTTGGAAGTGAGCGGTCATATATGGCCGGGTCTATAGGAGATGACCATGAACGCTACGATAACCGACTTTGTCGGCCGCACCGCCGTCGCCCCTGTCTCCCGCATCCAATCCTTCATCCGCGCGAGCCATTTCGACCGGCCGACGCTGGTGCTGGATACCCAGGCCGTGGCCGAGAAGTATCGCGCGCTGAAAGACGGGCTGGGCCGCGCCGATATTCACTATGCCGTCAAGGCCAACCCCGACCGTGCGATCATCGAGGCGCTCATAAATCTCGGCTCGCATTTCGATGCCGCCTCACGCGGCGAGATCGAGCTGTGCCTCAGCCTCGGCGCCGCGCCCGAGACCATCTCGTTCGGCAACACGGTCAAGCGCGCCTCTGACATCGCCTTTGCGCATCACGCGGGGATCGATCTGTTCGCGGCCGACGCCGAGGAAGAGCTTGACAAGATCGCCGAGCACGCCCCCGGCGCGCAG
>JADQCD010000315.1 GCA_016278285.1 Actibacterium sp.
CACGGACAAGGAATACAACGTCCGCCGCGCCTTCGAGGCCGGCTGGGGCGGGGTTGTCTGGAAGACCCTGGGCGAGGACCCGCCCATCGTCAACGTCAACGGCCCGCGATACGGCGCCATCTGGGGCGCCGATCGGCGGCTTCTGGGCCTGAACAACATCGAGTTGATCACCGACCGACCGCTTGATGTGAACCTGGAGGAAATCGCCCGCGTCAAGCGGGATTATCCGGACCACGCCATCGTGGTCAGCCTGATGGTGCCGGTCAACGAAGACAGCTGGAAGGCAATCCTGCACCGGGTCGCGGAAACCGGCGCCGACGGCGTGGAGCTCAACTTCGGCTGCCCCCACGGGATGAGTGAACGCGGCATGGGCTCGGCCGTGGGGCAGGTGCCGGAATACGTCCAGCAGGTCACCGAATGGTGCAAGACGCACACCGACATGCCGGTGATCGTCAAACTCACGCCGAACATCGCCGACATCCGCAAACCCGCTCAGGCCGCCAAGGACGGCGGTGCCGACGCGGTGAGCCTCATCAACACGATCAACTCGATCACCGGCGTCAACCTCGATAATTTCGCCCCGGAGCCCACGATCGACGGCAAGGGCGCGCATGGCGGCTATTGCGGCCCGGCGGTGAAACCGATCGCGCTCAACATGGTGGCCGAGATCGCCCGCACACCATCGCTCGCCGGGTTGCCCATCTCGGGAATTGGCGGGGTCACCACCTGGCGCGACGCGGCCGAGTTCATGGCCCTCGGTGCGGGCAACGTGCAGGTCTGTACCGCGGCGATGACCTATGGCTTCAAGATCGTGCAGGAGATGATCTCGGGGCTGTCGCTCTACATGGACGAGAAAGGCTTCATCTCGACGGAAGATCTGGTCGGGCGCGCGGTGCCGAATCTTTCCGACTGGCAGCACCTGAACCTCAACTACGTCACCAAGGCGCGCATCGACCAGGACCTCTGCATCAAGTGCGGGCGCTGCTATGCCGCGTGCGAGGACACCAGCCACCAGGCGATTTCGATGTCCGAGGATCGCGTGTTCGAGGTGATCGACGCAGAATGCGTGGCCTGCAACCTGTGCGTCAATGTCTGCCCCGTCGAGGGCTGCATCACCATGGAACAACTGGCGCCCGGCACGGTGGACGAACGCACCGGCCAGATGGTGCAGGAGGAATATGCAAACTGGACCATGCACCCCAACAATCCCGGGCGCTGTGCGGCGGAGTAGAGACCGAGATTTTTCGTTGAAAAATCTCCAGCCGTGAAAATTCGACGAATTTTCTTAAAATAGAATGCGGATCGGTCCGTTGTGACAAACTACAATGAACCGATCCGCCGTCTCAATAAGGTGAAACCCCCGGCGGCGCACTTCCGCTTCGAACCGGGGGCGACCGACCTCGCGATCGACCCATGCACGAGACCGCCGCACCACCGCGCCGCGGCGGGCCGATTTCGCGGCGAACATGTGATCGATCCACCTTTGTGCCTGTTCTTTCGCATCGAAGGTCTGCATGGGCCCATCTTGCCCCGGCCATGGTAAACTGTCGGTTAAAGCGCAAGTAGCCGCCGGTACAGCGTTTCGAGAAAGGCTTCGGCCCCCTCGTGCACCTCGCGTCCGTCCATCAGCACCTGAATCTGGGTGGCGAAATCCGCGTAATGTTGCGTCGTCGCCCAGACGGAGAAGATCAGATGGTGGGGATCGACCCGCGCCAGCCGGCCTTCGGCGATCCAACGCTTGATAAGCGCGGTCTTCTTGTCCACCAACGGTTTCAGCTCGATTTCGAGATGCGGCGCCATCCGCGGCGCGCCCTGAAGGATCTCGTTGGCGAAAAGGCGGCTTTCGCGGGGGAACTCCCGGCTCATCTCCAGCTTGCGGTGAACATAGCGCAAGATCTCGTCAAGCGGCTCGCCCGCGGGGTCGACCTCGCGAAGCGGCGCCAGCCAGGCGTCCATCAGACCGTTCAGAAGCGAGACGTGGATCTCCTCCTTGCCGGAGAAATAATACAGGATGTTGGGCTTGCTCAGCCCAGCCGCCGCGGCGATCTGATCGAGCGTCGAACCGCGAAACCCGTGCCGCGAGAAAACGTCAAGCGCGGCATCGAGAATGCGCTTGCGGTTGCGCTGCTGGATAAGGCTGGGTTTTGACGCGGGGTCGGTCTGGTTCATCCGGTTCTCCGTCAGAGTGCGCAGGGCGGTTCCAACATCCTGGGTCATTTCACGTCCCCTTGGAAGGCCGCGCGCCCACCCCCTTCAGGATGATGGCCTTGACCGAATTCTTGGCGTCTTCCCACTGCTCATTCGACAGCGGCTTGCCGTCATTCAATGTCTCGATCTGGTGGCCGAAATCGGCATAGTGCTGGGTCGTGGCCCAGAGCATGTAGAGCAGGTAGCGCGGGTCAATCGGGTCCATCTGGCCGGCGTCGATCCAGCGCTGAATCACCTGCATGCGGTCCTCGGTCCATTCCACGAGGGTGGTTTCCAGGTAATCCTGGATGACCGGCGCGCGGTGCATCACCTCCGACGCCCAGACCTTGGAGCCCGCCGGGTGCCGTCGGCTGATTTCCATCTTGGCGTCGATATAGGCGCCGATTCCCTCCACCGGGCCGGGGGCGGCATCGAAGATGTCGGCGGCCTTGAGCCAATCCTGAAAGATGGTCTGCACCACCTGCCGGTAAAGCGATTCCTTGGTCGGGAAATAGTAGTGCAGATTGGCCTTGGGCAGCCCGGCGAGATCGGCGATAAGCTGCATGGTCGCCCCGCCAAACCCCGCCTCTGCAAAGACTTTTTCGGCCGCATCGAGGATCAGCCGCTCGTTTTCCTGGCGGATTTTCTTCTTGCTGAGCGGGCGGGCATTAGAGGACATTTTTCAGGCGCCCGAGAAATTTCTTGACCGGATGGTCAGGCTGTGGTGCTTTCATCTTGACCATACGGTCAGGAAATGACCGTTTGCAAGGGGGCCGAAAAGAGTCCCGGAACGTATGGAGACATGACAATGGCCGCACCTGGGCAGAACCTCAGAATCAATGCCGACCGCTTGTGGGACGCGATCATGGAGATGGCCAGGATCGGCCCCGGCGTGGCCGGCGGCAACAACCGCCAGACCGTCACCGACGAGGATGCCGAAGGGCGCGCATTGTTTCAGAAATGGTGCGAGGAAGCGGGGTGTTCCATGGGGCTCGACCAGATGGGCAACATGTTCGCCCGCCGCGAAGGCACCGACCCCGACGCGCTGCCGGTCTATGTGGGCTCTCACCTCGACACCCAGCCCACGGGCGGAAAGTATGACGGCGTGCTGGGTGTGTTGGGCGCGCTGGAGATCATCCGCACGCTCAATGACCTGAACATCAAGACCAAACACCCCATCGTGGTGACCAACTGGACCAACGAGGAAGGCACCCGATTTGCCCCAGCCATGCTGGCCTCGGGCGTCTTCGCCGGTGTGCATGACCAGGACTGGGCCTATGCGCGCGAGGATGCCGAGGGCAAGACATTCGGCGATGAGCTGGAGCGGATCGGCTGGAAGGGCGACGAGAAGGTGGGCGCGCGCAAGATGCATGCCTTTTTCGAGCTGCACATCGAGCAGGGCCCGATCCTGGAGGCCGAGGGCAAGGACGTGGGCGTCGTGACCAATGGTCAGGGGCTCAGCTGGACGCAGGTGACGGTGACGGGCAAGGAAAGCCATACCGGCTCGACCCCGATGCCTATGCGCAAGAATGCCGGGCTGGGCATGGCGCGGATCCTCGACCTGGTCGATCAGATCGCCTGGAGCCACAAGCCCGACGCCGTCGGCGCGGCCGGGCAGATCAACGTCTATCCCAATTCGCGCAACGTCATCCCCGGAAAGGCAGTGTTCACGGTCGATTTCCGCTCGCCCGACATCGATGTGATCGCGGACATGGAAAAGCGCCTGCGCGAGGGCGGGCGGAAGATCTGCGACGAGATGGGCCTGGGCGTCGAATTCGAAAAGGTCGGCGGCTTCGATCCCGTCAAGTTCGACGAGGGCTGCGTGGCGGCCGTGCGCAACGCCGCCGAGCGGCTGGGCTACTCGCATCGTGACCTGATCTCGGGCGCCGGCCACGACGCCTGCTGGATCAACCGCGTGGCCCCCACCGCGATGGTGATGTGCCCCTGCGTGGACGGGCTGAGCCACAACGAGGCCGAGGAGATTTCGAAGGAATGGGCCAGCGCCGGCGCGGATGTCCTGATGCACGCAGTGATCGAGACGGCACGGATCGTGGAGTGATTGAGGGCCAGCCCCCAAACCCCCGGAGTATTTCCACCAGGAAGAAGTGGCTGCCGGGACCAAATTCAGGGAGTTAGACTATGACCACCAAAGTCATCAAGAACGGCACGGTCTGCACCGCGGACCGGACGTGGACCGCCGACGTGCTGATCGAAGGCGAAAAGATCAAGCAGGTCGGCGAGAACCTGAAGGGCGACGAGTATATCGATGCCGAGGGCGCCTATGTGATCCCCGGCGGCATCGACCCGCATACCCACATGGAAATGCCCTTCATGGGTACTACCGCCGCCGAGACCTTCGAGACCGGCACCTGGGCCGCGGCCTGCGGCGGGACCACCATGCTGGTGGATTTCTGCCTTCCCGGGCCGGACGGATCAATCAAGAACGCGATCAACGAATGGCACCGCAAGTCGGCGCCGCAGATCTGCACCGACATCGGCTATCACATGGCGGTTACCGGCTGGAACGAGACCATCTTCAACGAGATGAAGGACGCCGTGGAAATGGGCGTGAACTCGTTCAAGCACTTCATGGCCTACAAGGGCGCGCTGATGATCGAGGATGACGAGATGTTCGCCTCGTTCAAGCGCTGCAAGGAGCTGGGCGCGCTGCCCATGGTCCATGCCGAAAACGGCGATCTGGTGGCCGACATGCAGGCCCAGATGCTGGAAAAGGGCATCACCGGACCCGAGGGCCATGCGTATTCCCGCCCGCCAGAGTTCGAGGGCGAGGCAGCGAACCGCGCCATCACCATCGCCGACGCCGCCGGCGTTCCGCTCTACATCGTGCATGTGTCCTGCGAGCAGGCGCACGAGGCGATCCGCCGGGCACGGCAAAAAGGGATGCGCGTTTACGGAGAGCCGCTGGCGCAGTTCCTGACGCTGGACGAGAGCGAATACTTCAACACCGACTGGGACCATGCGGCGCGGCGCGTGATGAGCCCTCCGTTCCGCAACAAGGAGCATCAGGACAGCCTGTGGCACGGGCTTCAGGCCGGCAGCCTGCAGGTGGTGGCAACCGACCACGCCGCCTTCTCGACCGAGCAGAAGCGCATGGGCGTGGGCGACTTCACCAAGATCCCCAACGGCTCCAACGGGCTGGAGGAACGCCTCTCGGTGCTCTGGACTCGCGGCGTGGAGACCGGGCGCCTGACCCCCAACGAATTCGTCGCCGTCACCTCGACCAATGTCGCCAAGATCCTCAACATCTACCCCAGGAAGGGCGCGATCGTGGAAGGCGCGGATGCCGACATCACCGTGTGGGACCCGAAGATTTCCAGGACGATCTCGGCGGCCAACCACCATTCGATCCTCGACTACAACGTGTTCGAAGGCTTCGAAGTCACCGCGAACGCCCGCTATACCATCAGCCGCGGCGAGGTGATCTGGGCCTGGGGGCAGAATTCGCAGCCACAGCCCGGTCGGGGCCGTTTCGTGCCGCGCCCGGCCTTCCCCTCGGCGCATGCGGCGCTGTCGAAGTGGAAGGAACTGACCGCGCCGAAACAGATTCATCGCGACCCGATGAATATTCCGGCAGGGATCTGAGAAATCCCGTCGCATCCGCCACCGGGCGGGCGCGGCCCGTTGACAATGAACAGCCAGCATGGGCCCAATGCAGCCCAGGCGAGCGGGGTGTGACACGTGACGACCGACACAGTCATCAGCGCACGGGATCTGTCGCTGACCTTCCAGACGGGCGACGGGTCCGTCCATGCGCTTCAGGACGTGACCCTCGACGTCGAGAAGGGCGATTTCGTCAGCTTCATCGGCCCCTCGGGCTGCGGCAAGACGACGTTCCTGCGCGTCATGGCCGACCTTGAACATCCGACCGGCGGCACCATCACCGTGAACGGTGTCAGCGCCGAGGCGGCACGCCGCGACCGCGCCTATGGCTATGTCTTCCAGGCGGCGGGGCTTTACCCGTGGCGCACCATCGGCGGCAATGTCCGGCTGCCGCTTGAAATCATGGGCTTCGGTAAGGCCGAGCAGAACGAGCGGATCGCCCGGGTGCTGGAGCTTGTCGACCTGGCCGGGTTCGAGAAGAAGTTCCCCTGGCAGCTCTCGGGCGGAATGCAGCAGCGCGCCAGCATCGCACGGGCGCTGGCCTTCGATGCCGACATCCTGCTGATGGACGAACCCTTCGGCGCGCTCGACGAGATCGTCCGCGACCATCTGAACGAGCAGCTTCTCAAGCTCTGGGAGCGGACCGAGAAGACAATCTGCTTCGTCACACACTCAATTCCCGAGGCGGTCTACCTGTCCACGCGGATCGTGGTGATGAGTCCCCGGCCGGGCCGGATCACCGACGTGATCGAGAGCCCGCTGCCGAAGGAGCGCCCGCTCGACATTCGCGACACGCCGGAATTCCTGGAAGTCGCCCATCGCGTCCGCGAGGGCCTGCGCGCCGGGCACGGCTATGACGACTGAGGCATGTGTCATACTCGCCCTGGTCCCGCGCCGGCCGGTCGCAGGAGGGTCATGATGCGCAACACCCTGCCCGTGCTCACCGTCGTCGCCGCGATCCTCGTGATCTGGTATCTCGCTGCCTTCTGGATGAATGCCGCCTGGGTCATGGACCAGGCCGCGCGGGCCGACCGCGAGGTGGGATTTGCCGATCTTTTCACCGCGACCATGACACAGGACCGTCCCGTCGTCGCCGCGCCACACCAGGTGGTCACGGCGCTCTGGGACGGTGTTTTCGGGCACGAGATCACCTCCAAACGCAGTTTAGTCTATCACGGCTTCATCACGCTCGAGGCCACGCTCTGGGGCTTCGCGCTCGGCATTGCGGTGGGTGTCGGTCTGGCCGTCGCCATCGTGCACAGCCGCACGGTGAACATGTCGGTGATGCCCTGGGCGGTGATCAGCCAGACCGTGCCGATCGTGGCGCTGGCGCCGATGATCGTGGTGGTGTCCAATGCCCTTGGGGTCGAGGACCGGCTGGTGCCCAAAGCGATCATCTCGGCCTATCTGTCGTTCTTTCCCGTGCTGGTCAGCATGGTCTCTGGGTTGCGGTCGCCGCAACACATGCAGCTTGACCTGCTCAAGACCTATGGCGCCACCCGCGCGCAGGTGTTCTGGAAACTGCGTCTTCCGTCGTCGCTTCCGTATTTCTTCGCCTCGCTTAAGGTTGCAATCGCGGCCAGCTTGATCGGCGCCATCGTCGGCGAACTGCCCACAGGGGCGATCAACGGGCTTGGCGCACGAATGCTGATCGGCAGCCAGTTCGGCCAACCGTTGATCATGTGGGCGGCGCTCTTTGCCGCGGCGATCCTCGCCGGCGGGCTGATCCTGATCGTGACCGCCATCCAGCGCGCGGCCGACCGACGCATGGGGGTGATGCGATGACGCTTGTCGGTCTTGCCATCGCAATCTGGCTTCTGGCCTTGTATGCCAATGTGCGGCTGGCACGCAGTGGCATGCGAGAGGCGCGCTATGCGGTGCCTACAATCTTCGGCGTCACGATACTGGTGATGTGGGAGCTTGTCGTGCGGGGTCTGGAGGTCAGCCCCGTGATCCTGCCCGCCCCCACCGCCATCGCAGAGCGATTCGCCACCAGCCTGGGCACGCTTTGGATCGATTTCGTGCAGACGGTGCTGAAAGGTGCGCTCACGGGCTATGCCATGGGCTGTGGCGCGGCGGTGCTGGCGGCGATTGCCATCGACCGGTCGTCATTCCTGACCCGCGGTTTGTTGCCGGTGGGCAATTTCGTCGCCGCCCTGCCGATCGTCGGGGTCGCTCCGATAATGGTGATGTGGTTTGGCTTCGACTGGCAATCCAAGGCCGCTGTGGTGGTGGCGATGGTGTTCTTCCCGATGCTGGTGAACACCGCCGCGGGGCTCAAGGCCACCGACGCGATACAGCGCGACCTGATGCGCACCTACGCGGCCAGCTATGGCCAGACGCTGCTGAAGCTGCGCCTGCCGGCGGCGATGCCGTTCATCTTCAACGGTCTCAAGATCGCCACCACCCTGGCGCTGATCGGCGCCATCGTCGCCGAGTTCTTCGGCTCGCCCATCATGGGAATGGGCTTTCGCATCTCGACCTCGGTCGGCCGGCTGGCCATCGACATGGTCTGGGCCGAGATCGTGGTTGCCGCACTCGCAGGGTCCGCCTTTTACGGCGGTGTCACCGTGATCGAGAAAGCGGTGACATTCTGGCACCCGTCACAACGGGGCCGGACATAACGACAAACACACCACAACAAGGGAGACTGACATGAAGACTATCGCAAAGACAATCGGACTTGCCGCCGCCGGCCTTTGGGCCGGCATGGCACAGGCCGCCGACGACCTGACCCTGCAACTCAAATGGGTCACGCAGGCGCAGTTCGGCGGCTACTATGTGGCCAAGGACAAGGGGTTTTACGAAGAGGAAAACCTCGACGTGACCATCAAGCCCGGCGGACCCGACATCGCGCCCACTCAGGTGCTCGCCGGCGGCGGCGCGGACGTAGCCGTGGAATGGATGCCCGCCGCGCTGGCGGCACGCGAAAAGGGCCTGCCGCTGGTCAACATCGCGCAGCCCTTCAAGCGTTCGGGCATGATGCTGACCTGCCTGAAATCGACCGGGATCGAGAGCCCCGAGGATCTTCGCGGCCGCACGCTGGGCGTCTGGTTCTTCGGCAACGAGTTCCCGTTCCTGAGCTGGATGAGTCGGCTCGACATCCCCACGGACGGAAGCGAGAACGGCGTCGAGGTGCTCAAGCAGGGATTCAACGTCGATCCGCTGCTTCAGGATCAGGCCGACTGCATCTCGACCATGACCTATAACGAGTATTGGCAGATCATCGACGCCGGCATCAAACCCGAAGAACTGGTTACCTTCAAATACGAGGATCAGGGCGTCGCGACGCTCGAGGACGGGCTTTATGTGACCGAGGACAAGCTCGAAGATCCCGAGATGGTCGACAAGCTCGTGCGCTTCGTCCGGGCCTCCATGAAGGGCTGGAAATGGGCCGAGGAACACCCCGACGAGGCGGCGATGATCGTTCTGGAAAACGACGCCACCGGCGCCCAGACCGAGAAGCACCAGAAGCGGATGATGCGCGAGATCGCCAAACTCACCGCGGGCTCCAACGGTGAACTTGATCCGGCCGATTTCGAACGCACGGTGGAAACGCTTCTTTCGGGCGGCTCGGACCCGGTGATCACCGAGCACCCGGGCGACTCCGCCTGGACCCATATGATCACCGACAAGGCGCTGAACTGATCTCAGCTCCAATGCACGATACGGGCCCGGGACAACAGACAACAGCATCCCGGGCCCTTTCGGCCGTATTACCGAAACCCCGCGCGTCTGTGCCGCCCTTCGTAATCTGGCGTGATCTGCCACGCGCCTTTTCGCCATGCTGAAATCATCTCCGACCGCTTCGGCGTTGAGGTGCAGCAGATCATTGGCCGGTTACCGTTTTCTCACTTCTCCTTTCTTGTGCGATTGCGCCGCGGGCTTCCCATGCCGGGATGATGCCTCCGTCCGTCGTCAGCGCGGTGGCTGCCACATCCGGTCCAAATGCAGTTCCCGGGTGCCCATCCTTTCAGCGCGCTCGGACAACACGTCTCCGGCAGCGAGTCGCGGCACGACATCTTCGGGGACCGCGTGCCGGTTGGGAAATCGGAGAGCCGTCTTGTATCGGCGAGACCCGATCTTGCTTCTTGCAGGTTAGGTGTCATCGGGGGCTCATCGGCACTTATACCTCTTGCAATGCGTCGTCGGGATCGTGACGCATTGGCGCCCGGGCGGTCTTGACCCGGGTCAAGGAACGGCCGCGCGCGCCCGACCGAATGCCGATCAGCCGTCATCGCCGGTTCGCAAGAGCACGATCAGGTCCGCCTTGTGGCGGGTCAGCAGATCGAGGACGGCGGCGGGCGGCGGCGCCGATGCTTCCAAAACAAGATCGACGCAATCCACATGCAGGCCGATTCCGGCATCGCGGGCGGCCCGCAAGGCGTTCGCGGCGCTCATAGCCGTGCCCTCCAGCTGGTGGCCGCCGTTTTTCCGGCTCGGATTG
This sequence comes from Actibacterium sp., assembly GCA_016278285.1. GTDB lineage: Bacteria > Pseudomonadota > Alphaproteobacteria > Rhodobacterales > Rhodobacteraceae > JADQCB01. Next base: position 10,256 of record JADQCD010000315.1, read on the forward strand.
AACAGCGCAGTTTGCGTCCGCACCGTCCGCAACGGTCCCGTCTTTGAATTTCAACGGGTTGGCGCGGACGCTCTCAACCTTCCCGTTCGGCCTACCGTCCGCATCGTTGGCGATCGTCCGCGGGTCGGGCGCCTCGAAGCCATTGTCCGGAATGGATTTCGGCCTTGGCGCGGACGATGCGGACGGTTGCGCCCCGGCCGCACCGGCAGCGACTCGCCGGTCAGCGCCGACTGGTCCAGCACGGCGCGCCCCTCTGCCGCGCTGCCGTCCACCGGCACCACGTCGCCATGGCGGATCAGCAGGCGGTCGCCGGGCTCCCCACCGCGTCCAGCAGCACCTCGTCCAGCCCGCCGTTGCTGTGGCGCATGGCGGTACGCGGCACCCGCGACAGAAGCGCGGTCATCTCGCGCCGCGCGCGTTTCGCGGCATAGCCTTCCAGGTATTGCCCGCCCGCATACATCAGCGCCACGACCGCCGCGGCGAGGATTTCGCCGAAGATCAGCGCCGCGCTCATCGACAGCGCCGCCACGATGTCGAGGCCGAGATCCCCCCGGCGCAGGCTGGTGACGATTTCGAACAGCAGAGTGGCCAGCACCGGCAGGGTGGCGGCGATCCGGAACAATGTCGCGCCTTCCGGCCGCGCCAGAAAATGCGCCACCAACCCGACGGCAATCCCCAGGCCCGCGATCGCGACCAGGGCGCAGCGTCTGCTGGATTTCGCGGGCGTCCATCATGCCTCCGTCATCTTTCAGACTCGTCCGGCGATCCGGCGCCCGGGAGGTCCCGTGGCCTTGATCGGGATCGGTCGGCCAGCGGATGGAACGCGATTATCGCGGCGCGGTCAATCCGCCCTGTCCGCCAGGGCATAGAGCGGGCGCAGAACCAGCGGCGTCAGATACATCGGGATCTGATAGAGGCCGAGGTAGAGCAGCAGGGCCGCGCGCGTCTCCTCGGGCAGGGCGGCGAAAAGCAGCGCCAGGTTGCGGTTTCCGGCGGCGATCGCCAGCCCCGGCCCCGCCGCGCCGCTGCCCGCGCGGCGATAGGCGAAAAAGGCCACCACCTGCACGCCGAAAGAGACCAGCAGCACCACCGCGAATGTCATCAGCAGGGGTCCAGGCGACCCGCGCAGCGCGGGGCCGACCTCAGCCATCAGCGCGATCACCACCACGGCCATGACCAGCGTGATCGCGCCGTCCAGCGCCACCGCCGCGTCCGGCCGGCCCAGCGCGGGCAACCGCGCCCGCAGCAGCAGCGCGCCGCCC
>JADQCD010000268.1 GCA_016278285.1 Actibacterium sp.
GGAATGGTTGTCCTTCTTGTGGGTCTTGAAATGCTCGGTCAGCGTCGAGATGCGGGACGTCAGGATCGCGACTTGCACTTCGGGCGATCCGGTGTCGCCTTCCTTGGTGGCAAATTCCTTGACGATGCGCTGTTTTTCTTCGGCAGTAATCGACATCGGGGTCTCCTTTCGGGGATTGAGGTGGAAGGCAAAGCCGGGATGTCGTCCAGCAGGGCCTTTGGAGATTCTGCGCCGGGCGGACCCAGCAGATGCGCGCGTATAGGGGAATTCGACACAAAAGAAAAGGGGGTTACTGCGGCGGCTGGATTTCCTGGGCGATCCGCGCAGCCCATTCTCCGATGATCGGCACGAAATCGATCTTGGTCAGGAAAAACGCGGCGATCGAGACCAGGATCGTGGCGCCGACCACGGTGCCCAGCCCCAGCGCCAGCCCCCGCAGGAAGTTGTAGGCAAACAGCCCCGTCCAGGAATCATGCGCGCGGACGAACCGGTGGCGGTTGAGATCGGCGATTTCGCTGCGCAGGGCGGCGATTTCCTCGTTCATTGTCCTGTCGGCCTGGCCATCGTCTTTCACGGGCGGTCCTCGGCTGCCTGTCTTCCGGGGAACCCTAGCGCCGCGTCGCGCCTGCGCCAAGGGTCACGTGGCGGCGGCCTCGATCGCACTTTGCGCCACCAGCGCCACCTGCGAGGGGTCCAGGCCGGCCGCGCCGCTGACCTCGGCCAGCGGCAGACCGTCCAGCAGCAACTGCGCGTTTTCGGGGGTGCCGGCCGCGGTTTCCACGGTCAGTTCCGGATCGGGATGGGCCGCGTCGTCATAGACGACCACCAGCGAATCCTCGTTCGCGTCGTAATCCTCGATCAGCACCGGGCCGCCATCGGCGATCCAGTCGCCCAGGGTGAAACTGTCGCTGCCGGCTCCGCCATTGGCGTTGTCGCCGGCACCGGGAAACAGGGCATCATCGCCATTGCCCCCGTTGAGATAATCCCTGGTCGCGTCATCCTCGGGCGGGGTGCCCCCATTATTCGGCGTGACACCGAAGATCGTATCGTTGCCATCATTTCCGTTAAGGGTGTCGGCGCCGCCCCGGCCGATCAGCGTGTCGCCACCGACGCAGCCCATCAGCCCGTCATCCCCATCGCCGCCGGACAAAAGGTCTGCCCCGGCGCCCCCGACAAGCCTGTCATTCCCTGTGCCGCCTTGCATCGTGTCCGTGCCGGACTGCCCCATCAACTCATCATCCTCTGCGCCTCCGTTCAGGTCGTCATTACCGAAATCGCCTTGCAGCCGGTCGTTCCCCGGCCCGCCATCAATCGTATCGTGATCGCCGGCCCCGTCCAGAAGGTCGCTGCCGGCCCCGCCGGACAGGCTGTCATCGTGCGCCGCGCCATACACGACATCTTCGCCGCCCAATCCGTCGATGCTGTCCGCGGCGGCGGTTCCGCCGATCGTGTCATTGCCCTCGGTTCCGTTCGTGATGTTTTCTTCGCCCTCACCGAAGATGAAGGCGTGAATCGAACCCGCTCCGGTGGAATCGGCCCGTTCGGCCGCTTCCTGCGTGTTGATCCGATCCCCGTCATCCGCGCCCTCGGCGTCAATCCCGTCGCTTGATGCTGTCGTGTCATCGCTCATGTCGACCGAGAGACCGACCATCACAAGCCCCAGCAACCCCGCCAAGCCGAACATCGCCTTACCCCTTATGAATTGCCCCGGTCACAGTCCGGAGCATGGCCCCCACCGGCGCAATGATATGCTGGATGATTCTCGTGATCGACGGATTTTCGCAGGCAAGGTTAATCACGTATCAATGCTCAGGCATGGCGTCGTCACCGATTCCGGGGCAGTTGGGCCAAATATCCAAAAGTGTTTCGCATACATGCACAATCATTGACGAAGCGCATTGCGATTGGGGCGAAACTATGACGAAATCAAGGCTCTCTTAGGGGTATAAAGTCATGATTTCTGCATTTGTGTCGCCATTGCTCGCCTTGTTCTTCGTCGGCTTGCTGCTTTCGATCTTTCTGGCCATCATTATTGGGCTTGTGGTGGACGTTCTGTTCCGGGACAGGGTTCGGCCCGGGCGTGAAGATTCTGCCGCTAACATGCAGATCACTCCGCATCCGTCTCTGCCGCCGGCAGAGTGATGCCGGACTCAGCCACGAAAGAAGGCGACAAAGCTGTCCTTCACCGCGGCGGGGTTCTCTTCCATGGCGAAGTGGCCGGACCTGCATGAGCTGTCCTGCAAATCCGGTGCCCATGGGCGCCAGGTCGCGGCGGGGTCGCCGGTGCGCGCGGGAAATCCGGTTTCGGCCCAAAGGAACTTGACCGGGCATGCGATCTGTCGGCCGGCGGCACGGTCTTCTTCATCGAGGTCGCGATCAGTGGTGGCCCCGGCCCGGTAGTCGGCGCACATCGCCGCGATGCGTGCCGGATCTCCGGCCTGCCTGCGATAGGAGGCAAGCGCCGCTTCGCCGAAATGGGCCAGCGTTTTGTCCAGTGTCCAGCTGCTCAGCGTATGATCGAGATAGGCGACCGGATCGGCCGCGATCAACCGCTCGGGCAGGGGGCTGGGCTGGGCAAGAAAGGTCCAGTGATAGGCTGCCAGCGCAAGATCGGCGTTCCAGGCGGCCCAGAAATCACCAGTCGGCACGATCTCGATGATGCCGATACGGTCAACGCGGTGCGGATGGTCGAGTGCCAGGCGATAGGTGACCCGCGCGCCGCGGTCGTGCCCCAGGATCATCGCCTTTTCGATCCCCAGCGCATCCATCAGCCCGACGACGTCCCTGGCCATCTCGAGCTTGGAATAGACGGTGTGAGCGGTGTCGTCTGCCGGCGCGTCGCTGTCGCCATAGCCGCGCAGATCGGGAATGATGACATTGAAATGCCGGGTGAGTTCGGGCGCCACCTTGGCCCAGCACATATGATTTTGCGGATAGCCGTGCAAAAGGATCAGCGGTCGGCCGCCGCCGCCCTGGTGCACCGAAAGGCGGATGCCGTTTGTTGCGATGCGCGATTGTGTGAAGCCTGGAATATCTGACGGCATGGGGCCTCTCTTCTGACGACGACCGGGGCGCGTGCCCGGCTCAGGTCCAGTGCTGGGGGTGTTGCGTGTAAGCGATATAGAGGGGATGTTTCGGGTGTCCGGCCCGGGTCAGGCCCAGATGGAAGAGTGGCCGGCCGGTGGCGCGCAGCATGTGTTCGACCGCCGCGCCGCGGTCGAGAAATGCGCCATGCGTGCCCCACGCGCAAATGATCCGGTCGGCCCAGGGGGCACTCAGGCGGATTGCATCGTCGTTTTCAGGACCCACTGGATCGGCGATGGCGCGCAGTTTTCTGGGATCGGTCGCGCGCAAGGCAAAGATGTTCACCACCCGGAACGCCCCGAAACCAAGCGCCCGTGCGCGGCGTTCGCAACGCTCCACCGTGGGATCGTTCTGCCGCTCGGTCGCGGTCGAGGGGTTGAGCATAACGAACAGGGCCTTGTCCCCGCCCGGCGCCCATTCCCGCGTCAGCATGTAGCGGAAGGTCTCGCAGTCGGAATAAACCGCCACCGAGGCCGCGTCGCCCTTTTGATGACTGCGTGCGATCATGCCTTCATCCGGTAACCGATCCGGAACCAGTACCAGTCCAGCGTCAACACCGCCAGCGTCACGACGGAACAGACCAGCAGACCCAACCATGGCGAACTGTCCGACTGCCCGATGATGCCGTAGCGCACCCCGTCGATCAGGTAGAAGACCGGGTCCAGATGGGTAATCACCCGCATCGCCGGCGGCAGGGTGTCGACCGAATAGAACGTGCCGGAAAGAAAGCTGAGCGGCGTGATGATGAAATTTGTGATTGCCGCCATCTGGTCGAATTTCTGTGCCAGGATGCCGGCAAAGATTCCCAGCCCGGCCAAAAGTGCCGAGCCCAGCAGCACGAACGTCAAAGCCCAGACCGGATGGGCGACGCCCATACCCAGAAAGACCATCACCGCGACGCCGATCGCCAGCGCGACCATGACCCCCCGTGCCATGCCGCCGACCGTATACCCGATGACCAGTTCCAGTGGCGATAGCGGGGGCATCAGCGTGTCGACGATGCTTCCCATGACCTTGGCCCCGATGATCGACGAGGAACTGTTGGCAAAGGCGTTCTGGATCACCGTCATCATCATGATGCCGGGCGCCAGGAACTGGACGAAAGGCACCCCCATCACCTCGCCCCGGGTCGGGCCGATCGCCAGTGCGAAGACCGACAGGAACAGCGCCGCCGTGACCAGCGGCGCAGCAATGGTCTGGTTCCAGATCGCCATGAACCGCTGGATTTCGCGCATTGACAGCGTGTAGACCCCCAGCCAGTTCATTCGCCCGAATCGGCGCACGCCCATTTCGGTTGAATTTTGCATGTCGGCCCCCATGTTTCTGCTCCTGGTGTCGGGGTTGTATCCCGATGCGCCCCCCGAATAGAATAGGGGGCAAGAAGTTTTCTCCAGTGCGGAGCAGGATGCGGGCAATGGCTCGCGGCGCCGCAGACAGCCAAGGAAGAACCATGTCCTGGACCGAAGAGCGCGTCGAGACGCTGAAAAGAATGTGGGCCGAAGGCCAATCGGCCAGCCAGATCGCGAAGGAGCTGGGAGGGGTCACGCGAAATGCGGTGATCGGCAAGGTGCACAGGCTGGGCCTGTCGAACCGGACCGGTGGCCCCGCCGCTGCCACGCCGGCCGCCGCGACACCGAAACCCGCTGCCAAGGAAAAGCCGGGCAAGGATGACACGCCTGCGGCCACGCAGGTGGACCCGGCGCCGGAGCCGTCACAGCCCGGCGGCACACCCGCGGAAAAGCATGTCGCCGCCGCGCCCGCCGTGACTTCGGCGCGCAAGCAGATCATTCCGGCAGGTCAACCGCTGCCGCCGCAGCCATCGGCCAACGAGATCAGCCCCGAGGCGCTGGCCTCGGTGCGCGAGACCGAGAAGAAGGCCAGGAAGCTGTCGTTGATGGAACTGACCGAGCGCACCTGCAAGTGGCCGGTGGGTGATCCCGCGACTGAAGATTTCTGGTTCTGTGGTCTCACGGTGAAACCGGGCAAACCCTATTGCGAGGCGCATGTTGGAGTGGCATTCCAACCGATGAGCTCGCGTCGCGACCGCAAGCGGTAACTCCACGCGGCTTTCCGAACGGTGCGCGCCTGCGGCGCGCAAGACATTCTCTCACCCCTTTTCCTGCGGAAAGGGGTTCGGGGTGGGCGCGGACGCGGTTGCAGGGCTGGTCGCGCGGCGTGGATCTGCTAAGTCTTTGTGCAGCTTTTCCCTTGCAAGAAAGTTCGTGTTTCCGTGTCGCCGATCGTATCCGTTGAAAACCTTTCCAAGTCCTATGCCAGCGGCACAGTGGCGCTGGCGGATGTCTCGCTCGATATCGACACCGGCGAGATACTGGCGCTGCTGGGGCCGAATGGCGCCGGCAAGACGACGCTGATTTCGATCATCTGCGGGCTGGTCATGCCGACATCGGGCCGCGTCACCGTGGGCGGGCATGACAACATCACCGAATATCGAGCAGCGCGCGGCCTGATCGGGCTGGTGCCGCAGGAAATCAGCATCGAGGTGTTCGAAACGGTCATGAACTCGGTCCGTTTCACGCGCGGCCTGTTCGGCAAGCGGCCCGACGATGCCTATCTTGAGCAGGTGCTGCGCTCACTGTCGCTGTGGGACAAGCGTGACGCCAGGAACATGGAACTTTCCGGGGGAATGAAGCGGCGCGTGCTGATCGCCAAGGCGCTGTCGCACAGCCCCCGGGTTCTGTTCCTGGACGAACCGACGGCGGGGGTGGATGTGAACCTGCGCCGCGACATGTGGCAGTTGATGCGCAGGCTGCGCGAGGATGGCGTGACCATCATCCTGACCACGCATTACATCGAGGAAGCCGAAGAGATGGCCGACCGCATCGGCGTCATCGACAAGGGGCGCCTGATGCTGGTCGAGGGCAAGGACCGGCTGATGAAGCAGCTGGGGCGAAAGCAATTGCGGATGGAATTGCAGGAACCGCTGACCGCCGTGCCCGAATCTGTCGCGGGACGTGGCCTTAGCCTGGCCGACCAGGGGCGCGTGCTGGTATATGACTATGACACGCAGGCCGAGCGCACCGGCATCACCCGACTGATCGCCGATCTGGCGCAGGCCGGTATTTCGGTGCGGGATCTGGACAGCCGGCAGAGCAGCCTGGAGGATGTCTTCCTTTCGCTGGTAGAGGACGCCGGGTCATGAACTGGATTTCCATCTGGGCGATCTACAAGTTCGAGATGTCGCGCACCTTCCGCACCCTGGCGCAGTCCGTGGTTTCTCCGGTCATCTCGACCGTGCTTTATTTCGTCGTTTTCGGCTCGGCCATCGGCAGCCGTATCGAGTCGGTCGAGGGGATCGGTTACGGGGCCTTCATCGTGCCGGGGCTGATCATGCTGACGCTGCTTCAGCAAGCGGTCTCGAACGCGTCTTTCGGAATATACTTTCCGAAATTCATCGGCACCATCTATGAGCTTCTGACCGCGCCGATGTCTTTTCTGGAGATCGTGACCGGCTATGTCGGCGCCGCGGCCACGAAGGCCGTGATGATCGCGCTGATCATCCTCGTCACCGCCTCGTTCTTCGTTGAATTGCAGATCGCGCACCCGGTCTGGATGGTCGCGTTCCTGTTGCTGACGGCGGTGTCCTTTTCGCTGCTGGGCTTCATCATCGGCATCTGGGCGCGCAATTTCGAGCAGTTGCAGCTGGTGCCACTGCTGATGATCACGCCGCTGGTGTTTCTTGGCGGGGCGTTCTATTCCTCGGCGATGCTGCCGCCGTTCTGGGCTGGCGTGACCCGGCTCAACCCCGTTCTCTACCTGATCTCGGGGTTTCGCTGGTCGTTCTACGACATCGCCGATGTGCCGGTCGGGATTTCGCTGTTGGCGGTCGGTGTTTTCCTGTCCGCATGTCTTGGCATCGTTTGGTGGATTTTTCGCACCGGCTGGCGCATCCGGCAGTAGGCGGCGTGGACAGCGTCAAGATTTTTCCGAACTTGGCGGTGACCCGGTCGGGCCGCGATCCGGATCGGGCCGATCCCTAATTACCGATATGTCCTGCGGCGGCAGTGCGGAAATGGCCCGGCCCCGGGGCCAATGCTCACGAGCGTGAGTCGGTGCCGTCTCGCGCACCCGCGCCATCGGTTCTGCCGATCATGCGGGCGCGCACCTCTCGCAACAGCTTGCGGCGCATCGCGCGCTCGAAGTCGTCGTAATCCTCGGCGATTTCCAGGAAGGCGCCGGGCCCCTTGATGACTTCGTTACGGAAAAAAGCGAACAGGGCCTCGTCTTCCTGGGCTGCCCCCCCGATCGCCAGCCCGTTCACCGTGACCCCGTTCAGCGGAAAGTTCCGATAGGCAAGCCGCGGTCCGAAGCCGTCATTGTTGATGCCGTCGCCCGAAACGTCGAGGGTCCGAAACAGGCATTCCGGACCTTCGCGGAAAACCGTCGCGGCGTGACCGATGGCATAGCCCATGGCGGTCGGGAACTCGTTGACGGACCGTTTCGATTCGCTGATCGCGGTGGCGGCGCTCAGTATCGCCGCGCGACTGTCCATCAGGGTCCAGTTCAGCAACCGGGTCTGTCGATAGCGACCGCTCCATTCATAGACGGCCAGCGCCACCGGCGCCTCGGGCGTTTCCAGAAACGCGGTAACGATCTCGGGCGACAAGAGCGCACTGGTCAGCCCGTCACGTTGCAGCCTGTCCTCGCGCGCATCGACGGAGGAAGAGACGTCAAGCGCAAGGACAAGCGCCAGACGGCACTGTGCCGCGGCCGAATCCGCGAAGCACAGCGCCGCCAGAATGGCCAGAGCTCTTACCAATGGCCCGTATTTTTCATGCTGGCCCAGGGTTCGGCCGGTTCTTTCGCATCGCCCATCTGCAACAGCTCGATCGAGATGTTGTCAGGGCTGCGCACGAAGGCCATGCGCCCGTCGCGGGGCGGCCTGTTTATGGTCACGCCGTTGTCCTGAAGATGCTGGCACATCGCATAGATATCCTCCACCTCATAGGCAAGATGCCCGAAATGGCGGCTGTCGCTGGGCAGTCCCTCGTCCCCGTCCCAGTTCCAGGTCAGCTCCACCGGGCATTCCTTCTGTCCCGGGGGGGCCATGAAAACGAGGGTGAAGCGACCGGCCTCGCTTTCCATGCGGCGGGTCTCTTCCAGCCCCAGAAGCGCATAGAAGGCCTTGGATTTTTCCAGGTCCTTCACGCGGACCATGGTGTGAAGATATCTGATCTGCATTCGGTGACTCCCGTTATTGGTTCCGGGACGGAGCCTAGCACATTTTCGGCGCCGGGCGAGGGGAGGCAATTCAGAACGCAGAGCGAATGCCGATTTCCACCCCCAGCTCGTTCGTATCGTAAAGTCCTATGTCCGATCGTGTGCGGGCGGCCCTGACGGTCGCCGAGGGAATGAAACCATAGTAGTCAACGGAGGGAAATCCGGCCGTCACCTCGATGGCAAGCTCTTCGTCATGGCGGCCATTCGCGGATAGCGGCGAGCGGTCGTGATCCTTCACAGAGCCGCTCAGGCCCATCGAAAGCTGCATCCACAGAACCGGGCGGGCCAGTTTCAGGCGGGCGCTGACCGCCAGCTTGTCGAAATCCAGATTCGCGGAATCCGACCTGTTCACGCGTCCGTCCACGCTCAGGCGCAGCCGGTGTTCGCCAGCCAGCATGCGGGTAAGTCCGGCGCCCAGCTGCACGCTTCGGGCATCGCTCCCACGCGACAATCCCTGTTGCGCTTCCACCCCAAGGCTGAAATCGGCGCCCATCCGGGGCGACAGGCCGAAATGCTGCGTCGCGCCCAGTTGCACGAATTGCATATAGGGATCTCCGGCATACGATGTCCGGCCGATGATTCCGTGAAACTGTCTTGGCGCGCCGCGGTTATCGGGGCGGGTTTCATGCACCACGCCGATGCTGGCTGAACTGAAGGCGAAATCGCTGCCGGAAACCCCGGGTGCCTGCGCCTTTGCCGCGTCGGACAAGGCGTAGGTGCGGTGGTGCAATCGGAACAAGAGGTCGCTGCGATGGGTGCGGCTTTCGTCCAGCCGGTAGCGCAGGTTCGCGCCCGCGGTGACCTCGATGCCCGACAGGGCCTGCGCGCTGCCGTCGAGCTGGAATTCGAACGGTAGATCGAACAGCTGCGTCGTCGAGCGCGCGCTGCCATTGTTGACGTTCGAGCGGGGCGCAATCGAAAAGCTGAAATCCGCCGCCCAGGGATTGCGCGATCGGACATAGCGAAAATCGCGCACGGCACGGGCCCGGGCGGTGTCGTCGGGTGCGTTCTGCACCGCGCGCCGCAGCCACCATTGCGCCGCGGTACGTCGCCCGCCCGAGGATTGCGCCTGTGCCATCGCCAATGCCGCAGCATATCGCTGACGATCGGTTTCGGCCAGGCCCCAGGCGCGCCGGGCCGCTTTGCGCGATCGGGCATAGCGGCCCATGTCGCGCGCCGCCTGCGCCCGGATCAGCAGTGCCCCGATATCCTGCGGATCGCGATTCAGCAGCGCGTCGGAATAGCTTAGGGCCCGCCGCGACATGCCCGTCGCGGCGGCCAGCGCCGCCTGGTCGCGCAGTGCGTCGGGGGTGACCTCGACCCGCTGGGAAACCGCCGGACCGGCGCAGGACAGAACCAGCGCCAGGGTCGCGACCATCCGGGTGATCGCCTGGGGCATCAAGCTCAGTTTCGCGTGGCTATGAAGCCGCCGGTTTCACGCACGGTCACGTTCTCGAACCGTGGATCCTCGGATGTGGTTACGATGGTTCCCACCGCTTCCGAGGGATCCGGGCCGGCCAGCATCCCTTGATAGGTGCCGGTCTGGAAGGTCACGAAATCGCCGTTACCGTCAATGTAGCCATTTTCGTAGGTGCCGGTGAATTCGCCATTAATGTCGATGTTGCCGGTGTTCACATCCAGAACGATGGCCGGGATCGCGGTAAAAGGACGGTCGGCATCGGCCGCCAGTGCGTCGATTATATCCCGGGTCACGTCCGTGCCATCCGTGGTATAGACGCGGCGGTTGGTCACGCTGCCCTTGATCGCGTCCCGAGTCAGGGTGCCGTTAATGTCCTCGAAATCCACGTCCAGGCGCAAATCGCCGGTGGCATATTCGAGGCCCGGCTTGCCCTGAAAATCGCGCAGCGCCGCATATGGCCCGCTGAAAGTGGCTTGCAGGGTTGTCGGCAGCACGACTTCGCCGTTGCGCTGATAGGCCCAGCCGCTAAATCCATAATCTTTGTAATCGCTGCGGACGATCACCAGCTCAGTCCGGCCCGACGCGCTTTTCTGGAACAGGGCCTTGTATGTAATCTGGTCGATCGGTGCCCCGGACACCGGGTCGATTTCGGTGCCGGAACCTTCATAAACCGCAAACGGCCCCTGCTGGCCGGCCGGCCCCAGGCTGGCGACCTCATCGTCGCGCGTGTAAATGTTGTCGTCGCTGTCGAAGGGCAGGTTGTCTATATAGAATGTGTCGTCGGTCGCGTTATAGGCAGGTGCCTCGGCAAATCCGCTGCCGTTTTCATCCCGTGCTTCATAGCGTGTGATCGAATTGTCGGGCGAGGGGTTGGGCGTGCCCGGCGGCAAAGCGAGGCCGCCATCGATCGGCGTGGCCGTGTCCCCGGTTCCATCCCCGCTGCCGCCAGTGCCGCCGTCGGTTGCGGTGTCGGTCGGGGTGGGGTCGAACGGGTTGAGCGGGCTGTCTGCCGCGCTGCCCGAGCATCCGGCCGTCACACCAAGCGCCAGGATGAACAATAAGTTGCGTGCCATGGAACTGCCTCGATAATCGCATTGTTTTTCCTGATGTTGTGACCGGAGAATCCGCAAAGTCAACGAAATCCGGGCCGTGCCTGCGCCGGTTTGCCATGGGGTGAGGCACATTTGCCGCTACCTGATATGGCGTTTCCATGCGGGGTGACGTCAAGATATAGTCATGACCGACTCATTCAGTGCCAGAGGAATCGCCGCCATGTCCCTTACCCCCGAGCAACAGGCCGAAATCGAAACACTGCGCGCCGCGCCGAAACCCACGCTGCGTGCGGTCTCGGACGGGATGGAGGCGCATCTCTACAAGGCGCAGCCGGTGCTGGACCACGGCTTCGTGCGGGTGATCGACTACATGGGCGACGACGCGGCGATCTGCCAGGCGGCGCGCGTTTCCTATGGCCGGGGGACGAAATCGGTGTCGAACGATGCGGGGCTGATCCGTTATCTGATGCGGCACTGGCACTCGACCCCGTTCGAGATGTGCGAGGTCAAGTTCCACGTCAAGCTGCCCGTCTTCGTTGCGCGGCAGTGGATCCGCCACCGCACAGCCAACGTCAACGAATACTCGGCCCGCTACTCGATCCTCGACCGCGAGTTCTATATCCCCGCGGCGAATGATCTGGCCGCGCAGTCCACGACCAACAACCAGGGCCGCGGCGACATGCTGGAGGGCGAGGAGGCCGCCC
>JADQCD010000285.1 GCA_016278285.1 Actibacterium sp.
CCGGCCGGGCGTTACCCGGCACCGTTGCCTTGTGGAGTCCGGACTTTCCTCGGGGCCATGCGGCCTCGCGGCCATCCGGCCATCCGCGCATGCATCATCTAGGAAGTCGCGCTGGCGCGGTCAACGGGAAACCGTCGGGCCAGATCGTATGCCTGCGCCCGGTCGGCGGCTGTCGCCGGTCCGGTTGCCCAGGGGCGAAAGCGCAACCGGAACGCTGCAAGCAACATGTCGGGCGGCGCATCCGGATAACCGAAGCGCCGCAGGTCGGCGACAAGATCCCCATCGCCCGGTGCCCCCGGCTTTGGCCAGACGGACAGCCCCTGGCGCGCCAGCCGACGCCAATCGAACCGCGGGCCCGGATCGGTCTTGCGTCCCGGCGCCATGTCGGAATGCCCGATCACCCGGTCCGGCCGGACCGCCCAGCGGCGCATCACCGACGCCAGCACCCCCTCCAGCGCCGCCATCTGCGGTTCGGGGAATGGCTGCGCGCCCGTATTGGCCAACTCGATGCCGATCGAGCGCGAGTTCACGTCCGTCACATCCCCCCACGCGCCCGCACCCGCGTGCCAGGCCCGCCGGGACTCATCCACCAGATGGCACAGCTGCCCATCCTTGCGGATCAGGTAATGCGCCGAAACCTCGGCCTTCGGGTCGCAAAGCCGGGCCAGCGCAGCCTCGGCGGTCGGCATCGCGGTATAGTGCAGCACGATCAGGTCCGGCCGCGCGCCCCCCCGGCGTGCGCCGTGATTGGGGGACGGGTGAGTCAGAGCATTCACACGCGACTCAGTTTCCCGCGGCCCGGCGGAACGGCGCAGGATCCCAGTAACAGGCGAACCCGTCACCATCGGGGTCAAGCCCATTGCGGTCGCGTTCCGGACCGCCGGATGCCAGGAATGCCTGTTGCGCCTTGTCCGACGATGCATAACGCGCGCAGCGCCGCGCCAGCGCCTCGGGCGAATCGAACAGGCTCAACCTGTCATAGCGTTTCTCACCGACCGAATTGGTGCTCCGAAGCGCATATTCCACGATATTGGGTCCAGTGTCTCCTGGCCGCGGTGGCAGTGGCTGGGGCGGAATCACCTTGTAAAGTTCCCGCTGCATTTCCAGCCGGGCGCGATCGCTCTCGATGGTTTCGCGCGCGGTGACCGCCTGGAAGGATTGCTCGTCAGAGATGCCGGGGTTGTTCGTATCCACGTCCAGCGCCATTCCCGTTTCCGTTCCGGCGCCCGGATCGTCCTGCGTGCCGCTCGACCCGCCCGCAACGCTTTCCTGGGTGGGCGCAACGCCCGTGGTCTCTCCGGCAAGCGCCGCATCGCGCTGTTGGCGATAGGCAGTGTAATCGTCAAATCCGACACCGGCGGCGGAATCCGGGATCTCCGGCGCACAGGCCGTCAATGCGATCAAAGCAATTGCCGAAACACCGTGCCGCATCGCGTATCCCCTCTCTTCACGCTCAGTGGCTGCTACCACCATTTCACAGGCTTGGAAACGAAGCCCGCCGCATCTTCCAGTGCATAAGCGGTGTTCAGCAGATCATCCTCCGCCCAGGGCCGCCCGATCAGTTGCAGCCCGAGCGGAAGCCCCCTGCCATCCAGACCGACCGGAAGCGAAATTCCCGGCAGACCGGCCAGGTTCACGGTCACCGTGAATACATCGTTGAGATACATCTGCACCGGGTCGGTCTCGGTCATCTCGCCCAGGCCGAAGGCGGCCGACGGCGTGGCCGGGGTCAGGATGGCATCCACGCCGGCGGCGAAGGCGTCGTCGAAATCCTTCTTGATCAGGGTGCGGACCTTGCGCGCACGATTGTAATAGGCATCATAGAATCCCGCCGACAGCACATAGGTGCCGACCATCACCCGGCGCTGAACCTCGTGGCCGAATCCCTCGGCGCGCGTTCTTTCATACATTTGCAGAATGCCGTCGCCCTGCGCCAGCTTGGCGCGATGACCATAACGCACCCCGTCATAGCGCGCCAGGTTCGACGATGCCTCGGCCGGGGCGATGACGTAATAGGCCGGCAGTGCGTATTTCGTGTGCGGCAGACTGATATCGACGATCTCGGCGCCCGCGTCACGCAGCATTTCGGCGCCCGCGTGCCACAGCTTTTCGATATCCTCGGGCATCCCGTCCATCCGGTATTCGCGCGGAATGCCGATTTTCTTGCCCCGAATGTCGCCGCTCAGCGCGCCTTCGAAATCGGGCACCGCCAGCTCGGCCGAGGTGCTGTCTTTGGGGTCGTGACCGGCCATCGCCTGCAACATGATCGCCGCGTCGCGCACCGATTTGGTCATCGGTCCGGCCTGGTCCAGCGATGAGGCGAAAGCCACGATCCCCCAGCGCGAACATCGTCCGTAAGTCGGCTTCAGGCCCGTGATCCCGGTGAACGCGGCGGGCTGACGGATCGAACCGCCGGTATCGGTACCGGTCGCGCCAAGGCACAGATCCGCGGCGACGGCGGCGGCAGACCCGCCGGAACTGCCGCCCGGCGTCAGTTTCCGCTCATCCACCTTCCAGGGGTTGACCGCGGCGCCGTAAACGCTCGTCTCGTTGCTGGATCCCATGGCGAACTCGTCCATGTTGAGCTTGCCCAGCATCACCGCGCCCGCGTCGCGCAACTTCCGCGTCACCGTGGATTCGTATTCCGGACGAAAACCCTGCAGAATCCCGCTGCCCGCCTGCGACGGAACCCCCTGGGTGCAAAACAGATCCTTGATTCCCAGCGGAATGCCGCACATTGCCGGCGCATCGCCGGCCCTGATCCGCACATCCGCCGCCTCGGCCCGCTCGCGTGCCAGATCGGGCGTCTTGTGCACGAATGCCCCCAAGGCGCCGCCCCCCTCGATCTCGGTCACGCAGGCCTCGGTCAACTCGACCGCGGTCACATCGCCCGCGCGCAGCGCGTCGCGGGCGGCGGCGATCGTCATCTTGCTGAGATCGGACATCATTCCACCACCTTCGGAACCGCGAAGAAGCCCTCGCGCGCATCGGGCGCGTTCGAAAGGATGCGGTCCCGCATGCCGCCATCGGTCACCTCGTCAGAGCGCCGCTTCAGCCGCATCGGCGAAACCGAGGTCATCGGCTCCACGCCCGCCACATCGACCTCGTTCAACTGCTCGACAAAGCCGAGTATGGCGTTGAACTCGCTTGCAAGCGCCGGCAGGTCGTCCTCTGCCACGGCGATCCGGGCCAGGTGGGCGACTCGGCGGGCGGTGTCTGTGTCGATGGACATGGGCAAAACTCCGTCAAGCAGGTCGCGCCCGGTTTATCCGCGCGCGGGGCGGCCTGCAAGCATGTGACGCCGGTAAACCTCGATCATCCAGCCCAGCATCACCGCGTTCAGGACGTGCCACAGAAAATGGGTGCCAACGGGCAGTTCCCGGCAAAGCGCACCATCAAGCGCCCGAAAGGTCAGCGACAAGGCCAGAATCGCGGCCCCGACGATCAGCCCGCGCGACACGGTTGGCGCCCGGCCGCGCAGCAGCACGCCGTAAACAAGGATCAACAGCGGAACAGGGGCATAGCCCGCCGACGATCCCAGCCCCGGGATCGCCCCGAACACCGGAACAAGCGCAGCCGCGTAGGGGAAAAAGCCAACGGTCAGCGCCAGCGCGCGCCACCGGGGCAATCGCCAGAAATCCCGGTTTGCCGCGTAAAGATAAACCAGAATGAACAGCAGGATGGGCAATATGTCGGCCGCCGCGGCCCAGGCCGTCGCCACGCTGTGAAACAGGAACGACCCCACACCGATCATGGCCAGGATCGCAACCATCAACCGCGCCAGCGGCAGATCCGCCCCGCGCAGCCGCCGCCACATGACGGCCGCCGCTAACAGAAAGGCCATGTTGGTCAGCGCGTTTACCGGTTCGGCCCAGAAACCCGGTCCGAGCCTTTCGCAATAGCCGTCGATCTGGCGCGACCAATCCATGTGACAAATCCCGGGACTCTGTTAGTCTTCTGGCAAACAGATAGGGAGAAGGACATGAAAATCACATGGCTGGGTCATTCCGGTTTCCGTATCGAGATCGGCGATCAGGCGCTGTTGGTCGATCCGTGGCTGACCGGCAACCCGATGTTCCCCGAAGACCGGCGGGACGAGGCCGTGAAGGGCACTACGCATATCCTGATCACCCACGGCCACGGCGACCATACCGGCGACGCGCTGGCCCTGGCGCGCGACCTGAATGCGCCGCTGGTCGGCATCTATGACCTGATGAACTGGTGGGCCGAAACCGAGAATGTCGAAACCGTCGGCTTCAACAAGGGCGGAACGGTTCAGCTGGGCGATGTCGCCGTGACGATGGTGCACGCCGTCCATTCATCTTCGGTCGGCGGCAACCACGGGCCGATCTACGCCGGCTCCGAGGCCGGGTTCATGATCGCGCATGCGGGCCGCACGATCTATGTGACCGGCGACACCGATGTCATGGCCGACATGAAACTGTTCAACGACCTGCACAGGCCCGAGATCGGCATCCTCTGCGCCGGTGGACATTTCACGATGGACATGAAGCGCGCCGCCTATGCCGCCCGGACTTTCTTCGACTTCAAGACGGTGATCCCCTGCCACTATCGAACCTTCCCGCTGCTCGAACAGTCGGCCGATGCGCTGAAGGACGCCCTGCCCGGCGTTGACGTGATCGAGCCGCAGGTGCTGACGCCGATCGCGCTCTGACCCGACATCGTGAGAAGCGCGGACCGGCATCGCCCTCTGCGGGCAGCGATGCGCCGAAACCGGGGCACCGGCCGGGTCGTCTTCCCTTGCCGATGGCGGGCACGCGGCCCGGATTCATCTTGCCCGAAATACTCAGCGAATTGGGGCCATGCCCAATTTCGCGCCCACCGCCCGGAATGTCGCCATCGCCGGAACTCAATCCCGGCGCCGGCACCCGGCAAAGAAGGTCTTCAGCAAATCTTCCGAAGCCGCGGCGCCGATATCGCCGTAAACCTGCGGCACATGATGCGATTGCGGATGATGGAAGATTCGGGGCCCATGCGCGACGCCCCCCGATTTCGGATCGCTCGCCCCGTAATAAAGCCGCGCGATCCGCGCCTGGCTGACCGCCGCTGCACACATCGGGCAGGGCTCCAGCGTCACATACAGGTCATGACCCGGCAGCCGCTCCGACCCCGCCAAGGCGCAGGCGGCCCGAATCGCCAGAATCTCGGCATGCGCCGTGGGGTCGTGGGTCTCACGCGTGCGGTTTCCGGCCCGGGCGACGATACGCCCATCGGGCGCAACGATCACCGCACCCACCGGAACTTCACCGCGGGCCGCAGCGGCCCGCGCCTCGGACAGCGCCACGGCCATATGGCTGGTGAACGAAATCATGGGCACCGTCATGCCCCGCCCTGCGCCCGGAACGCAAGGCGCTTTCGCCGCGCAGGCCCTTGCGTCTCATCTGCCCGCAGGGCGGCGCACATGACATGGCAAGGACCGCCCGGCCCAGGACCCGCCCTGTCTCATCCTCCGATCCCGATCCGCTCGAACGGGCCCGGCCCATAGCTCTCCGACACTTGTGCAACCTCGACGACGAAGGGCGCCAGCACCCCGTCGGCGGACTGATCCGCGGCGGAATAACTCCATCGCGTCGTCTCGACATACGCCTCGCGCAGCACCCGGCCCTGCCCGTCGCGCACGCGCACCACGAACAGCAGCGACGCCTCGCCCAGCGGCACCTCGAAGCCTTCCCAGCTGTCGCCGTCGATCCGCGTGCGGCGCACCCATTCGACCCGCAGCCCCCCGGCCCCGTCAGGCACGGCACTCAGATGACACGGTGCATAGGGCCGCAATCCGGCCCCCTCGTAGGCTGCGACAACGTGACGGTAGGAAGGATCGTCCCAGGGGCGACCGGCGGGTCCGATCCGGTAATGCCGCGCAAGACCACGGTCGCCGAGAGGCATCGCGATCTGCTCCGGCGCCCCGTCCAGCGCCACCACATAGCTGCCCGCGGGCCAGACATCGGGCATCAGGCCATCGCTTCCCGCCTGCCCCCGTAACCGCAGGGAAAGTTCATAGGTGTTCTCGGCCACAATCCGGGCGTCGACGAACTGGAAGATCTCCCACAAGGCGCCGGACCCGTCGCCGATCGCCAGCACGTTGGCGCCATTCAGCACCGCCTCGGGCGTGGTGCTGGCCAGGGTTCCACCCTGGCATTTCACACGCAGGGCCGGCCCCCTGTCCCAAAGGCCTGGGCGGGCACGAAACAGCGGCGTCTCGGTCACCCCGACCAGGGCGCGCGCCGAAAGGGTTCTGTTCAGTTCGTACCCCTCATCCTGCGCCGCGCTGAAGACAGCGACCGACCCGGGCCACGGAGAGGCCGTCACCGCCAGATGCGGCGCATGCGGAATCTCGTCGCCCGTCAATAGCGGCAAGTCCATGAACAGCGGAAAGACCGGCAAAGGCGGCGCGAACGGCGTCAGCGAGATCTGGCCGACCGCCTGGTCCGACGGGACATAGACCTCGGGCTCGACCCGGGCAGCCTCGACCTGCCGCGCCGCGCCCTGCTCGACCCGGTCCAGCCGATAGAGCGCCGTGCCCCCCTCTGTAGACAACTTCACCACATCGCCCGCGCCCAGCCTCATCCGCGACATCGGCAGGGCGAACCGCGCCCTGTCCCGCGCGACGCGCGCCTCGGCCAGCCAGCGTTCGGCGATCGACCGCCCCTCGGCGCCGGTCAGGACAAGCGGCAGCTCGGTGGCCGACAAGCCATGGCTGGCCCGGTCCGGGAATATCGCCTCGGCCACCCGCGTTTCATAGTCGGCCTCCGACTCGACAAAGGTCAGCCGCACCCGGCCGGCGATCTCGGCCTCGGGGGCGCGGATCGTCTCCGGACCGCCGCGGTCCTCGGTAACCGCCAGGGCCTCGGGAAGCACTTCACCGGCTTCGGGGGCGCCGCGACTTCGGAATTCCAGCCCTCCGTCCCTCTCCACCGCGTCGAAGGCATGGCCCAGCATCAGCGGCTGAAGGGCCGCCCGCGCATCTCCAACCGCATCGATCACATAGCCCCGCACGACCCCGTAAAGCCGCGCCACATCCGCCCCGGGCACGCCAGAGGCCGCACATATTTCTTCCACCACGGCGCCCAACGCCTGGGCAGAGGCCCGCCCGTTCAGCCAGTGGCCATGCGCATGATTCTCGCCATCGCGCCACAGATCGGTATTGGCCGGGAACCAGGGGAAAGGGCGCGTATCCCACGCCCAGACATTGGCCCGGCCCATCTCGATCATCGGCCCGCCATATTCCGTTGACGTCGGGTTGATCGCCGGATTGCTCCAATAGGCATTCATCGCACGCAGGTATTGCTGCTGAAGAAAGTCGTCCCGCCGACCGGTCGAATGCGGGGGCAGTGCCGATTCCGAGGATTTCGGATCGAGGAACCTGTTGGGCGCGTTGGTGCCCTTGTCGATGGCGGCGCAGCCATATTCGGTAAACCAGACCGGCTTGGACTGCGGCACCCAGGCAGTCGGTATCGCCTGCCGAACGCCACCAATCCGCTCGTGATGGTCGTTCAGCCACCAGTTGCGAATGTCCTTGTAGCGGAACACCCAGTGCTCGTCATATGCGACATCGGTGATGGGGGCGCGCCGTTGCGCCTCGGCGGCTTCCGGCGAGGGATAAAACCAGTCATATCCTTCGCCTCCCTCAATATTGGCCTTGAGATAATCAAGGTCGTAAATCGTGCCCCAATGGGCATCGGCATGATCGGTGCCGTCGCGCCAGTCTGACATGGGCATGTAGTTGTCGATCCCGATGAAATCGATCTGGTCATCGGCCCAGAGCGGGTCGAGGTTGAAATACACGTCGCCCGACCCGTCCCGCGGGTGATAGCCGAAATATTCCGACCAGTCCGCCGCATAGCCGATCTTGACGTCCGGCCCGAGAATGCCGCGCAGATCGGCGGCCAGCGCGCGCAGCGCGTCCACCGCCGGAAAGCTGCCGCCGGCGCCACGGATACGGGTCAGCCCGCGCATCTCGGAACCGATGCAGAACGCATCCACCCCACCGGCATTGGCGCACAGATGCGCGTAATGCAGGATAAAACGGCGATAGGACCACTCCTCGGGCCCGTCATAGGTCACCGTGCCGCTGGCGTTCGGCGTAAAATCCCCGGGCATGGCCTGGCCGAAGAAGGCCGCGACCTCGGTCTCGGCGGCGGCGGTGCTATCGGTCGTCCCCTCGACCTGTGATGCAAGCGCGGTCGTGATACGCCCACGCCAGGGCAGCGCGGGCTGTCCCTCCTGTCCGGTCCAGGGGTCGGTCAACGTGTTGCCCGAAAGCTGCTCCATCAGGATGAAGGGATAGAATGTCACGGCCTTGCCCGACGCGTTCAGCGCTGCAATCGCCTCGGCCACCGCCGCATCCGCCGGCGTGCCGCCATAGACCGGCCGGCCATCCTGGTGTGCCACCGGCTGCGCATTGCTGCGCGCGATGCCGGAAACCTGCCAGGGCATCGGGCTGCCGTCTTGTTCGGCCTGCTCGGGCTTTGGCCGAATCCTGCATAGGCCACAACGCAGATCGTCGCCGAACCAGGACGCCACAAGAAGCGTCGATGCGCATTCCGGCAATTCCTCGTTCAGCATCTCCAGCGAGACGGCGAAATCCGTCTTGCCCGACGGCGTGTTCACGTTGGCGCTGCTGGCCATGCCGAGGCCGGCGCCGTAATGCACCGGCGTCGTGGCCAGGGCGTATTCCCCGGTGCCCGGGATCAGGGCGGCGCCCCGCAGGATCCGCGACAGGGCGACATTGGCAGGGCTGTCACCAGGGGTCGGGCGCACCACCTCGAAACTGAACTGCGGCACCCGGTTGCCAAAACGCGCAAGCGGCAGATCCTCGATGACCACATAGGCCAGGCCACGATAGGCAGGCACCCGGCCGGCGCCTTCCACCGCCTCGATCTTGGGATCGGGCTGCTGATCCGCGCTGCCGGTATAGACCCGAAGGTTCAGATCGTCGCGCGCGATTTCGGTCCCGTCGGCCCAGATCCGGCCCAGTCGCGCGATCTCGCCCTCGCAAAGAGCAACGGCAAGGCTGACGGAATAGGAATATCGCGTCACCGCCGGCCCCGAGGTCTTGCCGCCGCCGGTGGTCTCGCTGCTCTCCTGAAAGCGCGACGCCCAGATTACCTGCCCGCTGACGCGAATTCGGCCATAAAGCCGGTTCACCGCGCCCCCCTCGCCGGCCCCGGTCAGGCGGAAACGATCCACCCGGGCGGTCTCGACCGGGGCCGAGCCGCTGCCCAGGATCTGCTGGTCCATCACCTGCCCCAACGTCGCGCCGACCGCCCGGCCGATGACCACGCTCGACAGGCCCAGGACCGACCCGCCCAGGGCCGAACCGACCGCCGCCCCCGCAGCCGACAGTAGTATCGTCGCCATCACACTCTCCCGTCTGGAAATTCGAACCGCGCCACGATGCGGCGCGCCCAGGGCGCGGACAGGGGGCTTTCGACCACCCCATGCCCCCAATAGGAATGGATGAACCCGGCCGCCGTGCCCGCAGCGGTCTGCACCCCGAGATGCTTGGCCGGCGCGCCTGCCTTCATCCGCATCAGAAGGACATCGCCGGACGCGGCATCCCCCGCCGGCTTTTCGCGCATATGCAGCGACAGCGCCTGCCACAGCCGTTCGGCGCCGCCGGTCTCCGCCCAGTCGCGCCCATAGGCCGGCACTGGCGCCGGCTCGGTCCCGTAAAGCGTGCGCCAGATACCGCGCACCAGGCCCAGGCAATCCGCCCCGGCCCCGCGAACCGAGCCCTGGTGGCGATAGGGCGTGCCGATCCATCGCCGCGCCTCGGCCACCGCCTTTTCTGCCGGTCTCACCCTTCCAGGCTCCCGCCGTCATTGGCCCCGCCCGATGCCGGATAGGCGATCAGCCAATCCTCGCCGGGCTGGTGCGGGAATCCCTGAAAATTCGTCATATTGGCGAATTTGACCCGGCAAGTCTCGGCGCGCTTGTCGCAGCCCGCTTCCAGCCGCAGCATGTCGCCCGGCTGCACATCGGCACGCAGACCCTGCCACAGCTCGACGATCCGCATACCATCCTTGTAGCGATCGTTCTTCACGATCCCCGTCAGACCCACCGCGGCACCGTCGGCAACCACCAGGCGCCCGGCCTCGAACCAGCGGGGCGAAAACTGGTCAAGTCCGGCAAAGCGGAACACGCGCGCGCACTCGACCTGCTCGGCCGCGATCTCATGGGCATATCCCGGTTGCCCCAGGTCGAAACGACAGCGCCCGTCGCCCAGAACCGCCGAACAGCGCTTCTGATAGACGCGGCCCTGCGGCTGGTTCAATTCCTCGGTCAGACCGCGCAGCTCTGCGAAAAACGCCCCATCGGCGCGCGAAATCTCGCCCAGGGTGCCGGAAAACTGCAAGATCCGCTGCGCCGGATCCATCCAGTTGACCAGCCAGATCCTTATCGCGGCCCCGTCGAACCGCCCCGCCAGAATCTCCGCTTCGGTGATCGCCGCGTCGCTCAGCGCGCCGACGACCTCGGAATTGTCTACCGACAGGCCGGTCGTCTGACTGAGCGCCCGCGCAGTCATGCCCGAATCCGGCCTGAATTCGATGCCATCGAACGCGACCTCTCGGTCGTGGTCGGTGAATCCCATCATCACGCCATCGCGCCGCGTCACCGCCCAGGCCCGGCACAGGGTCGTCGCACCGCTGTCCAGATGCGCCTGCAAGGATTGCGAAATCATGTCCGGACCTCCACGATCGGCACGCGCGGCACGTCACCAGCGCGGAAACTGGACACCGACGTCTGGATGCTGTCGGTGTCGAACCGCACCGGCACGTCGAACTCGAACCCGGCATTTACCGCCGCCCCGATATCGGGCGCATCGGCCAGGGTCACGACACCGGTCGTGGTGTCCACCTCGAAATGAATGCTTTCCACCAACGGGTCGCCATCGACGGCAACCCGCACCGTGCCCGCAACCGGTTTTGCGATCGGCCGGACATAATCGTGTCCGCCCGAGGAATAGGTCTTGGTCAGCTGAAACGCGACCGTCTTGCCGTCACCCCTCGCGATTTCCTGATCCTCGAACGTCACATCATCCAGCGGACGGCCGGACTTGAAGTCTGACCAGTCTTTCCAACGGAATCCGAAAAGCTGTCCGCGCCGCGCCTCGAAAAAGGCGATCAGCGTTTCGATATCGTTCAGCGAGCGCATGCCGACCCCCGCGTCATAGCGCCGGCGCGCGTCGGCCCAGGGGGTATTACGCTCTTCGTGCCCGTTGGCCAGCGTCACGATTTCGGTGCGCCGCTCGGGCCCACCAACCGAGCCGAAGCTCAGGTTGGCGGGGAAACGGACCTCGTGAAAATTCATCGCGCTCTCCTCAGGCGTTGCGACGACCGCGGCCCAGGGCACGGCCCATCTCCGCGGCGATCTGGCTCTGGCTGCGGCGGAAGCCCTGCACATCGGGCGTGGTGATGTTC
>JADQCD010000101.1 GCA_016278285.1 Actibacterium sp.
CAACCCCGTGCTGATCGGTGAACCGGGCGTCGGCAAGACCGCGATCGCCGAAGGACTGGCGTTGCGCATCATTGATGGCGACGTGCCCGAAAGCCTGCGCAACAAGCGGTTGATGGCGCTCGACATGGGCGCGCTGGTGGCCGGTGCGAAATACCGTGGCGAGTTCGAGGAGCGTCTGAAGGCGATCCTGTCCGAAATCACCGCCGCCGCGGGTGAAATCATCCTGTTCATCGACGAGATGCACACCCTGGTCGGCGCCGGCAAATCCGAAGGTGCGATGGATGCGGCCAACCTGATCAAGCCCGCGCTTGCCCGGGGCGAGCTGCACTGCATCGGCGCGACCACGCTGGACGAATACCGCAAGCATGTCGAAAAGGACGCGGCCCTTGCCCGACGGTTCCAGCCGGTGATGGTGGATGAACCGACGGTCGAGGACACCATCAGCATCCTGCGTGGCATCAAGGAGAAATACGAGCTGCACCACGGCGTGCGGATCAGCGACTCGGCACTTGTTGC
Organism: Actibacterium sp.; assembly: GCA_016278285.1. Classification (GTDB taxonomy): domain Bacteria; phylum Pseudomonadota; class Alphaproteobacteria; order Rhodobacterales; family Rhodobacteraceae; genus JADQCB01. Next base: position 517 of record JADQCD010000101.1, read on the forward strand.
GGCGGCGACCCTGTCGCACCGTTATATCACGGACCGCTTCCTTCCCGACAAGGCCATCGACCTGATGGACGAGGCGGCCAGCCGCCTGCGGATGGAAGTGGACAGCAAACCCGAAGAGTTGGACCAGCTCGACCGGCAGATCCTGCAACTTCAGATCGAGGCGGAAGCCCTGAAGAAAGAGGATGACGCCGCCAGCCGCGATCGGCTTGAGAAACTGGAAAAAGAGCTTTCGGGGCTTCAGGAAACTTCGGCCGAAATGACGGCCAAGTGGCAGGCCGAGCGCGACAAGCTGGAAGGCGCGCGTGAATTGAAGGAACAGCTGGACCGCGCCCGCGCGGAACTGGACCATGCCAAGCGCGAGGGGAACCTGACCCGCGCCGGTGAGCTGTCCTATGGCGTTATCCCCGAGCTTGAGCGCAAGCTGGCCCAGGCCGAAGCGCAGGACGACGATGTCATGGTCGAAGAGGCCGTGCGCCCCGAACAGATCGCCCAGGTCGTCGAACGCTGGACCGGCATCCCGACATCAAAGATGCTGGAGGGCGAGCGTGACAAGCTGCTGAAGATGGAAGAGGAACTGGGCAAACGGGTGATCGGTCAGCGCGAAGCGGTGACGGCCGTGGCCAACGCGGTGCGCCGGTCGCGCGCCGGGCTGTCGGATGAGAACCGGCCATTGGGCTCGTTCCTGTTCCTTGGCCCCACCGGCGTCGGCAAGACCGAACTGACCAAGGCCGTGGCCGAGTATCTGTTCGATGACGATCAGGCGATGGTGCGCATCGACATGAGCGAATACATGGAAAAGCACTCGGTTGCCCGTCTGATCGGTGCACCTCCGGGCTATGTCGGTTATGACGAGGGCGGCGCGCTGACCGAAGCGGTGCGGCGCCGTCCGTACCAGGTGATCCTGTTCGACGAGGTTGAAAAGGCCCACCCGGACGTCTTCAACGTGCTGCTTCAGGTGCTTGACGACGGCGTCCTGACCGACGGTCAGGGCCGGCATGTCGATTTCAAGCAGACGCTGATCGTGCTGACGTCCAACCTGGGCAGCCAAGCGCTCAGCCAGCTGCCGGACGGGGCCGATGCCGCGCAGGCCAAACGCGATGTGATGGACGCGGTGCGGGCGCATTTCCGCCCCGAGTTTCTGAACCGTCTGGACGAGACGATCATCTTCGACCGGCTGAGCCGCGAGGATATGACCGGCATCGTCGAGATCCAGCTTGAACGGCTTCAGAAACGCCTGGTGGGCCGGAAGATCACGCTTGACATTGATGCCAGTGCCAGGAAATGGCTGGCCGACGAGGGATATGACCCTGTCTATGGCGCGCGGCCGCTGAAACGTGTGATCCAGCATCGTTTGCAGGATCCGCTGGCCGAACTTCTGCTGGCTGGCGACATCTCCGATGGCGATACGATCCCGGTGCGCGCCGGCGGGGATGGGCTGATCATCGGCGACCGGGTGGGCGCGTCCCGCCGCGAGCCACCGGAAGACGTGGTCGTTCACTGAAGGCAGGGCGGGGGGCTTCGGCCCCCCGTTTTCCGTTCTGCCGGGGCGCCAGGTTTGACCTGAATGCGCGCCTGCGGCGCAAGACATGCGCCCTTCGGGCGGTTTGACGACGCGCATCGAGGTGTCACGATCGCCTATCTCGCTTGCGGGTCAGGGGTGTCCCTGCGCCCGATCTGTGTCCGCGTGTGGCAAATCGGGGTGGCCGGCTTCTTTGCCTGCCTATGTTCCCAACTGATTGATCTCGTGAAATATGATGGTGCTGCTGGAGAGAATTGAACTCTCGACCTCTCCCTTACCAAGGGAGTGCTCTACCTCTGAGCTACAGCAGCCCGTTGTATTCCAGATCGCCATCCCGGGGGTCGTCCCGTTTCGGGCGGGCTCTGGAAAAGCCCTTTGCCATGGTTCTCTGGCCCCGGTGGGCGGCTGATTAGACTCAATTCGCGGATGGCGCAAGCGGTATCTGGACGGTTTTTCGCCGCTGCGCTAGACAGGGCGCCATGGAAAGGAAACCCCCGAAAAAGAAACCTGCGAAGGTGCCCGACAGCCGGCAGGACCGGCTTAAACAGGCGTTGAAGACGAACCTTGCAAAGCGTAAGGCGCAGGCCCGGGCGCGCAAGTCCGACGAAACACGGGGTTGAGGAGCCGAGCCGATGGATTCGATCTTGATCAGGGGCGGGACCGAATTGAACGGTGAAATCCCGATTGCCGGCGCCAAGAATGCCTGCCTGGCGCTGATGCCCGCGACTCTGCTGACGGACGCGCCGCTGACGCTGACCAACGCGCCGCGGCTTTCCGACATACGCACCATGACAACGCTTCTGCGATCGCTCGGGGCCGAGGTGTCGGGCTTGCAGGACGGCAAGGTGCTGGCGCTGTCTTCGCATGCGCTGACCGGCCAACGGGCCGAATACGATATCGTGCGCAAGATGCGTGCGTCGATCCTGGTTCTCGGGCCCCTGCTTGCCCGTCATGGCCACGCCGAGGTCAGCCTGCCGGGCGGTTGCGCGATCGGGGCCCGTCCCGTGGACCTGCACTTGAAGGGCCTGGAGGCATTGGGTGCCGAGCTGGAGTTGAGAGACGGCTATGTGCATGCCAGGGCGCCGCGCGGGCTGACGGGCGCCAGTTTCGAATTCCCGCTGGTTTCGGTCGGGGCAACCGAGAACGTGTTGCTGGCCGCGACGCTGGCGAAGGGCACGAGTGTTCTGAAGAATGCCGCGCGCGAGCCCGAGATCGTCGATCTGGCGCGTTGCCTGACGGCGATGGGCGCGCGGATCGAGGGGGCGGGAACGGACACGATCACCGTCGAAGGGGTGGACGCGTTGCATGGCGCGACGCATCCGGTGGTTGCCGACCGTATCGAGCTTGGCACCTACATGCTGGCTCCGGCCATTGCCGGCGGCAGCGTGGAGTGTCTCGGCGGCCGGATGGAGCTGGTCGCTACCTTTGCCGAGAAGCTGGACGCTGCCGGCATCAGTGTCGAGGAAACCGCGCGGGGGCTCAAGGTGACCCGCCGCAATGGCCGGGTGCGCGCCGTCGATGTCGTGACCGAACCCTTCCCCGGTTTTCCGACCGACCTGCAGGCGCAGATGATGGCGCTGATGTGCACGGCCGACGGGGTCAGCGTGCTGGAAGAGCGCATTTTCGAGAACCGCTTCATGCATGCGCCCGAATTGATGCGAATGGGGGCGAGGATCGACGTTCATGGCGGGCATGCCACCGTCACCGGCGTCGAGCGGCTGAAGGGCGCGCCGGTGATGGCCACCGATCTGCGCGCCTCGGTGTCGCTGATTCTGGCCGGGCTGGCCGCCGAGGGCGAGACGCTGGTCAATCGTGTCTATCATCTGGATCGGGGCTATGAGACTGTCGAGCAGAAACTCGGTGCCTGCGGGGCCGATATCGAACGGGTGAAGGGCGAATGACCGAAGACGCGAAATTCGAGGATGCCGACGAGCGTCCGCTGCACCTGAAGGCAGAGGATGCCGAGGGGCTGGAGGTGATTTCGGCATTGGCGCAGGATGCGGTCTTTCCCGTCACCGAGATGGCGTGGCAGTCCGGGCAACGCCGTTTCGCGTTGCTTGTCAACCGGTTCCGCTGGGAAGACCGCGAGGCGGCAGACCGCGCCGGCCGCCCCTATGAGAGGGTGCAGTCGGTTCTGGCGTTCGACGACGTGCTGGCGGTGCGCAGCCAGGGCGTGGACCGTAACGACCGCGATCTGGTATTGTCGTTGCTTTCGGTCGCTTTCGAACCCGGGCAGGACGGCGCCGGGACAGTGATTCTGACATTGGCCGGCGACGGCGCGATCGCGCTGGACGTGGAATGCCTGGACGCCACGCTGAAGGATGTCACGCGCCCCTATATCGCGCCCTCGCGCAAGGTGCCGCGCCACGACGACTGACATGCCGCGCCGGTCGGAACGGTTCTTCATTCCCGCGCCGAATACGGCTACATATGCCGCGATGCATCAGAGAGGCACGGATGCCAGTTTTCCTTGAGACCACTGCCGCCGATTTCGAGGATCGCTTCGCCGATCTGCTTTCGGCAAAGCGCGAGGAGTCGCCCGAAGTCGACGATACCGTCGCCGCGATCATCGGGGATGTGCGTGCGCGCGGCGATGCGGCGCTGATCGAGTTGACGGCAAAACTGGACCGGTTGGAGCTGACTGCCGACCGGCTGGCCTTCACGCCCGAAGAGATCGAAGCCGAATGCGCAAAGGTCAGTGCGGCCGACCGCGACGCGCTGGAACTGGCGGCCGAACGTATCCGCGCTTATCACGTCCGACAGATGCCCGACGATGCGCAATGGACCGACCCCGAGGGCGCCACGCTGGGCTGGCGCTGGACCCCGGTTTCGGCGGCGGGGCTTTATGTGCCAGGCGGGCTGGCGTCTTATCCGTCCTCGGTGCTGATGAACGCGATCCCGGCGCATGTCGCCGGGGTGAAGCGGCTGGTGATTTGCGCGCCAACGCCGGACGGCGTGGCCAACCCGCTGGTGCTGCTTGCCGCCCGGCTGTCCGGCGTCGATACCGTTTATCGCATCGGCGGCGCGCAGGCGATCGCGGCGCTGGCCTATGGCACCGAAACGATCCGCGCGGTGGACAAGATCACCGGGCCCGGCAATGCCTATGTGGCCGCGGCCAAACGGCGTGTGTTCGGCAAGGTCGGTATCGACATGATCGCCGGGCCGTCCGAGATCCTGGTGATAGCGGATGCGGATAACGATCCCGACTGGATCGCGCTGGATCTGCTCAGCCAGGCCGAGCATGACGAAAGCGCCCAGTCGATCCTTGTCACGGACGACGCCGATTTCGGCCGGGCGGTGGCGGCGGCGGTGGAAAAACAGCTGAAAATGCTGGAGCGTCGCGCCATCGCCGGGGCCAGCTGGCGAGATTTCGGCGCGGTGATCACCGTCCGAAACCTTGAAGAAGCAGCGGAACTGTCGAACCGCGTCGCACCGGAGCATCTGGAGCTGTGCGTCGCCATGCCCGAGGCGCTGTCGGAAAGGATCACGCATGCCGGGGCGATCTTCCTGGGCCAGTGGACGCCCGAGGCGATCGGCGATTATGTCGGCGGACCGAACCACGTTCTGCCCACGGCCCGTTCGGCGCGGTTTTCATCGGGCCTTGGCGTCATGGATTTTCTCAAGCGCACGACGTTGGCGCGGATGACGCCCGCCGCGCTCAAGGCGATCGGACCTTCGGCCGAACGGCTGGCCCAGTCCGAGGGGCTTCAGGCACACGGGCTGTCGGTGCGCGCCCGGCTGGACAGGTTGAACGAGGCCGGCGAATGAGCCTGTCGCGCCTGAGCCATGTGGAGATCGATGACACGGGCCTCCCCGCCCCGACGCCGGAAATCGAGCAGGAGCGCAAGGTCGCCATCTTCGACCTGCTTGAGGACAACAGTTTTGGCCTGCCCGTCCGCGAGGGCCGGGAGACCCCGCAAGGCCCCTTCGATCTGTTCCTGTCGATCCGCGAAAAGCGGCTGGTTTTCGACCTGCGCAATGAGGCGGGCGCGCAAGTGGCCGAGTTCCACCTTTCGCTTGGGCCGTTCCGGCAAGTGGTGAAGGATTATTTCCAGATCTGCGAAAGCTATTTCGATGCGGTGAAAAAGTTGCCGCCTAGCCAGATAGAGGCAATCGACATGGCCCGCCGCGGCATCCATAACGAAGGTGCGCGGGTGCTGAAAGAGCGGCTTGAGGGCAAGGCGGATCTCGACATCGATACCGCGCGGCGCCTTTTCACGCTGATTTGCGTGTTGCATTTCGGAGGCTGAGGCGGTGGAAACGTCGCTTCCCAGTTCGGTGCTTTTCTGCTGCGACCACAACTCGATCCGGTCCCCCATGGCCGAGGCTCTGGCCAAGAAACTTTATGGCCACAAGTTCTATGTGCAGTCCGCGGGGGTCCGCAACGACATGGATGTGGACGGTTTCGCCATTGCCGTCTGCGCCGAGCTCGGCGCCTCTCTGGAACGTCATCGTGCGCGCAGTTTCGACGAAATGGAACAATGGGGCGACGATCTGTCGGGCTTCGACCTGATCGTTGCCCTGTCGCCCGCCAGTCAGCGCCGGGCGCTGGAACTGACGCGGTATTTCCATCTGGCGGTTGAATACTGGCCGATTCTGGACCCCTCGGGCCTGGGCGAGACGCGAGAGGCGAAACTGGCCGCCTTTCGTCAGTCGCGGGACCAGATCACGGGCCATCTGATCGAACGCTTTGGCCCACCGACGGAGCCGGAGGCATGATGCACCCGCCTGGCGACCAGCGCCGCGACATGGCCAGCTATCGCAACAGCGCCTTTTGAGGCAGGATACCGGCTTGCCGCCGAAGCCGATCTGGCGGCGATAGGCGCGGTCCGCGCCGCCGGACAGGTTCGGAACGGCATGCATCGACCTGAACGGCTGTCGTGTTTGAATCCGGTCGTCACCGTCCGTGTCAGGTGATTTTGCCCTTGAAAAACAGCGCTGCGAGGCGCATTTAGGTGCACGCTCGCGCAATGGCGGGCAAATTATGATGGAGTGACCATGGCCAAGGAAGAAATGCTCGAATTTCCCGGCGTCGTGAAGGAACTCCTGCCGAACGCGACATTCCGGGTCGAGCTTGAGAACGGCCATGAGATCATCGCGCATACGGCAGGCAAGATGCGCAAGAACCGCATCCGTGTTCTGGCAGGCGACAAGGTTCAGGTGGAAATGACCCCCTATGATCTGACCAAGGGTCGGATCAACTATCGTTTCAAATAGTCTTGCGGCTGATCCTCGGCTCAGCCAGCCCGCGCCGAAAACAGCTTCTGGCGCAGATCGGAGTCGTGCCTGACGACGTCCGCCCCGCGGATATTGACGAAAGCCCGCGGAAAAAAGAGCTTCCCCGCCCTTATTGTGCCCGCATGGCGATCGAGAAGGCGCGCGCGGTGCAGGCCGCGCCGGATGAACTGGTGCTGTGCGGCGACACGACCGTGGCGTTGGGCCGGCGCATCCTGGGCAAGCCTGCGGACGCGGGCGAGGCGGCGCAGTTCCTGCTCGCCCTGTCGGGGCGGCGGCACAACGTCATTACATCCGTGGCGCTGCGCCTGGGCGATCAGGTGTGGGAACGCGACGTGGTCACGGCCGTCAGGATGAAACGGCTTTCCGACGAGGAACTGAACGCCTATTTGCGGTCGGAGGAATGGCGCGGCAAGGCGGGCGGATATGCCATTCAGGGGCTGGCAGAGGCATTCATCCCCTGGATCAGCGGTTCATTCTCGGGCGTCGTCGGCCTGCCGCTGGCCGAAACCGCCGCCTTGTTGCAGGGTGCGGGATACCCGCTCTACCGCGAGTCGCCATGAAGGGCCGCATTGTTCTTCTCGACGAATCGAACGGGCGCCATGCCGCTGCGCTGATGGTGAACGGGCAGCTGGAGGATTTTCTGGTGGATCCCCCCGATGGCCGGCCGGGCCCTGGCGCAATCTTCCGTGCCGTCGTTGATCGGCAGATGAAAGGCCAGGGCGGTGTTTTCGTGAAACTGCCGCGGGGCCGCGCATTCCTGCGGCAGGCCAAGGGGTTGAAGCCGGGGCAATCCCTGCTGGTGCAGGTGACGGGATATGCCGAGCCGGGCAAGGCCTCCCCGGTGACCCCGAAACTTTTGTTCAAAAGCCGCTATGCCATTGTCACGCCGGATGCGCCGGGGCTGAACCTGTCGCGCACGATCCGCGATGACCAGGAGCGTGACCGCCTGCTCGAAGTGGCGCATGATGCGATGCAGGGCGCGACTGACGGGATCGGGCTGATCCTGCGATCGGCCTGCGCCGGCGTCGAGGGTACAGTGATTGCCGAGGATATAGCCGCGGTTCGTGGCCTGGCCGAACGGGTGTTGAAGGACAGCTCCGGCGCCCCGGAGCTGCTGCTGGACGCGCCCGATGCGCATCTTCAGGCGTGGCGCGACTGGGCACAGCCAGAGCCGGATCAAGTGATCCGGGTGCAGGGCGCCTTCGCGGAACACGGCGTGGATGAGGCGATCGAGGCACTGTCGGGCCCCGCCCTGCTGCCCGGCGGCGGCGCCCTTTGGATAGAGCCGACCCGCGCATTGGTGGCGGTGGATGTGAACACGGGACCGGATTCGTCGCCGGCTGCCGGGTTGAAGGCGAATATCGCCGCCGCCCGTGATCTGCCGCGCCAACTGCGGCTGCGGGGGCTGGGCGGCCAGGTCGTGGTGGACTTCGCCCCGATGCCGGCGAAGGACCGCGGTCAGCTCGAACAGGTGCTCAGGGCCGCTTTCCGCGCCGACGCGGTGGACACGAACCTCGTCGGCTGGACCACGATGGGCAATTACGAACTTCAGCGAAAACGCGAAAGATTGCCCCTGAGCGAAGGACTCGCATCATGAGTTGCCCGATCTGCGGAAAGCCGTCCCAGCCGCGTTATCGCCCGTTCTGTTCACGGCGTTGCGCGGATGTCGACCTGGGAAAATGGCTCACCGGTCAGTATGCGTTGCCCGCCGACGACCCCGAGTCGCAGGAGGAAGCGGCCGAAGAGCTGGCCCGGCAGCAAGATCGGGACGAACGCAAGCACTAACGTCTTTCCGCGGGGGCAGATGGAACGGACCGCGGCTGCGCCCTTGAAATTCGGGGCCGAAGCTTTCGGCTGGGTCTGTCGGGGGTGCGGCCTTGAACGGAAAATGGTGCGTCCCGGCCATTCTCTTCCCTTGTCCGGGGGCAATCTCAAGTGTAGTTACGCCTTCGTGGCCGGCTTAGCTCAGATGGTAGAGCAGCTGATTTGTAATCAGCGGGTCGGGGGTTCGAGTCCCTCAGCCGGCACCACTTTTCAAGGACTTAGCAGGTCACTGTGTTATCGTTTATTCTCCTCTGTGTCCAAACTGTGTTTTGAAGACCTCCTGAATCGCCTGATGATGGCCAGCTGTGTCAAGGTGTGCATACCTCTGGACCATCTGTAGGCTGGAGTGCCCGAGGATGTCCCGGAGCGGCAAAAGATCGCCGCCTGACTGAACCCACCAGGAGGCGAAAGTATGCCTAAGGTCATGAAAGCGAATGTTTTTCACGCCAGACCTCTCTCGGATATTCTCCCACGAGTTCTTGAAGCTGGTGTATGCGCGCCAGCTACGGGTTCGAGGATCGACATAGGCGAAGACCAGGTCGTCGGGGGTCTCCGAACACAGTTTCTCCAGGCTCCGACACAGTGTGTTGCACAGGGGAATGATTCGTTCTCGCTTGGATTTCGTGATATCTACATCTAGCGTTATCTCCCTCCTCTCGAAATCGATCATGGGTTTGCGGAGAGACACCAGTTTTCCGTGCCGCATGCGCGTCGGCCTCGAGGCGAGGGTCGGTCATGCCTGCGCCCGGGTTTGATTGCCCGCCCGGCCGATCCCGCCGCGCCGGGCGCGGCACGGGACAGGTGCCGTCGCCCCGGAGTCTGGCCCGGCGCAACCGTCATCCCTCTGAATGGGCCGATGTCTAAATTCCTTCATGCACCGACGACTGACGCTCGAGGGGCACATTCCCGCTCATCTCATATTCTGCCAGCGCCCCTTCGTCGAAAACCACACCATGACCGACCTCATCGTCCAGATCGATTCGCCCGCCGATAGCGGTTGGTGCGTCCTGCAAGATCCCGAAATCGGCCAGGTTGCCGCCCTCTATGTTCTCGACCATGTATCCGTTCGGGATCGCGCCGACCAGGTGCGCCGACAATTCCAGCGCGTTGTGTGGCGCGATCAGCAGGTTGGCTGCATGGGCAAGGTTGGCGATTTTCATCCATTCAGTGATCCCGCCGACCTTCCAGACATTTGGCTGCAGAATATCGGCTGCGTCCTGGCGCACGTAATTCCAGAAGTCGAACCGGTTGCCGAGCTGCTCGCCGACGGCAACCGGAATACCGACGCTTCGGCGCAGATGGGCATGACCTCCGACGTCGTCGGATAGCATCGGCTCTTCGATCCACCCCGCGCCCACGCTCTGGAGAGCTTGGCAGAACCGTACCGCATCCCCGGATCTCCATCGCTGATTGGAATCCAGCAGCAACGTCCGGCTGGGTCCGATCAGGTTGCGCACTGCGCGGACCCTTGCCAGATCTCCCTCGAAATCGCTTCGCCCGATCTTGAGCTTGAAGACCTCGTAGCCCTCCGCGAGCTGCCTCTCGACCTGTTCGAGAAGCGCTGCCTGGCTCAGATGCAGGTTGACCGCACTTGCAAAGACCGGAACCGAACGTCTCGCGCCGCCGAGCAATTGCCACAGTGGCATGTGCGCATGCTTTGCACGCAGGTCCCAGAGCCCGATGTCGAGCGCTCCGATCGCCAACGTGCTTATGCCGGACGGCCCGGCAAAATGCAGGTCCTGCCACAGTCTCTCCCACAGCCTCTCGTTGTTCCGGGCATCCTCTCCGATCAAGAGCGGCGCCAGGTAGGCGTTCACCAGGCTGGCCACCGACAACCCGCCGACGCCGATCGTGGTGCACCAGCCGACGCCTTCCTGCCCGCCGTCGGTGGTGATGATCGTACGCACCAATTCGTGGTGAGTGATCCGGTACTTGGCAGAGATCCAAGGCTCTTTCAGGGGGAGCCGGTATGCCTGACATGAGACGGATGCGATCTTCACATGAACCTCTTTTATTTGGATGGCCGTCAGTAGAGCAACTGCGGCAGGAACAGGACCAGGGACGGAAAGATCGTGATCAGCAGGAGCACGATCACGAGCGTCGCGAGGAACGGCAGGATGGCCCGGACCATCTCGCCGATGCCGATATCGGCAATCTTCGCGACGACGAAAAGGATCAGCCCGACCGGCGGTGTAAGGAGCCCGATCATCAGCGACAGGTGTCTGACGTCAGCGCCCATGGGACGGATTTGAGGTTTTCGTAACGGAGGATTTT
>JADQCD010000098.1 GCA_016278285.1 Actibacterium sp.
AACCAGATGACCCGACAGTTGAAGGGCCAGCGGGATGCGCTGATGCAGACCAACCGCCAGATCGACCGGCGGCGGCGGCTGTTCGACTCGGTGCTGGGGTCGGTCACTGGCGGGGTGATCGGCCTGGACGCGAGGGGGCGGATCGAGTTCGCCAATCGTTCGGCACTGCGCCTGCTGGACATGGAAGAACCGCGCGACGATGCCGTGCCGCTGTCGGCCGCGGTGCCCGAGTTCACGGCCCTGTTCGACCGGCTGCGCAACAAGGAAGCCGAGGTGGCGCAGGACGAGCTGAAACTGTCGCGGCGCGGCAAACTGGAAAGCCTGCTGGTGCGCATGGCCACCCGGCGCAACGCAAATGGCGGGCTTGAGGGGTATGTGGTGGCCTTCGACGATGTCACCGACCTGGTCACGGCGCAGCGGATGGCGGCCTGGGGCGACGTGGCCCGCCGCATCGCGCATGAGATCAAGAACCCGCTGACGCCGATCCAGTTGTCCGCCGAACGCCTGAAGCGGAAATTTCGTCCGATCGCTGGCGACGACGTCGCGGCGCTGGACCAGTATACCGACGTGATCGTGCGCCAGACCAATGACTTGCGACGCATTGTTGACGAATTCTCGAAATTCGCCCGGATGCCGGAACCCGACCGGCGCGTGGGCGATCTGGTGGCGCTTGTCCGTGATGCGGTGCTGCTGCAGGAAAGCGGCCAGCCCGATGTTCGCTTTGTCACCGATCTGTCCGACCGGCCGCTGATGGCCGAGCTGGACATGACGATGATTTCCCAGGCGTTGACAAATCTTATAAAGAATGCCGGCGAAGCCATTGTTGCAAAACAGGAAAAAGGCGGTAATTTTGAATTTGTTCCCGAAATCAGACTCAGCCTTGCCGAAGAAGATGGGAAGGCCGTCTTGCGCATCATGGACAACGGCATTGGCCTGCCCGAAGACCGCGCCCGCCTGTTCGAGCCCTATGTCACGACGCGCGAAAAGGGGACCGGCCTCGGGCTGCCGATCGTCAAGAAGATCATCGAGGAGCACGGCGGGACGCTCAGCCTGGGCGATGCGCCGATATTCGAAGGAAACCTCCACGCTGGCGCGATGGCCGAAATGACATTGCCCCTGCTGGTCGAGACGCCTACGTCGTCACGCCAGGACGTTGCCGAATGATTGAGGAATGACAGTGATATGAGCGACATACTTATCATAGACGATGAACGCGACATCCGCGAGCTTGTCGGGGATATCCTGCGTGATGAAGGGTATTCCACCCGGCTTGCGGCCAATTCGGATGAATGCATGGCGGCCATCAACAACGAACCGCCCGCGCTGATGATCCTGGACATCTGGCTCAAGGACAGCCGGATGGACGGAATCGACATCCTGACCAAGGTCAAGCGCGACAATCCGGACATTCCGATCGTCATCATCTCGGGTCATGGCAACATCGAGATCGCGGTGGCCGCGATCAAGCAGGGCGCCTATGATTTCATCGAGAAGCCCTTCAACATCGATCAGCTTCTGGTGGTGATCCGCCGCGCGATGGAAGCATCGCGCCTGCGCCGGGAAAATCAGGCGCTGCGGCGGCGGGACGTATCGTCGGCAAAGATGATTGGATCAAGTGCGGCTTTCAGGTCATTGAAATCGCAACTTGACAAGATCACGAAGTCGAACGGCCGCGTGATGTTGACCGGGGCCGCCGGCAGCGGCAAGGAGGTGGCCGCGCGCTATATCCACCTGAATTCCGAGCGGGCCTCGGGCCCGTTCGTCACGGTCAATTCCGCCTCGATCGCGCCCGATCGGATGGAGGACGTTCTGTTCGGCCGCGAAGATCCCGAGCGCGGGGTCGAGCTTGGCTTGCTGGAACAGGCGCATGGCGGCGTCCTGTATTTCGACGAGGTGGCCGACATGCCGCCCGGCACCCAGTCCAAGATTCTGCGGGTGTTGGTGGATCAATCCTTCGTCCGCGTCGGCGGGGCGGACAAGGTGCGGGTCGATATCCGCGTAATTTCCAGCACCAACAGGAACCTGCAGGCGGAAATAGATGCTGGGAACTTCCGTCAGGAACTGTATCACCGGCTGAACGTGGTGCCGATCAGCGTGCCGTCACTGGACGAACGGCGCGAGGATATCCCGGAGCTGGCCGCGCATTTCATCGACGAATTCAACCGCAGCCAGGGCCTGCCGCGGCGTGCTCTGAGCGACGAGGCGATCGCGCTGATGCAGACCATGCTGTGGCCGGGCAATGTGCGCCAATTGAAGAACGTGATTGAGCGGGTCTTGATCCTGGGCGACGGCGCCGGCCCGATCGAAGCGCATGAGTTGCCGGCGTCCTCCGATGCGCCGCGGAACGAGGACGGGCGGGTCGTGCTGTCTGGAGGGCTGGCCACATTGCCGCTGCGTGAGGCGCGCGAGCTGTTCGAACGAGAATATCTGCTGACACAGATCAACCGGTTCGGCGGCAATATCAGCCGTACAGCCAGCTTCGTCGGGATGGAGCGGTCGGCGTTGCACCGCAAACTGAAATCGCTGGGCGTGGTCACCTCCAGCAAGGCGGGGTCGCGGATCGCGCATTTCGCCGATGACGACGAGGCGTGATTGACCGTGCATTGGGCATCTGCGAAGGGTAAGGTCCGAATGGCAGCCGGGGCTTCGAAATGAAGGTCATCATCTGTGGTGCGGGCCAGGTTGGCTGGCAGATTGCCCGCCATCTTTCCAGCGAAAAGAATGACGTGACCATTGTCGACAACAATGCCGACCTGGTGCGCCGGGCGACGGACACGCTGGACGTTCTGGGAGTGCCCGGATTCGCATCCTATCCGGACGTTCTGGATCGTGCCGGCGCGCGCGACGCCGACATGATAATCGCCGCGACCCATTCGGATGAGGTGAACATGGTCACCTGCCAGGTGGCCCATTCGATCTTCGGCATCACGCGCAAGATCGCAAGGTTGCGTGCGCAAAGCTACATGACGGCGATCTATTCCGACCTGTACCGCCGCGAACATCTGCCGATCGACGTTGTCATCAGCCCCGAGCGCGAGGTCGCCGAGGCCGCGCTGCAACGCCTGGCGGCGCCGGCGACATTCGACACCGAAAGTTTCATGGACGGGCAGTTGCAGCTGCTTGGTCTGCATCTGGGCGCCGACTGTCCGGTGCTGAACACCCCGCTGCGGCAGCTGACAGATCTGTTCTCGACCTTGCGCGCGCTGGTGGTCGGTGTGCGCCGCGAGGGCACGCTTTTCGCCCCGGAACCCGGCGACCAGCTGTTCGCCGAGGACCAGATCTATGTCTTCGCCCATGTCGAGGATGTGGACCGGACGCTGGAGATTTTCGGCAAATCCACGAAAAGACAGGAACGCGTGGTCATCATCGGCGGCGGAAATGTCGGCCTTGGTGTCGCCCGGCAGCTGGAGGGGCGCGCACGCCGGGTCCGGGCCAAGGTGATCGAGCGCGACCGCTCTCGCGCAGAACATGCGGCCGACGCGCTGGAGCGCACCATCGTGCTGCATGGCGACGGCATGGACATCAATCTGCTGAGCGAAGCGGGGATCGACCGCGCCGATGCGGTTCTGGCGGTGACCGACGACGACAAGACCAACCTTCTGGCCTCGGTTCGCGCCAAGGCCGCGGGCTGCGAGATGGCGATCTGTCTGGTCAATGACCCCACACTGGTCCCGTTGATGGGCCCGCTGGATATCGACGCCTATATCAATCCGCGTGCCACCACGGTCAGTTCGATCCTGCGCCACATCCGGCACGGGCGCGTGCGCGGCGTCTATTCGATCGGTGACGCCGAGGCCGAGGTGATCGAGGCGCAGGTTTTGTCCACCTCGCCGATATCGGGGCGCATGGTCCGCGAAATCGACTTTCCCGAGGGCGTGCTGCTGGGCGCGGTGCGCAAGGGCGAGCGGATCGTCAAGCCGACAGGCGGCACCCGCATCGAAGAGGGCGACGTCATCGCCTTGTTCAGCCTGTCGGCCGATGTTCCCGAGGTGGAGCGCCTGTTGCAGGTCTCCATCGACTTCTTCTGATCCTGCTGCGATGCGCCGGCTTCTGAACATCCCGCTGATCGTGATCCTGATGGGGGTCGGCGCACTGGCAATGTTCGTTCCGGTTCTGCACGCACTGGTCCTGCGCGACTGGCTGAGCGCGCGCAGCTTCTTCTATTCGGGCACGATCTTTCTGTTCCTGACCTTTCTGCTGAGCATCAGCACATATGACAGCCGGCGCCCGCGCAATCTGACGCGAAACCACCTTCTGGCGCTCATGCTGTGTTTCGCGCTGCTGCCGGCGATGCTGGCGGTGCCTTTCCTGGAAGCTGCCGGCGGCGATGTCACGTTTCTGGATGCCTATTTCGAGATGGTGTCGAGCCTGACCACGACCGGCGCGACGCTGTTCGACGATCCGGCCACGCTTGCGCCCTCGGTGCATCTGTGGCGCGCGCTGGTCGGCTGGCTTGGCGGTTTCTTCCTGTGGGTTGCGGCAATCGCGATCCTGGCACCGATGAATCTGGGCGGGTTCGAGGTCACCGCGATCGGCGGCATCCGTCAATCCGAGGCTGCGCTCTACAGCGTCGATCCGCGGGGTCTGCTTTTACGCTACAGCCGACAGTTCGCGCCGGTCTATGTCGGCCTGACGCTGGCACTGTGGCTGATCCTGGTTCTTTTGCAGGCGGACCCGTTCGTGGCATTCTGCCACGCAATGTCGACGCTTTCGACCAGCGGCATTTCGCCGGTGGGCGGGATCGAGGGCACCCTTTCGGGTATCCCGGGCGAGATTTTCGTGCTGTTGTTCATGGGCTTCGCCCTGTCGCGTCGAACATTCACGCGCGAAATCGGCGAGGGCGGGATTCAACCGCTGTGGCGCGACCCGGAGTTCAGGCTTGGCCTGCTCTTTGTCGTGGTGGTTCCGGCGCTGCTGTTCCTGCGGCATTGGTTGGGGGCCTACGAGGGCGCGACCGAAGGCGACATGATCGCCGCGCTTCGCGCGCTCTGGGCCAGCGTCTTCACGGTGCTTTCCTTCCTGACGACGACCGGGTTCATCGCCGAAGACTGGACTGCGGCCCGGGCCTGGTCGGGGGTGTCGACGTCCGGCCTGGTGCTCATGGGACTGGCGCTGGCCGGGGGCGGGGTGGCAACCACGGCAGGCGGCGTAAAGCTGCTGCGGGTCTATGCGCTGTACAAGCACGGCATGCGTGAGATCGAACGCCTGGTAAATCCCTCTTCGGTCGGTGGCGCCGGTGTCGTTGCGCGCCAGATCCGGCGCCAGGGCGCCTTTGTCGCATCAGTGTTCTTCATGCTTTACACAGTATCGATGGCCATTGTCATGACAGGCCTGGCGCTGACCGGGCTGAGCTTCGAGCCGGCAATGGTTCTCACGGCTTCGGCCTTGTCGACGACCGGCCCGCTGGCGGGCGTCGCCGGCGAGGTGCCGATTGCATTCTCCGCAATCGGGGCCGCTGGGAAAACGATCCTGATCGGCGCGATGATCCTGGGCCGGCTGGAAATGCTGGTCATCATCGCGCTTGTGAACCCCGCCTTCTGGCGTCAATAAGACGGCGCAACGCCCCCCCCGTTGATAAGCGTCCGTGATTTTGGGTGGAATCTTCTTGACCGGCGTTCCATACTTGTCGCGCAAGCGTAAACAGATGTCCGCAAGAAACGGGCACGGATTGACAAAAAGGCTAGAAAATAATGGCTTCCGACAAACAGAGCCTCCAGGACGCATTTCTCAACCATGTCCGCAAGACCAAGGTGCCGGTCACGATCTTTCTGATAAACGGCGTCAAGTTGCAGGGCGTTATTACCTGGTTCGACAATTTCTGCGTGTTGTTGCGCCGCGACGGGCAATCGCAACTTGTCTACAAGCACGCGATTTCCACGATCATGCCGGCCCAGCCGATCAACCTTTATGACGGTGAGGAATAATCACGGCCCCCGCGGATCATAGCGCCCGAGAGACACGGGCCTGGGTGCTGCACCCCGACATTACGTCCGATCGGCAGCGCAGGCCGGCCGGCCCCGCCCTGCAAGAGGCGGTGGCCCTGGCCGAGGCGATGCCGGGAATGGAGATCGTCGGCGCCGAGGTCGTTCCGCTGTCCAAAATGCGCGCGGGGTATCTGTTCGGTTCGGGCAAGATCGAGGAAATCGGCGAAAAGCTGAAGGCTGCCGAGGTCGATCTGGTGCTGGTCGACGGCCCGGTGACCCCAGTGCAGCAGCGCAACCTGGAGCGCGCCTGGAAGGTCAAGCTGCTGGACCGCACCGGCCTGATCCTGGAGATCTTCGCCGACCGCGCCCGCACCCGCGAGGGGGTGCTTCAGGTGGATCTGGCGGCACTGTCCTATCAACGGACACGCCTGGTGCGCGCCTGGACCCACCTGGAGCGGCAGCGCGGCGGGCTGGGCTTCGTCGGCGGCCCCGGCGAAACCCAGATCGAGGCCGACCGACGCGCCATCGACGAACAGATAACCCGCCTGAAACGGCAACTTGCAAAGGTGGCCAGGACGCGCGATCTGCACCGCGCGGCGCGCAAGAAGGTGCCGTTCCCGGTGGTCGCGCTGGTGGGCTATACCAATGCTGGAAAATCCACGCTCTTCAACCGGCTGACCGGGGCGCATGTCATGGCCGAGGACATGCTGTTTGCCACGCTGGATCCGACCATGCGCGGCGTGGAGCTGCCGTCGGGCAAGAAGGTGATCCTGTCCGACACGGTGGGCTTCATCTCGGACCTGCCGACGCAGCTTGTCGCCGCCTTCCGCGCCACGCTGGAAGAGGTGCTGGAGGCCGACCTGATCCTGCATGTGCGCGATATCGCCCACCCCGAAAGCGCCGAGCAGGCCGAGGACGTCCGCAGCATCCTGCACGATCTGGGCGTGGCCGAGGCGACGCCGCAGATCGAGATCTGGAACAAGACCGATCTGCTGGACCCCGCCCCGCGCGCGGCGCTGGAGGCGAAATCCGTGCGCGCGCCTGATATCTTCACCCTTTCCGCGCTGACGGGCGAAGGCGTTGAGCGATTGTTGCAGGCGGTTTCGGAGGCGCTGGACGAAGAGCGCACCGAACGCGAGATCACGCTGCCCTTTGAGGCGGGCAAACGCCGCGCCTGGCTGTTCGAGCAGGGCGTCGTGGAAAGCGAGGAACAGGGAGAGGACGGCTATCGCCTGCGCGTGCGCTGGACACCCCGTCAGGAAAAGCGGTTTCGAGAGATTTGATGCGGACCACCCCGCCGGGTTGCACCGTCAGACAATGTAGGGGAGCATGCCGACGATGCGGCTGACCAGCAGGGCAGGGCGATGAGCGATCTGACGTGTTTCAAGAGTTACGATATCCGCGGCCGGGTCGGCGTGGATCTGGACGAGGGGATCGCGCGGCGCATCGGGCAGGCCTTTGCGCAGGTGCTCGGGCAAGGATGTTATGTCGTCGGCCGCGACTGCCGTCAATCCAGCCCCGCGCTGTCCGCGGCGCTGATCGAGGGTATCCGCGCGCAGGGCGGCGACGTGATCGATATTGGCGAAGCCGGCACCGAAGAGGTGTATTTCGCCACCACCCATTTCGATGCTGCCGGCGGGGTGGAGATCACCGCCTCGCACAACCCCATCGACTATAACGGCATGAAATTCGTGGGCCCCGGCAGCCGTCCGCTGGACCCGGCATCGGAACTGTCGCAGTTGCGCGCGCTGGTGCAGGAAGATGCCTTTGCCCCCGCTGCGGTGCCGGGCGGATATCGCGCGGCAACGCCGCGCCCGGCCTATGCGCGCCATGTGGCCGGGTTCATCGACCCGTCGCACTTGCACCCCATGAGGATCGTGGTCAATGCCGGCAACGGCATCGCCGGCCCGGCCTTTGACGCGATCGCGGCCGAGCTTGCCGCGCGGGGCGCGCCGCTGACCTTCGAACGATTGCACCATAGGCCCGACGGCCGGTTCCCCAACGGTATCCCGAACCCCATTCTGGTCGAGAACCGGCCGGTAACGGCTCGGGCCGTGCGCGCCCATGGTGCCGATCTGGGGGTGGCCTGGGACGGCGATTTCGACCGTTGTTTCCTGTTCGACGAGGCCGGGGCCTTCGTCGATGGCGAATATGTCGTCGCGCTGCTGGCCGCGGCATTTCTGGCCGACATGCCGGGCGCGCGTATCGTGCATGATCCGCGGGTGATCTGGAACACGCAGGCCGCGATCGCCGAAGGCGGCGGCCGGGCGGTGCTGTCGAAGACCGGCCATGTCTACATGAAGCAGAAGATGCGCGAGGTGGATGCGCTTTACGGGGGCGAGATGTCGGCCCATCACTATTTCCGAGACTTCATGTTCTGCGACAGTGGCATGATACCCTGGATCAAGGTGGCCGAACGGATGGCACAGACCGGCCGGCCGCTGTCGGCGCTGGTGGGCGAGATGCGGGCGCGGTTTCCGTCCTCGGGGGAGGTGAATTTTCCGGTCGCGGATTCGGATCGGGCGATGCAGGCAGTGCTGGCGCGTTACGGGCCCCACGCGACCGACATTGCCGAGATGGACGGCCTTTCGCTGAGTTTCGACGACTGGCGACTGAACCTGCGCCGTTCGAACACCGAGCCGCTGTTGCGGCTGAATATCGAAACCCGCGGCGACCGGGCCATGCTGGGAAGACGCCTGGCCGAGATCGAAAGCCTGATCGGAGCAAATAATGAGGATGCATGAGCGGTTTTCGCGCCCAATGATTGCCGCGCGGCAGATCGGGCGCGGATGCAGCATTTCGGCACCGTTTCCTGATGATTTGTTCCGAGAGGGTGATTTTGCGACCGTGCCCCGGTTAAGACCGGGGAACCGATCCGTCTGGAGATCCGCCTTGCCAAGATTCGGGAAAAAGCTTCTGATACAGTCCGGCGCCGCCGTTCTGGCCCTTGCGTTGGGTGCGCTTGCCGCCACCGCACAAGAGCGACCGACACTTTCCTTCTACGGCGTGCCGGGCCTTGTCGACATGCCGAGCGCGCAGGCGATTCCCGATGGCGACCTGTCGCTGACGGTTGGCTGGTTCGGAAATACGCTGCGCAACAGCGCCGCCTTCCAGTTCGCGCCGCGGATCACCGGCGTGTTTCGTTATTCGCGGCTGGGCGACGCAAATCTGGGCGGGTATCAGGATTATTATGACCGCAGCTTCGATTTCCGCTTTCAGCTTCTGAACGAGGGCCGGCGGCGACCGGCCGTGGCGCTGGGCTTGCAGGATTTTGGCGGGACCGGCCTTTATTCGGCGGAATACCTGACGGCGACCAAGACCTTCGGTTCCCGGGTCCGGGGCACGCTGGGTATCGGATGGGGCAGGTTGGGCAGCTTCGGCAGCTTTGACAATCCGCTGGGCGCGATCGACGATCGTTTCGAGACCCGGTCGCATGACACGGGACTTGGCGGCACGTTGGATTTCGGTAATTGGTTTCGCGGCGATGCCGCTGTTTTCGGTGGCATCGAGTGGCAGGCAACAGACAAGTTGACGCTTGCCGTGGAATATTCCTCTGACGCCTATGACCTGGAGCAAAGACAAGGCGTTATCACGCATCGTTCACCCTTCAATTTCGGGGTGAATTACCGGTTGCGCGAAGGTGTCGATCTGGGCGCCTATTACCTTTACGGCTCCGAGATCGGGGCGAGGCTTAGCTTTACGCTGAACCCCAAATCGCCGCCGTCCCCCGGCGGACGGGAGGGCGCCCCGCCGCCGGTCCATCCACGGCCCGCCGCCGGTTCCCTGGGCTGGTCGCAGGACTGGGTGAGCAGCGAGGCGAGGGTCACGACGATCCGCGAAAACCTGCGCGCGGGGCTCGATGCGCTGGGGATGGAGCTGGTCGCGCTAAAGATGACCGGAACCGCGGCCACGATCCACCTGCGCAATCCGCGCTATGACGCCGAGGCGCAGGCCATCGGTCGCGCCGCGCGGGCACTGACCCGGGCCATGCCACCCTCGGTCGAGACATTCACGATCATTCCCGTCCGCAACGGCACGCCGATGTCGTCCATCACCCTGCGCCGCAGCGATCTGGAGCAGCTCGAGACCGAGCTGAACGGCGCCGGCGAAATCCTTGAACGGGCGAAGATCGTCGATGCCGCGGGGCGCGCGATTGCCGCGTCGGACCGGGTGGCGGGGGCTTATCCGAAGTTCCAATATGGGTTGGGCCCCTATCTTTCTCCGTCCTATTTCGATCCCGACAACCCGGTGCGCGCGGATTTCGGGGCCCGGCTCTCGGCCGCGTTCAGCCCCGCGCCCGGCCTGGTTTTTGCCGGCCAGTTGCGCCAGCCGATCTTCGGCAATCTGGATCAGTCGAACCGTGCGTCGAATTCTGTGTTGCCGCATGTCCGTACCGATGTGGTGCAGTATGAAAAGCAGTCCGAGCTTGAATTGTCCTATCTGACGGCAGAGTATTTCTTCCGTCCCGGTCGCAACCTCTATGGGCGGGTGACGGCCGGCTATCTTGAAAAGATGTATGGTGGCGTGTCGGGGGAGCTTCTGTGGAAGCCGATCAGCGGATCGCTGGCGCTTGGCGTCGAGGTGAATTACGTGCGAAAGCGCGATTTCGATCAGGGGTTCGGCTTCCAGGATTATGGCGTGGCGACGGGCCATGCATCGGCCTATTACGAATTCGCCGACGGCTACCTGGCGCGTGTCGATGCCGGGCGTTATCTGGCCGGGGATTGGGGCGCGACCTTTTCGCTCGACCGGGAATTCGATAACGGGTTCCGGGTTGGCGCCTTCTTCACGCTCACCGATGTGCCGTTCTCGCAGTTCGGGGAAGGCTCTTTCGACAAGGGGATTCACCTGACGATTCCGCTGTCCTGGCTGTCGGGCGAGCCGACCAGGACGGCCTTCAGCACGACGATCCGGCCGATAACGCGCGACGGTGGAGCGCGGCTGAACGTGCGAAACCGGCTGTATGAAACGGTGCGCGGCAATCATGCGCCGGATCTTCAGGACCGATGGGGGAAATTCTGGCGATGAAGAAGATCCGGCTTACCGCGCTTGCCCTGATCGCGCTGACCCAGGCGGCCTGCACCGGGGCCGGCGGCCTCTCCGCCGTTTCGGGGCCGGTTCTGGGCAGCGACGGCCCGGCAATCGCATCGCCGGCGGCGCAGCTTCGCGCCGCCGAGGCGCAGGGCGCGCCGACAATGAAGGTCATCATCGAGGACCGGAACACCGAAGGTGACGTCGTGC
>JADQCD010000024.1:0-397 GCA_016278285.1 Actibacterium sp.
GCCCACCGCCGGGTCGGTGGTGCTGGCGGCGATCCTGCTGAAGATGGGCGGCTACGGCTTTCTGCGCTTCTCTTTGCCGATGTTCCCGGTGGCCAGTGACCTTCTGGCGCCGCTGGTCTTGTGGCTGTCGGCGATCGCCATTGTCTATACGTCACTTGTGGCACTGGCGCAGACCGACATGAAGAAATTGATCGCCTATTCCTCGGTGGCGCATATGGGATATGTCACCATGGGCATATTCGCGGCCAACCAGCAGGGAATCGACGGCGCGATTTTCCAGATGATCAGCCACGGTTTCGTGTCGGGGGCCCTGTTCCTGTGCGTGGGCGTGATCTATGACCGCATGCACACGCGCGAGATCGACGCCTATGGCGGGCTGGTGAACCGGATGCCGGCC
>JADQCD010000024.1:419-11071 GCA_016278285.1 Actibacterium sp.
CATGCTGTTCACGATGGCCAATGTCGGCCTGCCCGGCACCAGCGGTTTCATCGGAGAATTCCTGACGCTTGTCGGCATTTTCAAGGTCAATACCTGGGTGGCCACCGTGGCCGCGACTGGCGTGATCCTTTCGGCGGCCTATGCGCTGTGGCTTTATCGCCGCGTCGTGCTGGGTGACCTGCTGAAAGAGAGCCTCCGCTCGATCGCCGACATGACCAGGCGCGAGCGGGCGATCTTTGCGCCGCTCGTGGTGATGACCCTGCTTCTGGGGGTCTATCCGGCGCTGATCACCGACATCATCGGGCCGTCGGTCGCGGCGCTCGTCTCCAACCATCAGACGGCGCTGCTGGACAGCGGCATGTCCGTCCAGATCGCTCAGCACTGAAGGGGACAACGATGATCTCTGCCGATATCTCTACCTTCCTGCCCGAGATCCTGCTGGCGCTCTACGCTTTGGCTGCGCTGCTGTTCGGGGCGTATGGCGGCAAGGATCGGACCGCGCCACTTCTGGTCTGGCTCACGGCGGGCGTCCTGGTCGTGCTGGCGATCTGGATCGGAAGCACCGTCGGCCCGGCGAAGACGGCTTTTGCCGGCGCTGTCGTCGACGATGGCTTTGCCCGGTTCGCGAAGGTCGTGATCCTGCTTTCGGGCGCCGCGGTCCTGGTCATGTCGCAGGACTACATGACGCGGCACGGGTTGCTGCGCTTCGAATATCCGCTGCTGGTGGCGCTGGCCTCGGTCGGCATGATGGTGATGGTCTCTGCCGGCGATCTGATGAGCCTCTACATGGGGCTGGAGTTGCAGTCGCTGTCGCTCTATGTCGTTGCCGCGCTGCGCCGCGACAGCCCGAAATCGACCGAGGCGGGTCTGAAATACTTCGTGCTGGGCGCGCTCAGTTCGGGCATGCTGCTGTACGGCGCGTCGTTGATCTATGGCTTCGCCGGCACCACGCGGTTTTCCGGCATCATCGAAACGGTCAGCATGGGCGAGATTTCGCTGGGGTTGCTGTTCGGGCTGATCTTCCTGATCGTCGGGCTGGCCTTCAAGGTGTCGGCCGTGCCGTTCCACATGTGGACACCCGACGTGTACGAAGGCGCACCGACGCCCGTCACGGCCTTCTTCGCCACGGCCCCGAAAATGGCGGCGATGGCGCTGTTCGCGCGGGTGCTGTTCGATGCCTTCGGCCATGTGACGCAGGATTGGGGACAGGTGATCGCCCTGCTGTCGGTGTTGTCGATGTTTCTGGGCGCGGTCGCGGCGATCGCGCAGCGCAACATCAAGCGGCTGATGGCCTATTCCTCGATCACGCATATGGGCTATGCCTTGATGGGTCTGGCCGCCGGCACCACGGCCGGGGTGCAGGCGATGCTTATCTACATGGCGATCTACGTCACCATGAATGTCGGCACCTTCGCCTTCATCCTGTCGATGGAAAAGGACGGCGCGCCGGTCACCGACATCCGGTCGCTGAACATGTATTCCAAGCTCGAGCCGTTGAAGGCGCTGGCGATGATGGTGTTGCTGTTCAGCATGGCCGGCGTGCCGCCGCTGGTCGGCTTCTTCGGCAAGTTCTATGTCCTGATGGCGGCGGTGGATGCGGGGCTTTCCTGGCTTGCGGTTGCAGGCGTGGTCACCTCTGTCATCGCGGCGTTCTATTATCTGCGGATCGTCTATTACATGTATTTCGGCGAAGAAGGCGAGGCGACGCTGAACGGCGGCGGCAACCCGGTTCTGTGGGTGATGCTGATGGGGTCGGCCGCGATCATGGTTGTGGGCGTGGTCAACCTTTTCGGGGTCGAGGGAATGGCCCTGGCTGCGGCGCAGACCCTTGTCGACTGACCCCTGGCCTGACGGGTACGGGCGGGTCATCCTGCCCGAGACCGACAGCACCAACGACGAAGCCGCGCGCCGCTTTCCGACGATGGCCGGGCCGACCTGGATCATGGCGTTCAACCAGACCGCGGCGCGCGGGCGCCGTGGCAGGGTCTGGGTCAATCCCGCCGGCAATTTCGCGGCCACGCTTGTCCTGCCGCGCAAGGGGCGGGCGGATCAGGCGGCGCAACACTCTTTTGTCGCCGCGCTGGCCCTGTTCGACGCCTTCGTGGCGGCGACCGGGCGGGTGGCGCCATTCACGTTGAAATGGCCCAACGACGTTCTTCTGAACGGCGGAAAGGTGGCCGGCATCCTTCTGGAATCGATCCGGCATGGCCACGACTTCGCCGGGCTTTCGATCGGCGTGGGCGTGAATCTGACGCATTCCCCCGATGCCGGGCTGATCGATGCCGAGGCGCTGCGCCCGGTCGCGCTGGCCACGGAGACCGGGGCGGTGGTGACACCGGAAGAATTCCTGGACCTGCTTGCACCGGCCTTCGCCCGTCATGCGGCACGGATGGACCAATACGGATTTGCGCCGATCAGAGAGGCATGGCTGGCGCGCGCCGCGCGGCTGGGTCAGACGATCACCGCGCGCACCGGCACGGATTCGGTCAGCGGAATCTTCGAAACCGTGGATGAGACCGGCCAGTTGATCCTGCAAACCCCCAAGGGTCGCCGGGTCATCGCGGCGGCCGACGTGTTCTTCTGAGGAAGGAGGGGCCGCGATGCTTCTTTGTATCGACTGCGGCAATACCAACACCGTGTTTTCCATTTGGGACGGCACGCGTTTTCTTTGCACCCTGCGTACCTCGACCGAGCATCAGCGCACCGCCGATCAGTATTACGTCTGGTACTCGACCCTGATCGCGCATCACGGGATCGCGGCCGACATCACCGATGTCATCATCTCATCCACCGTTCCGCGCGTGGTGTTCAACCTGCGGGTCTTCGCCGACCGGTATTTCAAGACCCGGCCGATCGTCGTGGGCAAGCCGGAATGCCGGCTGCCGCACCAGCCGCGCGTGGATGCCGGCACGCAGGTGGGCCCGGACCGGCTGGTGAACACGGCCGGCGCTTTCGACCGGCATGGCGGCGATCTTATCGTGGTGGATTTCGGCACCGCGACCACTTTCGACGTGGTAGCCCATGATGGCGCCTATGTCGGCGGGGTGATCGCGCCGGGCGTCAACCTGAGCCTGGAGGCGCTGCATATGGCCGCCGCCGCCTTGCCGCATGTGGACGTGACACGACCGCGTCAGGTGATCGGCACCAACACCGTGGCCTGCATGCAGTCGGGCGTGTTCTGGGGATATGTCGGCCTTGTGCGCGGAATCAGCGAAAAAATCCGCGAGGAATACGAAAAACCGATGCAGATTATCGGCACCGGGGGCCTGGCCCCATTGTTCGCGCAAGGCGATGTGTTATTCGATCACATCGAAGATGACCTGACCATGCACGGCCTGACCGTGATCCACGCCTACAACAAGGAAAACGGCGCGATATGAGCAGCAAGAACCGGTTGATCTATCTTCCTCTCGGCGGTGCGGGGGAAATCGGGATGAACGCCTATGTCTACGGCTATGGTCCGGCGGGCAAGGAACGGCTGATCGTGGTCGACCTGGGCGTAACCTTTCCCGACATGGACAATACGCCCGGCGTCGATCTGATCTTCGCCGATGTCACCTGGCTTGAGGCGAATGCCGACCGGATCGACGCCATTTTCATCACCCACGCGCATGAGGATCACATCGGGGCGCTGGCGCATCTTTGGTCGCGGCTGCGGGCGCCGGTCTTTGCCCGGGCGTTCACGGCCAATATCGGCGCGCGCAAGCTGGATGAGGCGGGCCTCGACCCCGCGACGATCCAGGTGACGAAGCCCTGGCCCGAAAAGATCGAAGCCGGCCCGTTCAAGGTATCTTTCCTGCCGGTGTCGCACTCTATCCCCGAAAGCTCTGGCCTGGTCATCGACAGCCCGTCGGGACGTCTGGTGCATACCGGGGATTTCAAGCTCGATGCCCAGCCGATCGTTGGCGAGGCTTTCGATGAAGCCCTGTGGGCCGATGTGGCGGGCAGGGGCGTCAAGGCGCTGGTCTGCGATTCGACCAATGTCTTTTCACCCAATCCCGGCCGGTCGGAATCCACGCTGGGCCCGGCGATACAGCAGCTTGTTCGCAAGGCCGAGGGGATGGTCGTGGCGACGACCTTCGCCTCGAACGTGGCACGTCTCAAGACGCTCGCCGAAGCCGGGCAGGCGGCGGGCCGGTCGATCGTGCTGCTTGGCCGCGCCATGCGGCGAATGGTAGAGGCGGCGGCCGAAAGCGGTGTGCTGACGGATTTCCCCAGGACGATCCCGCCCGAGGAGGCCCAGCAACACCCGCGCGAGAAGTTGATGCTGATCGTCACCGGCAGCCAGGGCGAACGCCGCGCCGCCTCGGCCCAGTTGAGCCGTGGCAAATACATGGGGCTGGAATTGCAGGCCGGCGATCTGTTCCTGTTTTCCTCGAAGACGATCCCCGGAAACGAAAAGGGCGTGATTCATATCATGAACGCCCTTTCGGAAAAGGGCGTGGACGTGGTCGATGACGACGCCGACCTCTATCACGTCTCGGGCCATGCAAACCGCCCCGACCTTGAGCGGATGCACAATCTCATGAAGCCGCAGATCCTGATTCCGATGCATGGCGAACATCGCCACCTGCGCGAACATGTGGCGATTGCCCGCGAAAAGGGAATCGCCGCCGAGATCGCGACCAACGGAACGATGCTTGACCTTGCCGGCGCCACGCCGCGCGTGGTCGAGCATATCGAAGCCGGACGCACCTATCTGGACGGCACCATGCAGGTCGGCGCGCTGGACGGGGTTCTGCGTGATCGTATCCGCCTGGCGTTGAACGGGCTGGTGGTCGTCACGCTGATCATCGACGAAGAGGACGAGCCTCTGGGCGAACCCTGGGTCGAGCTGAAGGGGCTGGCCGAGGCAGGCCGCTCCAAGGGTGCGCTGTCGGAGATACTTGAGGACGATCTTGCCCAACTCGTGGCCCGTGCCGATGACAAGACCCTGCGCGATGATGACAAGCTTGAGGATCAGCTGCGCCGTCGCACAAGGCAACTGGTCCTCGACGAGATTGGCAAGCGCCCCGAAGTGATCGTCGTAATCAGCCGCCTGGTGGCCTGACGCCATCACGCGCGCGGTTCCCGGGGCCTGCGAGTGTGGTCCAGCGCGGTTCAGTTGCGACCGTGGACCACCATCAGTTCGCCGATATTCTCGCGTGTGACGTACCCTATCATGTGGCCCGACTTGTCGGTTACGGCCACCGCTGGCGCGCCGTCCTGATGCAAAGCGTCCAGGACCTCGTCCAGACCGGCATCCAGCCGGACAGCGGGCACATCCGCGATCATTTCCGTATCGACCCGGCGAATCGGCCTGTCGCCGTCATCGTTGCGAAAAATCGCGTTACGGGTCAGGAACCCGGCCAGCGATCCGTCGGCGTTCATCACCGGAAATTCGTGCTGGGTGGTTCGGATCAGGGCTGATTGCGCGGCTTGAAGACTGTCGTCCGGTGCCAGACTTTCATAGCTTGTAATCATCGCATCGCGGGCCAGCATGGTGCGCGCCACGGTCCGCAGCTCGACTTCCGAACTTTCGGCCCCGGCGGCCATGAAGATGAAGATCGCGATCAGCAGCAGGATCACGTTTCCGGTCGTCAGCCCCAGGAAACCGAAGCCGAAGGCCAGCACCTGTCCCGCGCCCGCGGCGGCCCGGGTGGCGGTCAGGCGGTCGGTGAAATAGCTCAGAACCGCCCGGAACACCCGTCCGCCGTCCATCGGGAAGGCCGGCAGAAGGTTGAACAAGGCCAGAAACAGATTGACCGCGGCAAGACGACCGACAAAGCCGATATCCGGGTTTTCGATTTGTTCCAGTTGGTCGAGGCCCATGCTTGGCCCGAAGAGCACCATCAGGACCACGAAGATCACCACGTTCACGGCCGGACCGGCCAGCGCGACGATGATTTCCTGGGTCGGGTTTTCCGGCATCCGCTGCAATCGCGCCATTCCGCCGATAGGCAGCAAGGTGATGTCGGGGGTTTCGATGCCATAATGGCGGGCGGTCAGAACATGACCGTATTCATGGGCCACGACACAGGCGAAGATCGCGACCACGAAGACCACGTTTTCAAGGGCGGCGGCCGGCCCGTCGCTCAGATAGGCGGCCATGCCGATCCAGAGCAGAAGCAGAAAGAACGTGGCGTGGATCCGAATTTCCGAGCCGAAAAGCCTGCCGATCGAGAAAGACCATGTCATGCGCGCCGCCGATCTTCAGATTGCCGGTTTCGATCAGAAGGGGATTTCGTCATCCAGATCGCTTGCAGGTGTCGGGCCAGAAGAGCCGCCGTAATCGCCACCGGAGGGGCCGCTGTCATAGCCGCCACCATATCCGCCGCCGGAGCCACCGCCCGAGCCGACATCGGAGCGCCCGTCGAGCATCGTCAGAACGCCACCGAGACCGGCGACGACGACATCCGTCGAATACCGGTCCTGCCCGGACTGATCCTGCCACTTGCGGGTCTGAAGCTGCCCTTCGACATAAACCTTGGAACCCTTGCGCAGGTATTGCTCGGCCACGCGCACCAGGCCGTCTCCGCGCAGCACGACATTGTGCCATTCGGTCCGTTCGCGCCGTTCGCCGGTGTTGCGGTCCTTCCAGGTCTCCGAGGTGGCGATGCGCAGATTGCACAGCTTGCCCCCGTCGGGAAAGGTCCGCACCTCGGGGTCGCGCCCCAGGTTGCCAATCAGGATTACCTTGTTAACCGATCCCGCCATGCATCGCTCCCGTCGAATCTTGTCTGACCTTGTCCCGGTTACACCACTCCAGCAAGGTTAATGGAAGGTGAAATCGCGTCGCGCCGGCCCGAAAAACACCCCCGTCGGGCGAAGGGTCAGCCGTTGCCGCGCCCGGTGAACATTCCGGCATCTTCGGCGGCGCGCCGGATCGCGCGGGACTTGTTGACCGTTTCCTCGTATTCCGCAGCCGGGTCGCTGTCGAAGACCACGCCGCCACCGGCCTGGATAAAGAGCTTTTCGTCCTTCAACACCGCCGTGCGCAAGGCAATGCACATATCCATGTCGCCATTGGCCGCGAAATAGCCCACACCGCCGCCATAGACACCGCGTTTTTCTGGCTCAAGCTCATCAATGATCTGCATCGCGCGCACCTTTGGGGCCCCGGAAACCGTGCCCGCCGGAAGACCGGCCAGAAGCGCCGACAGGGCGTCATGCTGATCGGAAAGATCTCCCACCACGTTCGATACGATATGCATTACGTGGCTGTAGCGTTCGATGATGAATTGCTCGGTCGGGCGAACGCTGCCGATCCGCGCCACCCGGCCCACGTCGTTCCTGCCCAGGTCCAGAAGCATCAGGTGCTCTGCGCGTTCCTTGGCGTCCGACAGCAGGTCAGCCTCAAGCGCGCGATCCTCTTCGGGGGTGGCACCGCGCGGGCGTGTTCCCGCGATCGGGCGAATTGTCACCTGCCCGTCGAAAACGCGCACCAGGATTTCGGGGCTGGCGCCGATCACCTGGAACCCGCCGAAGTTGAAGAAGAACATGAAGGGCGAGGGGTTCGTGCGCCGCAACGACCGATAAAGCGCGAAGGGCGGCAGCCGGAAATCCTGCGACCAGCGTTGCGAGGGGACGACCTGGAAAATGTCACCGGCGCGGATGTAGGACTTGGCCCTTTCTACCGCGGCCATGTATTCATCGCGTGAGAAGTTCGACACCATCTCGCCCACTGGCGCCGCATCACCCAGGTTCCGTGTCACCGCGGGGATCGAGCGTTCAAGTTCGCGCACGGCGTCCATCACCCGCTCGGCCGCCTGGGCATAGGCCGCCCGCGGCGTCAGGCCCGAGCCGACCCAGGCCGGCGAAACCACGATCACCTCGCCCTTGACCCCGTCCAGCACGGCCACGACCGACGGGCGCAGCATCAGCGCGTCGGGCAGCCCCAGCGGATCGGGATTCACGTCCGGAAGATGCTCGACCAGCCGGATCATGTCATAGCCGAGATAGCCGAACAGACCGGCCGCGATGGCCGGCAGCCCGTCGGGCATGTCAATGCGGCTTTCGGCGATGATCTCGCGCAGCGTGTCCAGCGGATGGCCGGGCAGATCCCCGAAGCTGTCCGGGTCAAACCGGGCCTGGCGGTTGATCCGGCTTTGCGTGCCACGGCATTGCCAGATCAGGTCGGGTTTCATGCCGACGACCGAATAGCGTCCGCGCACTTCGCCGCCAGTGACAGATTCAAGCATGAAGCTGTCCTTGCGGGCCTCGGCCAGTTTCAACATCAGGCTGACCGGCGTATCCAGGTCGGCGGCCAGCCGCATATGGACCACCTGGTTGCGGCCCGCGGCAAAACCGGCCTCGAAGTCCTCGAAGGTGGGGGACAGGTCTGTCATCCGGAACCTCAGGGCAACTGCGCGTGAACGGCGTTGATCGCGCTTTCGTTCAGCGTCAGACCGGCGCGGTCCAGCATGGCCTGGGCGAAATAGGTGAACATGTCCTGTGCCGCGCCCTGGGCGGCCTGATCCTGCAATGTGGTCTTGATCCGGTTGGTCGCGGCATCGTCGGCGTCGGGGGGCAGCACCTTGTTCACCCGCACCACGAAAACCGAGCCGTCCTGCGCGACCACGGCGGTTTCGCCTTCGGTCAGGTCAAACACGGTCGACGACAAGGATGCCGGCGCGACGCCGGATCGGGTGACGGCCGGCACCTGTTCGACGGGCACCGCCAGCGCGTCCAATGCCGTGCCCGAATCCAGCCGCGCCTTGATGGCCTGCGCCCGATCTCTCAGGCGGCGGGTGGTTTCCTGCTGTTGCCACAAGGCGACCACCTCGTCGCGCACCTCTGCCAGCGGTCTCTTCTGCGGCGCAATGACCTCATCGACGCGCAGCGCGAAGATCCCGCCATCCTCAAGCTCGATGATTTCGGGGAAATCGCCGACCGCAGCTTCCGTTGCCGCGGCCCGAAAGGCTTCGTAACCGGCGATCCCCTGATCCTGACCGTCGAAATAGCGGATCTGTCCAAGCTCCATTTGGGTCTCGTCGGCCAGATCCTCCAGCGTGGCGCCGGCGGCCAGCTTGTCGCGGATGTTCGACATGCTCTCACCGATCAGGCGCCGGGCGCGGTCGGCGGCAAGCTCGGCCTTCAGCTCGTCGCGCACCTCCTGAAATGTGGTTTCCTGCGCGGGCAGAACGGCGTTCATCCGGATCAGGGCAGGGCCGAACTCGGTCTCTACGGGGCCGATGACGCCGGGGCTGTCCATCGCGAACACGGCATCGCCCGCAGGCCCCAGATCGTCGCGCGTCACGTCGCCCAGATCTACATCGTTCAGGGACAGGCCCCGCGCCTTCACCAGATCCTCGAAACTTGCCTCGCCCGCGTCCAGCCGCGCCTTCGCGGCGGCGGCTTCCTCGCGGCCGGGATAGGCCAGCCGTTCGACCAGGCGCCGCTCTGGTGTGACATATTCCTCGATGCGCTGCTGATAGAGATCGCGCAGCGCGGTCTCGTCGACCTCGATCGTCGCAAGCAGCATGTCGGGCGTCATCCACGCATAGGTGATCCGCTTGGTCTCGGGCGCCGTGAACCGTTCGGTATTGGCCTCATAGACCTTTTCGATCTCGGCCTGGTCCGGCTGGCCGACGGGGCGCTCCAGCTCGTCCGCCGTCAACTCGATCAGCGCATAGCTGCGACGCGCTCCGAGATAGTCATACAGCGCATCGCCATAGACGCCCGGCATCCGGACCCCGGTGACGATGGCGCCCTGAAGTATGGTGCGCGCGGTCTCGGTGCGGATCTGGTCTTCGAACTCGGCCTCGCTCATCCCGTTCTGTTCAAGCACGAAGCCATAGGTCTCGCGGTCGAACTGCCCGTCCGGGCCCTGGAAGGCTTCGTAGGCCAGCACCTCTTCTTTCACTGTCTCGTCGCTGACGGAAATGCCCAGGCGCGAAACCTCGTTGTCCAGTGCGGTGGTGGTAATGACCCGGCCGCGCGCCTGGTCGACGATTCCCATCGCCTGCGCCTGGGCGATCGGTATCTGGCTGCCGATCTGCTGCTCGGCGGCACGGATCCGTTGTTGCAGTTCGCGGGCGTAGGCATCCACGGTGATCGGTGTGTCGCCCACCGTGCCGATGCGCTGCACGCCGCCGCCGAAATTGGTCACGCCGAAACCGCCCAGCCCCGCGATCAGGAGCACCAGGATGGCCCAGACGAGGAAATTTCCGGTTTTCTTGGCCTTGCTCATCGCGGCTTGCCCCTTGTGTGTCGCTTGATCGTCGTGGCTGTGTATGCGGTTGAACGTGGTGCCGCAAGCTTGTGCCGCCGTCCGCCTTCACGGCGCTCAGTCGGTGCCGCGATAGGGCTCGACATATTGCAGCGCCATGTCCCAGGGGAAGAAGATCCATGTGTCCTGGCTGACTTCGGTGACGAAGGTATCGACCATGGCGCGGCCCTTGGGCTTGGCATAGACGGTGGCGACATGGGCCTTGGGCAGGCACTGGCGCACCACCTCGAGCGTGCGGCCGGTATCGACCAGATCGTCGACGATCAGCACGCCCTCGCCCTCGCCCATCACGTCCATGTCGGGTGACTTGATCACCTTCGGTTCGCTCTGCGTCTGATGATTGTAGGACTTGACGCTGATCGTATCGACCATGCGGATATCCAGCTCGCGCGCGACGATCATCGCCGGCGCCATGCCGCCGCGGGTGATCGCCACGACCGCG
>JADQCD010000034.1 GCA_016278285.1 Actibacterium sp.
CCAACTGCGCAAGCCACCTGGGGGGATGTCTGCTCGCGTGCGCGTCGGATCTCTCTTTTTCCGATGAATGCGGGTGCCTGTATGAAACCTGACTTTCGTCATGTCCGGGGTCTTGGTCGCCCCTTGATGTGCCCGCCTTCATTCGATGTTCTAGGGATGCCATGGGAATTCATGGAAATCAATAACTTTCTATTGCCATAACACGCTGAACAGTGACTTTTGGCACCTCAATGCACCGACCGCATCGGCATCACATAAACAAAACCGCAATCAGAGGTGTTTAGTTTCACAATAAACACTAAATATGGGCCTCTTGCCAAACTCCCAGACTTCCCCATGATTTCCCGGAACATTCTCATCACTTGCCAAAACTCTGTGGAAAAAGGATCGAATTCCCGGAATATCCGAAGAAACTACGCCATGATTCGCCGCGATCCGTCGAATGCGGTTCGTCGCAAAGGACTGCGCCCATGAATTCCCGTAGCGGCCTCCGGATCAGATGTCAGCGAGCCACTTGTACATGACCAACGCATCGACAAGCCCCGCCTCGGGATGCGCAAAGGCGCGCGGCAAGCGGCCCACCACGTCGAAGCCAATCCGCTTCCACAGGCGAATCGCGCCTTCGTTCGTCGCCACGACGAAATTGAACTGCATGGCAAGATACCCCAGTTCCAGGGCACGTTGCTGCGAATGGGCACACATAGCCGCGGCCACGCCCTGACCACGCGCATCCGCGGCGACCATATAGCCGCAATTGCACACATGTGCCCCGCCACCGCCCTGGTTGGTTTTTATGTAATAGGTGCCGAGCATGGCATCATCCGCCTCGGCCAGCCAGGTCTCGCGCGGGGCATCCAGCCAGATGCGGCGCGCATCCGCACGCGTGCAGTCGCGCGGATAGGCATAGGTGTCGCCCGCGCGCACGATCGTCCGGAAGATCGGCCACACAGCGGGCAGGTCTGCCACCGCGGCCCGGCGGATACGAATGTCACTCACGCCATGCCCCCGTCGACCAACCGTGCGGCCAATCCGGCATAGGCCTCTGCCGCAGCACCTTCGAGCAACGCGGCCGGCGTGCCGGAATCGCTGGCCTCGCGGACCTCCAGCGCCAGAGGCAATTCAGCCAGAAAAGGCACGCCGATCCTTTCAGCCTCGGCCCGGACGCCGCCATGGCCGAAGATATGGGTCCGGCCGCCGCAATCGGGGCAGACGAAAACCGACATGTTCTCGATCAACCCGAGCACGGGCCGGTCCAGCTTTTCGAACATCGCGATGGCCCTTCGGGCATCGATCAGTGCCACATCCTGCGGCGTGGACACGATCAGCGCGCCGGTCAGATCGGTCTTCTGGCAAAGCGACAGCTGCACATCGCCCGTGCCCGGCGGCAGATCGACGATCAGCACATCCAACTCGCCCCAGGCGACCTGCGTCAGCATCTGCTGCAGCGCCCCCATCAACATCGGACCCCGCCAGACCACGGCCTGATCCGGGTCCACCATCAACCCGATCGACATCACCGTGACGCCGTGCGCCCGAAGCGGCACGATTGTCTTGCCGTCCGGTGAGGCGGGCTTTTGCGACACGCCCATCATCTGGGGCAGCGAGGGGCCGTGAATGTCGGCGTCCAGCAACCCGACGCGGCGCCCTTGTTTCGCCAGGGCCACGGCCAGGTTCGACGACACGGTGGATTTGCCGACCCCGCCCTTGCCGCTGGCCACGGCCAGAATCCGGTCCACGCCAGCGATACGAACGGCACCTCCGGGCTTTGGGTGCCCGCCGATCTTCAAGCTTGGCGTCTGTTTCTGCGGTTCGGGTGCAGCGGCGCCATGGGCGGTCATTACGACCGAGACCCGCTCCACCCCCTCAAGCCGCATCACCGCCTCTTCCGCCGCCGCACGGACCGGCTCCATCCGCCTTGCGGCGGCGGCGTCGGCAACCTCCAGCACGAATCCGACGCGGGAATCATCGATGGTCAACGCTCGAACCATGTCGCGCGAAACCAGATCCCCGCCATCGGGCAGGGGAATGCGGCGCAATGCGTCAAGAATGACGTTACGTGATGCGGGCATGACGAGACTCCCTTTGTTGCACCCCCAACATGGCCTCCTGCCGCACGAGGGCAAGAGCGATTTCACAGCGATCAATGCCTGGGCGAAGCGCTCAAAATTACGTCAGCACTACTTATGCATTTGCCGCATGGCAGCATTGTGCATTCGTCCATTGTGCATCCGCAGCATCTGCGTATCTATAAGCCAACAGCGAGCGCTAACGAACGCAAACGAAAGCGCCGTACCGGAAAAAAGAGAGACGACGAAATGGCACATGCACAGGATATTCGCATCGGACGGTCCGCCTACAGCGTGTGGCTGCGGCATTCGGTCGAGACGATCCGCGATAGCTTGGCCAAACGCCGTGTCTATCGCCAGACATTGAGCGAACTGCAATCGCTCAGCGGGCGTGACCTGGCCGATATCGGCCTGAACCGGTCGATGATCCACCAGGTGGCCCATGCGGCCGCCTACGGCGAGTAAGAAACAGGAATCAGAAAGTCCACTCCTCCTCCCAGGGCTTTCTGTCCAATGCGGCGGCCACCTCCTCCCTGAGGCCCCCGCACCCAGAGACCGGCAGCGCCCTCCTCCTCCCTGGCGCTGTCGGCCGACACATCCCGGGTCCGGTGCATCGCACTCCGGCCCAACCAGATACGCCGGGCCTCCTCCTCCTCCCTGAGGTTCGGCGTTGGCAAGAACGGCGGCGCCCTCCTCCTCCCTGGCGTCGCCGTTTTTCCATTTCCGGTGCGTGAACAAACAGCACCTCACGGCGCGCAGGCGCAAAACCTGTTTTCATCTTGCCGCAATACTCCGGGGGAGTCGCGGCCTCGCCGCGACGGGGGCAGCGCCCCCCGGCCTGTCCTGCCGAGCACCGAATCCCGCACTCGGCAATGCCGGCACGTCAGAAGGGAACATCATCCGCGCGTTCGGCGGCGATCACGAAGCGGCCGACCACCTTTTTCGCCCCGGCCTTGTCGAACTCGATGTCCAGCTTGTCGCCCTCGATGCCCATCACCGTGCCATATCCGAATTTCTGGTGAAAGACGCGCTCTCCCGCCTTGAAGGCCGATATTGCCGTGGAATCGATCACAATGCCGCGGCTTTCCTTCGGCTGGCTTACCGGGCGCGCCTGGCTGCGCGCCTGCAATCGCTTCCAACCCGGCGAGTTATAGACATTCGCGCTGGCCGCGCGGTCCTCTATCCCATTGCCCGGGCCGCCCATACCCGCCGCACCGAAACCGCCGCCGTAAAGCCCCGGCGGGGTCAGAATCTCGACATGCTCTTCGGGCAGCTCGTCGATGAAGCGCGAGGGCAGCGCCGACTGCCACTGGCCGTAAACGCGCCGATTGGCGGCAAAGGAAATGGTGCAAAGCTTCTCGGCCCGGGTGATTCCGACATAGGCCAGCCGCCGCTCCTCCTCCAGCCCCTTCAGGCCGCTTTCATCCATCGTGCGCTGGCTGGGGAACAGGCCGTCCTCCCACCCGGGCAGGAACACAGCGGGAAACTCCAGCCCCTTGGCGCCGTGCAGCGTCATGATCGAGACCTTTGCGCCCTGTTCATCGGATTCGTTGTCCATGATCAGCGCGACATGCTCCAGGAACCCTTGCAGGTTCTCGAACTCCTCCAGCGCCTTGACCAGTTCCTTGAGGTTTTCAAGCCGGCCCGGCGCCTCGGGCGTCTTGTCGTTCTGCCAATGCTCGGTATAGCCCGATTCCTCCAGGATGATCTCGGCCAGTTCGACATGGCTTCCGCGTGCATCGAGCACCGCGCCGTGCCAGCGCCCGATGCCGTCCAACAGTTTTCGCAGTTCCAGCGCGCCCTTGCCGGTCAGCCCGCCGGATTCGAGCAGCAGCCGCGCGCCATCGACCAGCGTCACGCCGTTGTTGCGCGCCATGGCACGGATCTTCTGTTGCGCCTTGTCGCCCAGGCCGCGCTTGGGGGTATTCACGATCCGCTCGAAGGCCAGGTCGTCATCGGGGCTGACGGCGACGCGGAAATAGGCCATCGCGTCGCGGATCTCCATCCGTTCATAAAAGCGCGGGCCGCCGATCACGCGATAGGGCAGGCCGATGGTCAGAAATCGGTCCTCGAAGGCGCGCATCTGGTGCGACGCGCGGACCAGGATCGCCATGTCGTCCAGGCTCATCGGCGCCATGCCGCGGGTGCCCGCCTGCATCGCCTCGATCTCTTCGCCGATCCAGCGGGCCTCTTCCTCGCCGTCCCAATGACCGATCAGGCGGATCTTCTCGCCCTCGCGCGCGTCGGTCCACAGATCCTTGCCCAGCCGCCCGGCATTGGCCGATATCACGCCCGACGCGGCGGCCAGGATATGCGGTGTGGAACGATAGTTCTGTTCCAGCCGGACCACCCGCGCGCCGGGAAAATCCTTTTCGAAGCGCAGAATGTTTCCCACCTCGGCGCCGCGCCAGCCATAGATCGACTGATCGTCATCGCCCACGCAGCAGATATTACGATGCCCCTGCGCCAGCAGCCGCAGCCAAAGATACTGCGCCACGTTGGTGTCCTGGTATTCGTCCACCAGAATATAGCGGAACCAGCGCTGATACTGCGCCAGCACGTCCTCATGGGTCTGGAAGATCGTGACCACGTGCAGCAGCAGATCGCCGAAATCCACCGCGTTCAGGGTTTTCAGCCGCTGCTGATATTCCGCGTAAAGCTCCACCCCCATGGAATTGAAGGTCGAGGCTTCGGCCGCCGGCACCTTTTCCGGCGTCCATGCGCGGTTCTTCCAATGATCGATGATCCCCGCCAGTTGCCGCGCCGGCCAGCGCTTGTCGTCGATATTGGCCGCGGCCAGCAGCTGTTTCAGCAGGCGGATCTGGTCGTCGGTGTCGAGGATCGTGAAGTTGGGTTTCAGCCCCACCAGCTCGGCGTGGCGGCGCAAAAGCTTGACGCACATCGCGTGGAACGTGCCCAGCCACGGCATCCCTTCGACGGTCTGGCCCAGAAGCTTCGCCACCCGCTCCTTCATTTCACGCGCGGCCTTGTTGGTGAAGGTGACAGCCAGGATTTCGTTTGGCCGCGCCGCGCCGGTATTCAGCAGATGGGCGATGCGCGTGGTCAGCGCCTTGGTCTTGCCGGTGCCCGCGCCGGCCAGCATCAGCACGGGCCCCTCCAGCGCCTCGACCGCCTCGCGCTGTGCCGGGTTCAGATCGTCCAGATAGGGCGCGGGCCGCGCGGCCATCGCCCGCCGCGACAGAGAGGCGCCCTCGAACGCGTCCATTTCGTCGAAACTGCTCATGCCGCGCAATCTAACCCGGTTCGGGGCGGAGTTAAAGAATTGTTCGCAGATTGTTCCACATGATTCTGTAGACATTTCGCCCCGGCCGCGAACAAATGCGGGCATGAACCTGCACGACCGTTTTCCCGCGATTTCAGATCTGCGCGACCGCGCCCGCCGCCGCATTCCGCGTTTCGTCTGGGAATATCTTGACAGAGCGACCGGCACCGAAGCCACGCAGCGGCGCAACCGCGCGGCACTCGACCGGGTGACGATGGTGCCCTCGATCCTGCATGGCGAGTCCACGCCGGATCTGTCGGTCAATCTTCTGGGCCGGTCGCACCCCTTGCCGGTCGGCATCGCACCGGTGGGCATGTCCGGGCTGGTCTGGCCGGATGCCGAGCGGCTGCTGGCACATGCGGCGACGGCCGAGCGGCTGCCTTACGGCCTGTCCACAGTGGCCAGCCGCACGCCCGAAGAAGTCGGCCCGGCGCTGGACGGCAATGGCTGGTTCCAGATGTATCCGCCGCGAGATCCCGAAATCCGCGCCGACATGATGGCCCGCGCCCGCCGCGCGGGGTTCACGGTGCTGGTGCTGACCGTCGACGTGCCGGTGGCCAGCCGGCGCGAACGCCAGGTCCGCTCGGGCCTGCGCCAGCCGCCGAGGCTGACCCCGCGTCTGATGGCGCAGGTGGCGCGCTGCCCGGCCTGGGCACTCGCCACGCTGCGCCACGGGATGCCGCGGATGCGGTTGTTGGACAGCTACGCCGACACCGCGCAGAGCCGCGACTCGACGGCGCATGTCGGCTATCTTCTGCGGACCTCGCCCGACTGGGATTATCTGCGGCGGCTGCGCGAAGACTGGGACGGGCCGCTGGTGGTCAAGGGGGTGTTGCGCCCCGGTGACGCGGCAAAACTGCAGGACGAGGGCGCCGATGCGATCTGGATCAGCAACCATGCCGGCCGCCAGTTCGACGCCGCCCCCGCAACGGCCGAGGTATTGCCCGAGATCCGCGCCGCCACCACCCTGCCGGTAATATTCGATGGCGGAATCGAGGGCGGGCTGGATATCTGCCGGGCCATGGCACTGGGGGCCGATTTCGTGATGCTGGGCCGGGCCTGGCATTATGCCCTTGGCGCGCTTGGCGCGGCGGGGCCGGCACATCTGGCCGATACCCTGCGCAAGGATCTTCAGGCCAACATGGGGCAGCTTGGCGCACGGCACCTGTCCGATCTCGCCGGCAGCCTGCGCCAGCCGCACTGAGGGCGGTGGCGCGAAAGTTTCACAAAACTTTCATGCCGGCCGCGCACAGCTATTGCGCTGCGGCGCGGCATGCTTATACCCCTTGCCAAGCACAGGCGCCGGGCGGCCCCCGCCCGCGTATCGGACCGACCCAACCGAAAGGGCCCGCCCATGGCTGACTTCAGGAAAATCCTCATCGCCAACCGAGGCGAGATCGCCATCCGCGTGATGCGCGCCGCCAACGAGATGGGCAAACGCACCGTCGCCGTCTATGCCGAGGAGGACAAGCTCAGCCTGCACCGGTTCAAGGCCGACGAGGCCTATCGCATCGGCGAGGGGATGGGGCCGGTTGCGGCCTATCTGTCGATTGAAGAGATCATCCGGGTGGCGAAACAATGCGGTGCCGACGCGATCCACCCCGGCTATGGCCTGCTGTCGGAAAATCCCGAATTCGTCGAAGCCTGCCGCGATGCGGGCATCACTTTCATCGGCCCCAAGTCCGAAACGATGCGCGCCCTGGGCGACAAGGCCAGCGCCCGAAAGGTGGCCATCGAGGCCGGCGTGCCCGTCATCCCCGCGACCGAGGTGCTGGGCGATGACATGGACAAGATCGCCGCCGAGGCCGAAAAGATCGGCTATCCTCTGATGCTCAAGGCAAGCTGGGGCGGCGGCGGCCGCGGGATGCGTCCGATCATGGGCCCGGACGATTTGCAGGAAAAAGTGCGCGAAGGCCGGCGCGAAGCCGAGGCCGCCTTCGGCAACGGCGAGGGCTACCTGGAAAAGATGATCGAACGCGCCCGTCATGTCGAGGTGCAGATCCTTGGCGATTCCCAGGGCAACATCTATCACTTGTGGGAGCGCGACTGTTCGGTCCAGCGGCGCAACCAGAAGGTCGTGGAACGCGCGCCAGCCCCCTATCTCAGCCCCGCCCAACGCGAAGAACTGTGCCATCTGGGCAAGAAGATCGCCGAGCAGGTTGGATACGAATGCGCCGGGACCATCGAGTTCCTGATGGATATGGAAACCGGCAATTTCTTTTTCATCGAGGTCAATCCCCGGGTGCAAGTCGAACACACGGTCACCGAAGAAGTGACGGGCATCGACATCGTGCGCGCGCAGATCCTGATCGCCGAAGGCAAATCGCTGGTCGAGGCGACCGGGGTGGCCAGCCAGTACGACGTCAAGCTGGACGGTCACGCCCTGCAATGCCGGATCACCACCGAGGATCCGTTGAACAACTTCATCCCCGACTACGGCCGCATCACCGCCTATCGCGGCGCCACGGGCATGGGCATCCGGCTGGATGGCGGCACGGCCTATTCGGGCGCGGTCATCACGCGCTATTACGATTCGCTTCTGGAAAAGGTCACCGCCTGGGCCCCCACGCCCGAAGCGGCGATCGCCCGGATGGACCGCGCGCTGCGCGAATTCCGCATCCGGGGCGTGGCGACGAACATCGCCTTTGTCGAGAACCTGCTCAAGCACCCGACCTTCCTGAACAACGAATACCACACGAAATTCATCGACCAGACGCCTGAGCTGTTCCAGTTCGAGCGGCGCAAGGATCGGGCCACCAAGATCCTGACCTATATCGCGGACATCACCGTGAACGGCCACCCCGAAACCGAGGGCCGCGCCAGGCCGCCGGCCGAGGCACGTCCGGCCACCCCGCCGAAACCGATGACGGACTCGCCGAAACCGGGGACGCGGCAGATCCTCGAAGAGGCCGGTCCCCAGGCGGTGGCCGAATGGATGAGCCAACAGAAACAGCTGCTGATTACCGACACGACGATGCGCGACGGGCACCAGTCGTTGCTGGCCACGCGGATGCGCTCGATCGACATGATCCGGGTCGCGCCCTCCTATGCCGCCAACCTGCCCGAACTGTTCAGCGTGGAATGCTGGGGAGGCGCAACCTTCGACGTGGCCTATCGCTTTCTTCAGGAATGCCCGTGGCAGCGGTTGCGCGACCTGCGCGCGGCAATGCCCAACGTGATGACCCAGATGCTTCTGCGCGCCTCCAACGGGGTGGGCTACACCAACTATCCCGACAACGTCGTGCAGAGTTTCGTTGCGCAGGCAGCCAGGAGCGGGGTCGACGTGTTCCGCGTCTTCGACAGCCTGAACTGGGTCGAGAACATGCGCGTCGCAATGGACGCGGTGATCGACAGCGGAAAGCTCTGCGAGGGCACGATCTGTTATACCGGGAACATCCTCGACCCGGACCGGGCCAAATACGACCTGAAATACTATGTCGAGATGGGCAAGGCGCTGAAAGCCGCTGGCGCCCATGTGCTGGGACTCAAGGACATGGCCGGGCTGCTCAAGCCCGCCGCCGCGCGGGTGTTGTTCCCCGCGTTGAAGGAAGAGGTCGGCCTGCCGATCCATTTCCATACCCACGACACTGCCGGCATCGCCTGCGGCACGATCCTCGCCGCCGCCGAGGCCGGGGTGGACGCGGTGGATTGCGCGATGGACGCGCTGAGCGGCAACACCAGCCAGGCCACCCTGGGCACGGTGGTCGAGGCGCTGCGCCACACCGAGCGGGACACCGGCCTGGACATCGGCGCGGTCCGCGCGATCAGCGACTACTGGGAAGCCGTACGCACCGAGTATGCCGCCTTTGAATCTGGCCTCCAGGCCCCGGCGAGCGAGGTCTATCTGCACGAAATGCCGGGTGGGCAATTCACCAATCTCAAGGCGCAGGCCCGCAGCCTGGGGCTGGAAGAGCGCTGGCACGAGGTCGCGCATATGTATGCCGAGGTGAACCGAATGTTCGGCGACATCGTCAAGGTGACGCCCAGTTCCAAGGTCGTGGGCGACATGGCACTGATGATGGTCAGCCAGGGCCTGACCCGCGCGCAGGTCGAGGACCCCGAAATCGACGTCTCCTTCCCTGACTCGGTGATCGACATGATGCGCGGCAATCTGGGCCAGCCGCCGGGCGGCTTTCCCGATACCATTGTCAAGAAGGTGCTGAAGGACGAAAAGCCGAACCTCGAACGCCCCGGCAAGCACCTGGAACCCGTGGACCCGGAGGCCGCGCGCAAGGAGGCATCGGACAAGCTGGAGGGCCAGGATCTGGATGACGAGGACCTGAACGGCTACCTGATGTATCCCAAGGTGTTCCTCGACTACGCCCGGCGGCACGAGACCTATGGCCCCGTGCGCACCTTGCCCACCCGTACATTCTTTTACGGGATGGAGCCGGGCGAGGAGATCAGCGCCGAGATCGACCCCGGCAAGACGCTGGAGATCCGGATGCAGGCGCAGGGCGAGACCAACGAAGATGGCGACGTGCGGGTCTTCTTCGAACTCAACGGCCAGCCGCGGGTGATCCGCGTGGCCGACCGCAAGGCCAAGGCCACCGTCACCAAACGCCCCAAGGCCGAGCTGGGCAACCCCGATCATGTCGGCGCGCCGATGCCCGGCTCCGTCGCCACGGTCGCAGTTGCCGCGGGCCAGAAGGTCAAGGAGGGCGACATGCTGCTCACCATCGAGGCGATGAAGATGGAGACCGGTCTGCACGCGGAACGCGACGCCACGGTCAAAGCCGTTCATGTCAGCCCCGGCGCGCAAATCGACGCCAAGGATCTGCTGATCGAGCTGGAGTGACCTTGCGGCCGCCCCTGCGGGGCGACGACATTCCTCTCGCGCCTCTTTCGGCGCGCTGGGGATGAAAGGGGGCCGCCGGCCCCCTCTTCGCCCGGCGGGCGAATTCACCCGGGGAGTATTTGGGGAAGGTGAAGCCGACAGGGGCTTGGCACCGCCGGCCCACAATGATCTTGTCGCATCTGAACAGGAACTACAGCTTGCCCCAAGGAATGTGCGATGATCGAACTTGTCAGTGACCCGGCCGTTTGGGCCTCTTTTCTGACCCTCACGGCGCTGGAAATCGTGCTGGGAGTCGACAACGTGATCTTCATCTCGATCGCGACGAGTCGTCTGCCGGAGGAGAAGCGCCGCCCGGCGCGGATGATCGGGCTGACCGGTGCGTTGGTTTTACGGGTTTTGTTGTTGTTCTCGATCGCCTGGATCGTTTCCTTGAGCGAACCCTTCGTGACGATTCTCGGATTCGGCCTGTCCTGGCGCGACATCATCCTGGTGGCTGGCGGGTTGTTCCTGATCTGGAAGGCCTCGACCGAGATCTTCGAAGAGGTCGAAGGCCCTGACGAAGAGGCGGCCATGCGGGCCAGCGCTGGAGCGGTCTTCGGAGCGGTAATCTTTCAGATCATGCTGCTGGATCTGGTCTTTTCTCTGGACAGCGTCATTACCGCCGTGGGGATCGCCGACCATCTGGAAGTCATGATCGCGGCCGTGGTCGTGGCGATTCTGGTGATGATGGCGGCATCCGAACCGATCGGAAAATTCGTCGAGGACCACCCTTCGACAAAGTTGCTCGCGCTGAGCTTTCTGGTGATGGTGGGCATGGCGCTGATGGCCGACGGGGCGCATTTCCATGTCGAGCGC
>JADQCD010000140.1 GCA_016278285.1 Actibacterium sp.
GCCGCAGGATATCTGCGCGCTGTTCGACACCGAAACCTTCCCCGGCACCCGCACCTTGGAAAAGCGCCCGATCAATAACATGGAATGGGCGCTGATCTGCGATGGCGTGGCCTATGAGAACGTTTATGACGTGCTCGAGACGGAAGAGGGTCAGGACCGCGCGTTTGCCAAGCTCGACACGATCAAGGATCAGACGATCTGGTGGAGTTCTGCCGCCGAGAGCATCCAGTACCTTGCCGACGGCGAGGCGGTGATGGGATCGTCCTATAACGGTCGTTTCTTCTCGGCGATCGTCGAGCAGGACCAGCCGTTGGAGATGCTGTGGGATACGCAGGTCTATGACATCGACGGCTGGATCATCCCCGATGGTCTGCCCGAGGAGCGTCTGGCACGCGTGAAAGACTTCCTGTATTTC
This sequence comes from Actibacterium sp., assembly GCA_016278285.1. GTDB lineage: Bacteria > Pseudomonadota > Alphaproteobacteria > Rhodobacterales > Rhodobacteraceae > JADQCB01. Next base: position 416 of record JADQCD010000140.1, read on the forward strand.
GCGACCGATACCCAGCGTCTGGCGGATCAGGCCAAGTATATCTCCTACGGTCCGGCGCGCGCCTCCTCGGCACCGCTGGTGTCCACCCATGCCGAGCTCGGCATCAAGATGGCGCCGCACATGCCGACGAACCCCGAAAACTCGGAAAACGCCTTCGTGCAGAACTACACATGGTGGGCCGACTATCGCGACGACCTGAACGCCAAGTTTCAGGCGTGGCTGGCGCAGTGATCTGACGTCTTTCGGAAGGGGCCATGCGGCCCCTTCCACCCCCATTCTTTTCGATTTTGAAAAATAAAAAACCGCAACAGGACCGACGGGGACGACATGAGCGATGCAAGCGACGCGACCAGCCCGGACGACGCCCGGCGCATGGCTGACAGCAATGAGGGCGGGCCGGTTCTGGCTGCTGACGGAAGGCCTCTGAAACAAAGCCTTCAACGTGCCCTTCGCAGGCAAAAGCTCCGGGCGCTGGGCCTGATCGCGCCGCTTCTGATTTTCGTCGTCGTTACCTTCATCGCACCGATTGCGGACATGCTGTTCCGGTCTGTCGAGAACCAGATCGTGTCGGACACCCTGCCGCGAACCGTTCAGAGCCTTGAGGACTGGAACGCCGACAGCGGTGAATTGCCGGGACAAGAGGTTTTCCGCGATTTCTATTTTGACATGGCCGTGGCTGCACAGCGGAAGAAGCACACGCAGCTCGGCACCCGCCTGAACTATGAACTGACCGGCGTGTCCTCGATGTTCCGTCGGTCTGGCCGGCGCCTCGACGACATCGGCGAGGTCTATATGGACCACTTCGAGGATCTCAACCCCGCCTGGGGCGAAGAGATCACCTGGGTGCAGCTGATGGGTTCCGACGACTGGCTGGAACAACAACGTGCCTGGAACGCCGATGCCGCCGCGGCGGATGAGGCCGACCGGGATTTCGACCGACCGCTGCCGGCGTTTGAACTCAACCCGGCGGCCCGCGAGCAACTGCCGCGCACGTCTGCCATCTTCGACGATTTCGCGCTCTACATGCGGACCGACAACCAGGAGAGCGTTTTCGAGGACGAACCGTGGGAAGTCACATATGCCGCGCTCTACGAGGATCTCGTAGCGAACCCCGAGGCCGCGTCCGGCTTCTCCGGGGATAATGCGGCACTTCTGTCCGAGGCGGCGGCTGCCGTTCCGCAATTCGAGCCGGTTGATTACAAGGCGGCGATTCTGGAGTCCGAAGAGGGCTGGAGCGATCCACAAGTCTGGGCGACCATCCAGGCGTTTTCGCCGCCCTACACCTCCGGATACTTCCTGAACGCGGTGGATCTACAGAAGACGGCCGATGGCATCGAGGCCCAGCCCGAGGATCGGCAGATTTATGCGCTGTTGTTCAAGCGGACGCTGTTCATGAGCCTCATGATCATGGGGTCTTGCGTCCTGTTGGGCTATCCGATCGCCTATCTGCTGTCGAACCTGCCGCTGCGGGAATCGAACATGCTGATGATCCTCGTGCTGCTGCCCTTCTGGACATCGCTTCTGGTGCGAACATCCGCCTGGAAGGTTCTGTTGCAACAGCAGGGTGTCATCAACGACCTTCTGGTATGGCTTGGGCTGGTTTCCGACGGCGCGCGGCTGACAATGATAAACAACCAGTTCGGCACCATCGTGGCGATGACCCATATCCTGCTGCCTTTCATGATCCTGCCGCTCTATTCGGTGATGAAAACGATCCCGCCATCTTATGTGCGGGCAGCGAAATCACTGGGTGCGACCAACTGGACGGCGTTCTGGCGGGTCTATTTCCCGCAATCGGTTCCGGGCATCGGCGCAGGCTGCATCCTGGTGTTCATCCTTTCGATCGGCTACTACATCACGCCGGAACTGGTCGGCGGCACGACCGGTACCTTCATCTCGAACCGGATCGCCTATCACATCTCGTCCTCCCTGAACTGGGGGCTGGCGGCGGCGTTGGGCTCCATCCTTCTGGCGGTCGTCCTGATCCTGTATTGGGCCTATGACAAGATCGTCGGCATCGACAACGTAAGCCTGGGGTAATCAAGATGAGCGACATCGACCTTCCGAGCACGCCGAAACCCAACCTGACAGGTTTCGTTCTGCCCCTGGTGGCCGGCGCCGGCGCGTTCTTCGGCCTGGTGACCGGCTCGGCCAAGGATTCGGCTTTGCTGGGGCTGGTTATCGGCGCCGTTGTGGGCGCTGCGCTGGCCTATGTCCTGATCAGTTACATGCCCAGCCGGCGCATGGGCCGCTGGGCCGCGGTCGGGCTGTTTGCCGTGATTGGCGTGCTGGTCGGCGGATTTCCGGGGGCTGTCGCCGGGGCCGCCATCGGGGCCGTGATGGGGTGGATCACCTATTGGCTCAGCGAAGGTGACTATCGAGACAATGTGCCGATCTATTACACCGCGCCCCAGGTTCTGTGGCACAATTCCTATCTGTTCATCTGCGGGCTGGTGTTCTTTTTCCTGATCGCGCCGATCATCACGATCATTCCGCTAAGCTTCAACGCCGAGAACTTCTTTACCTTCACACCCGAGATGCTGTCGCTGGATCCGGCGGGCTATTCTCTAAAGCATTATCGAGATTTCTTCACCAACCCGAACTGGCAACAGGCATTGCGCAACTCCGTGCAGATCGCCCCGGCGGCGACCTTCATTTCGGTGTCGCTGGGCACATTGGCGGCGATCGGTCTGAGCTCGGAACATGTGCCATTCCGTCGTGCGATCATGGCGATCCTGATTTCGCCGATGATCGTTCCGCTTATCATCTCCGCGGCGGGGATGTATTTTTTCTACAGCCGGATCGGTTTGCAGGGGACGTTCCTGGGTGTGGTTCTGGCACACGCCGCGCTGGGAATTCCCTTTGTCATCATCACCGTGACGGCCACGCTGGTGGGCTTTGACAATTCGCTGACCCGGGCCTCGGCCAACATGGGGGCGGGACCGGTGCGCACCTTCTTCAAGGTGCAGATGCCCCTGATCCTTCCGGGGGTGATCTCGGGCGGGCTGTTCGCCTTCATCACCTCGTTTGACGAGGTCGTGGTGGTGCTGTTCGTCGGCTCGGCCGGGCAGAAGACACTGCCGTGGCAGATGTTCACCGGCCTGCGCGAACAGATCAGCCCGACGATCCTGGCCGTCGCGACGATTCTGGTGGTGATCTCGATCCTGCTGCTGACCACGGTCGAGTTGCTGCGCCGCCGGTCCGAACGCCTGCGCGGCATGAGCCCGGGCTGAGCCGCGCCCGCGCTCCCGGCTTCGGAACCCACGTCAGGGCAGAAACGCCAGCCAGAGCCAGATAGTCAGAACCGACATGGCGGTCCCGAGCAGCACGCTCGAGGCCGCCACGCGTTTTGCGGCGCCATATATGTTGGCGAAGATGTAGGTGTTCACGCCGGGCGCCATCGCCGCGGTCAACACCGCCGAGCGGAATTGCCCGGTGGACAAGCCAAGCAGGCTGCCCATGCCCCAGGTCACCATCGGGTGGAGGATCAGCGAAACTGCGCAGATATATGCGATAGTGCGCAGATCGCCCTCGGGCCGGTAACGATAGAGAACCCCGCCCAGCCCGAACAGGGCGGCGGGCAGCGCTGCGCGGATCATCAGGTCAAGCGCGTCGCCAAGCACGCCCGGCACCGGCACCCCCGCAAGGTTAACCAGGAAACCGATCGCGATACCGATCACGAGCGCGTTGGAGAACATGGCCTTCACGATGGCAACCGATGCGCCGGCGACCCCCTTGCCACGGCTTCTGACGATCTCCATCGCAGTAAGCCCGACGCCATAGCAAAATGGCGCGTGAAGCGCGATGATCGCATAGTTGGGTGCCAGCGCATCCGTGCCATAGGCCCGTTCGGTGATTGGCAGTCCCAGCAGAAGAGAGTTGGAAAACAGGCCGACAAATCCGATGGCGACACTGTCCTCCCAGCCGCGGCGGAAAATCAGCCGGCCGCCCAGCAGCCCGGCAGCGAACCCGACAAGCGCACCGGTATAGAAACTGCCCAGCAGCCTCAGGTCGAAATTCTGGCCCAGATCGAGGGTCGATATCGCGCGGAACAAAAGACAGGGCAGGGCGAATTTCTGGGTGAAGATCATCAGCGCGTCCACACCCGCATCGCTGAAAAGGCCACGCCAGACAGCGAGATAGCCAAAGCCCAGCACCAGGAAAACCGGCAGGATGACCTGGAGAAGCGCCTCCATGCGCGTCAGATATAGAAGCTGAGGATCATCCCGTCATGCGCCGGCGTGACGTGGTCGGGGGTTTCCGCGTCCACCGTGGCGAAATCCAGGTCGATATGCATGTTCGTCAGGATCGCACGTCGCGGCGCCAGCTCTTCGATCCAGGCCAGGGTCTTGTCCAGATGGGCATGTGTCGGATGAGGCGCACGGCGCAGCGCGTCTATTATCAGCATGTCCAGCCCCCGAAGGGCGGGCCAGCTTTCGTCATATATATCGGCCACGTCCGGCAGATAAACCAGGCCGCCCACCCGGAAACCCAGGGCGTCGATCGAGCCGTGGTTTACCCTGATCGGTCGGAACGTGATTGCGCCCCCGGTTCCGCCGATGGTGATTTCGCCCGAAATCGTGTGCATGTCGAGGATCGGCGGATAGGGGGAATCCGCAGGCTGCATGAAGGCATAACCGAACCGGGCGAACAGCGCCTCTTGCGTCGGACCGTCGGCCCAGACCGGCAGACGTCGCCGGGTGTTGAAGACGATCTGGCGCAGATCGTCCAACCCGTGGGTGTGATCGGCGTGCGAATGGGTGTAGAGTACTGCATCCAGCTCTCCCACACCGGCATCCAGCAACTGCGCGCGCATGTCGGGCGTCGTGTCGATCAGCACCCGAGTGACGCCGTCTTCGTCCTCGCGCTCGACCAGCAGCGAACAGCGGCGCCGTTGGTTGCGGGGCTCGTCCGGGTCGCACGCGCCCCAGTTTCCGCCCAGCCGGGGCACACCGCCCGACGATCCGCAGCCGAGAATGGTGAAATGCAGCCTTGCCATCAGGCGTGGGCCTCCCATGCGGCGGCCTTGGCAAACAGCCGGTTGAAATTGGCCTGTGTCTGGGCCGCGAAATCGGCGTAGTCCATGTCAAAGATCCGGGCCCCGACCTGTGCGGTGTTGCGCGTGAAGGCGGGCTCGTTGCGCTTGCCCCGATAGGGCGGTGGCGCCAGATAGGGGGCGTCCGTCTCGACCAGGATGCGGCTGAGCGGGGCGGCGGCGAAAATATCGCGCAGCTCGTGCGATTTGGGAAAGGCAGCAATGCCCGACATCGAAAGGTAGAAGCCCAGATCCAGCGCGGCCTGCGCCAATTCCGCGCCGGAGGAAAAGCAGTGCATGACGCAGGAATAGGCGCCAGCCTCGTATTCTTCCGTCAGGATGCGGGCCATGTCTTCATCTGCGTCCCGGGCGTGGATGATAAGCGGCAGGCCGGTGCGGCGCGCGGCCTCGATATGCACGCGCAGGCTTTCCTGCTGCAGGTCGGCGCTTTCGGCAGAGTAGTGGTAATCGAGGCCCGTTTCGCCAATCCCGACGAATTTCGGATGGGCCGCGAGGGCGGTCAGCGCGTCTGCGGTGGCCATCGGTTCTTCCGCGGCGCTCATCGGGTGGGTGCCGGCGGCATAAAAGACAGGCTCATGGGCCTCGGCCAGCGCACGCACCTGCGGTTCGTGGCGCAACCGGGTGCAGATCGTAACCATGCGTGTGACCCCGGCGGCTTGCGCACGCGCGATAATTTCGGCCACCTCGCCATCGAAATCGGGAAAGTCCAGGTGGCAGTGGCTGTCGGTGATCTCTGGGGTGTCGGTCATACCTGTATCGCCTGCCGCGCGGCGAGAGACGCCGCCGTCTGATCAATCCTGAGAACCATATCAAGGATCAGCGAAGCGGGGTCAAGGTTCACGGCCTGCCCGTGGCGGGCGCGTGAACCCAGGGTTTCGGCGGCCTGAGCCCAAGCGCGTGCAGCATGTGCGTCGGGGCATAAGCGGGCCAACACTTCTGCCTCGCCCGGGGTGGCTTCGGGCGTTGGCGGCCCGATGATTCCGGTGCGGGCCAACCGGCTGAGAAAAAGGTCGAACAGCCGCAAGATCAGGTCAAACCGTGTCTCGCTGCCTTTGCCCGCCGCGCTGTCGGCCAGTTTCAGGGCGCGGGGCCGGTCCAGTCGGGGCAGGGTGGATAGAAGGGCCACGATCTCGGCATAGAGGGTCAAGCCGTCAAGTTGGGCCAGTCGGATTGCCTCTCCCACCGAACCGCCTGACAGTGCGGCGAGCGCCTGTGGCTGGCTGGTTTCGGCCCCCGCCGCGTTCATTGCCGCGGCCATGTCGTCCGGGCCCAACGTCGTCAGCCGCAGTTCGCGGCAGCGCGATCGTATTGTCGGCAAAAGCCGCGAGGGTTGATGTGCAACAAGCAGCAACACGGCGTTGGCCGGCGGCTCCTCCAACAGCTTGAGCAACGCGTTGGCGGCGTTCGGGTTCATCTCGTCGGCACTATCGACGATCACCACGCGCCGCCCGCCATCGGTGGCGGAAAGGTTGAAAAAGGACTTCAGCCGCCGCACCTCGTCCACGGTGATGACGGTTTTCAGCGCCCTGCGCTTTTCGTCCCAGACGCGCCGCAACAGAAACAGGCCAGGCTCTGCCAGCGCGGAAATTCGATGACTCACCGGATGGTCGGCTGGCACGTCCAGCGTGGCGGGTGGCTGCGGGGCTCCGAACAAACCGTCGTCGCCTTGCCCCGGCGTTGACAGCAGAAATCTTGCGATCCGCCAGGCCAGCGTCGCCTTGCCAACGCCCCGCGCGCCGGTGATCAACCAGCCGTGATGCATCCGACCGGCCGCCCATGCGTCCAGAAAGGTGGCCTCGGCCGCGTCCTGACCGAAAAGGGTCCGGGCTTCGCGCGGGTGCGGTGCCCCCTCGACGCGGTCGGATTCGGGTAGGGGGTGATCGTCGTTCATGGCAGATGCTCGTCCGCGATCCGCGCCACATCGGCGGCGATGGCGCCCACCTTCCGGTTCCCGTCGATCACCACGCAGCGTTCGGGGAATTCCCGGGCGAGCGCGAGAAAACCCTCGCGCATGCGCCGCTGCATGTTCTCGCCGAAATCCTCGAACCGCTCCTCGCCGCTTTTGCGGCTTCTGGCGCGTGCCAGGCCCAGGCCGGGGTCCATGTCGATCACAAAGGTAAGGTCGGCTTCGCGCCCGATCATCAGGGCGTGCAGCGCGTCGACCTTGTCGCGCAGATCACCTCGCGTGATGCCTTGGTAGACACGCGTTGAATCGACGAAACGATCCGTGACAACGATCCGGCCGGCGGCCAGTGCAGGGGCAACCGTTTTTTCCAGATGGTCGCGCCGTGCGGCGGTAAACAGCAGAATTTCCGTCTCGGCGGACCAGCGGTCGGGTGCGCCTTCCAGAAGCAGCCGGCGGATTTCCTCGGCGCCTGGGGCCCCGCCGGGTTCGCGCGTGGCCTGCACGGCGCGTCCCGCCGCGCGCAGGTGATCGGTCAAAAGACGCGCCTGGGTGGATTTGCCCGAACCGTCGATCCCCTCGAACGAGATGAACATTCCCTGCGCTATCATCCTCAGAGATCTTGCGCCCGTTCGTAGAGCTTTTCGAAGACGATCTGCGCCGCCGACCGGATACGGGGCAGAAACCCGCCCCTGGCCACGGCCGCCTCGGCCACCAATGGCACGCGCACCTGTTCCATGTCCGGTATGTCGATCAGAAGTTCGCCAAGCACCTGGCCTTTTTCGATGGGGGCCACGATCGGGGTTTCGAAACGGATTTCGGCGCGAAGCTGATCGCGCAGTGTGGCCGGAAGGACAAGCGCAACATCCCTGGGTGCCACCAGACCGACACGGGGTGTCTGTCCGATCCAGACTTCGGGCTCGGCAAGGCGTCTGCCCTTTTGGAGCACGGTTTTCTGCACGAATTGCCGGAAGGCCCAGTTGATCAGGCGCTCTCCCTCTTCGGCGCGGGCTTCGGCGTTCTCCAACCCCGAAATCGCGATGATGATGCGGCGGTCACCTTGCACGGCCGAACCGACAAGCCCGTAACCGGCCTCCTCGGTATGACCGGTCTTCAGGCCGTCGGCGCCGATTCCCAGACCCAGAAGCGGGTTGCGGTTGAACCGGTTTTGCGGCGCGCGACCGTCGAAATCAAACTCCTCCATTCCGAAGAAGCCGTAATATTCAGGAAACTCCGTGATCAGGCGATTGGCCAGAGTTCCAAGATCCTTCATGCTCATCCGCTGGTTGGGATGCGGCCAGCCCGACGCATTGGCGAAGGTCGAATCTTCCATTCCCAAGGCCTTGGCTCGTTCGTTCATCGCCCGTGCAAAGGCGGCCTCGGTTCCCGCAAGCCCCTCGGCCACGACGACGCAGGCGTCGTTGCCCGACTGCACGATGATCCCCTTGATCAACTGCTCCACGGTCGGTCTGTCCGTGGTGTCAAGGAACATCGTGGATCCGCCCATGGCCATCGCGTTCCGCGATACGTTGAACCGGGTTTCCATCGTGACACGCCCGTCCTTGAGCGCTTCGAACAGCATGTTCAGCGTCATCAGCTTGGACATGGATGCCGGCGGAACCGGCGTTTCGGCATTCTTTTCAAGGAGAACCGTGCCGGTGGTCTGGTCCAGCACATAGGCCACGGCCGCGCGCGTCTGGAATGCTGCGGATGCGGGCAGCGACAGGGAAAGAACGGCCAGCAGGGCCAGGAGCGTCGGTTTCAATAGGCGCATGTCATCGTTTTCCGCTTGAGGGTCGGAACGTCAGTCTGTCACGAAATACGCGTCGGAAAAGCCCAGTTCCTTCACTTTGTCGAGAAGTGACGCCTGTTCGGAGGCTGAGTTCATCGGCCCCACGATTACCCGCCAGAACAACTTGCCCTGACTTTCCTGCTTCAGGATGGTCGGGACGATCCCGATGTTCCGCAAAGCCTCGCCGGTTCCTTCGGCGTTGTCCTGAATGCTGAAAATGCCAATCTGGATATAGGGCTTTTCCAGCGCCGTAGCGTCGGGGCGTGCCGCCGGGCGAACCGCGTTCGCGGCCGGACCGATGTCACCCGATTTCTGCTGCGCCTGTGGCTGATTTGTCCCGTCCTCGGCCTCGGCCTTTTCGATGGCGTCCGCGGCCGCCGCTGCCACGGGGTCAAGCGTTCTGGTCTCGATTTCTTCGGTCTCGCCGGCCGTGTCCGCCGGCGTGGTGGCAGGCGGAGCCGGGGAAACCTCCTCCTTGCGCAGGGCGGTTACATTCAACAGCGTCGGCCGACCGGCCAGAACCTCCAGCGCCGAGGCCGCATCAGAGGACAGTTGCAGCGCGGGGCCAGGGTTTTCCCGTTCACGATCATAAAGCGCCCCGATCACGAAGGCGCCGTTTTCCTCGTTGCGGATGATGACGCGCTCCGGGCTGTCGATGCCGGGATATGCGACCCAGACGCCGCCCAACGACGGCCTGCCGTCCCACAGCCCCTTCTCGGTCACCTGAAAGACGTCGGGTGCTTCGACATCGCGCTCCACCAGTGTGGTCGAGCTGCCCTGGCGCGACACGTTTGCCGTGTCCGCGCGGGTGCCCGCAAACGGATTGGAAAAATCTTCGCATCCCGCAACTGCAATTGCAGCGCAGATCCCCAACGCGATCCGAGCCTTCCCGAATTCTGCCATCCCTTGCCCCTTTCCTTCACGCACGGTTCACCCTGCCGCGTCTGTGATTTCGGGAAATACTAACGGCGTGGCCGTGATATTGAAAGGCTGATGCGGTTTCGACCAGCGAGAATCGGCTTGCAGCAAGCTGCCCAGAATTGCAATCTCCGCCCAGCGAACGCCCCGCCACTAGATGGCAGGGCGGGTGTTCGTCGCGGTCTCGATACCTGATCGTGGAAGGGTGGCAGAGTGGTCGATTGCAGCGGTCTTGAAAACCGCCGATGGGTAACCATCCGTGGGTTCGAATCCCACCCCTTCCGCCATCATCCCTGTTGCGAACACGGACAGGCGCCCACCGTGGCGCGGAAATAGTCGTGTTTTCAAAGGGCTTTGCCTCCCCCATGCGAACCTCTGAGACTGCGCGACAGGTCCGTTTCGGGCTCTGAACGGCCCTCCGTCTCTGTTCGGGCGAACCTCGCCGTTTTCGGTTCGGTCGGATTTTTCCTAGCCTTTCCAATAGCCTGGGTTTCAACCCCGCCAAAACTTCGAGCCTTGTTTCCATCGCCTTCGAGGGGAACGGAGCCGGAATACGCGAGAGGCGCAGCCGCTGGGTGCGCTGGCCGAATGGCGCGTAGCGGTGGCGGTGGGCGTAGCGCCCACCGGCGCGGGCAAGACGATCATGCTCTCAGCTGTCACCGGCAGGATGACCGGGGACGGCGCCAAGGCCTGCGTGCTCGCCCACCGCGACGAGCTGACCAGCCAGAACCGGGCGAAGTTCGCACGGGTCTGCGAGGGCCCGATCACCGGCATCGGCCGCATCTGGGCCGACGGCAAGCCGATGGACCTC
>JADQCD010000072.1 GCA_016278285.1 Actibacterium sp.
GCGTTTGCCTAGTGCTTCGCGCGGCGTCACGCAAGCCTGCCGCGCCGCGGCATCTGCCGAACGGGTGCTTTCACATGGCCGGATATTAAAGTAAGGCGGGGAAAAGCGACAGGTTTTCAGGGCATGCCCGATGTTGGAATTCGATCTCGCGTTCTTTGCGCTGGCGATCCCCGCGGTGATGTTCGCGGGCGTGTCCAAGGGGGGCTTCGGATCAGGCGCGGCCTTTGTCGCGACACCGATTCTGGCGCTGGTGATCCCGCCGTCGATGGCGCTGGGGGTGATGTTGCCGCTGCTGATGCTGGCCGACGTGACGACGCTGCGCGCGTTCTGGCGCCAGTGGGACTGGCCCTGCGCGCGGCGTATCATTTTCGGGGCGGTGCCCGGCGTCGTGCTTGCCGGGATTGTCTACAAGGCGGTCGACCCCAACCTTTTCCGCCTGCTGATCGGGGTCATCGCCCTGGCTTTCGTGGGCTGGCAACTGTCGCTGAAGGCACGGCTTTTCCGGTTTCGCGCGCGCCCTTTCGCGCCGTCCGGGGGATATGTCGCCGGCGGCGTCGCCGGTTTCACCAGCTTCATCAGCCATGCCGGCGGACCGCCGGTCGCGGTCTATCTGTTGGCCGAAGGGATGCGCAAGACCACCTATCAGGCCACCACTGTGCTGTGTTTCTGGGTGATCAATATTCTCAAGGTCATCCCCTATGGGTTTCTGGGGATCTTCAACCGCCAGACGATGGTCGCCGATCTCTATCTGGCCCCATTCATCGTGATCGGCGCGCTTGTCGGCGTGAAGGCGCACCGGATGATGCCAGAGCGGCTGTTCTTTTCGATGACCTATGTTCTGCTGACCCTGACCGGTGGAAAGTTGATCTGGGATGCTTTGACCTGACACGATGTTTCTGCGTTGCGGCGAGTCGGGCCTTGCGGGATGCTGCGTCGGTGTGCTGTTTTGCGCAACAATATTGTCAGAGGTGAGAATCATGGATCAGAACGCGCGGCCTTGGCGCTCGGTGCTGTATATTCCCGGCTCGAAGGAACGGGCGCTGGACAAGGCGCGCGGGCTTGCCGTGGACGCGATCATCTTCGATCTGGAAGATGCGGTCGCGGTCGAGGAAAAGGCCGCGGCGCGCCGTCTGCTGGCGAGGACACTGGCCGAGGGCGGCTTTGGGCAGCGGGCCCGGCTGGTGCGAGTCAACGGGCTGGACAGCCCGTGGGGCGCCGATGACCTGGCCGCTTTCGCCGGGGCGCCGCTCGACGCGATCCTGATTCCCAAGGTTGGCGCGGTGTCGGATGTCGATGCCGTGGCCAAACGGATCCCGGATGTTCCGCTTTGGGCGATGATCGAGACACCGCAGGGGGTGGTGAACGCGGCCGGGATCGCCGCGCATCCGCGGATGGCGGGATTGGTGATGGGCACCAACGACCTGGCGAAGGAATTGAAATGCCGCAACCGGCCGGACCGCATGCCGATGCTGGCGGCCTTGCAGCAGGCCGTGCTGGCGGCGCGCGCGGCGGGTATCGTGGTCGTCGACGGGGTCTATAACGCATTCAAGGATGACGACGGATTGCGCGCCGAATGCAACCAGGGTCGCGACATCGGATTCGACGGCAAGACCCTGATCCACCCGGCGCAGATTTCCATTGCCAACGCCGCCTTTGCCCCCACCGAAGCCGAGATCGATCTGGCCCGCCGCCAGATCGAAGCCTATGAGGCGGTTGAGGCCAAAGGGCAGGGCGTGGCGGTCGTGGATGGCCGTATCGTCGAGAATCTGCATATCGTGACGGCGCGGGAAACGCTGGCCCGCGCTGAATTGATTGCCAAACTGGAGAGAAGCGAATGATCTGGCTGATACTCGGCGTGGCCCTGTGGTGGGCGGCGCATCTTTTCAAACGCGTCGCGCCGGGCGCGCGCGCGAAGCTGGGCGACGAAAAAGGCAAGGGGCCGGTGGCCATCGCCCTGCTGATCAGCGTGGCGCTGATGGTGGTCGGATATCGCATGGCTGACGGCGCCTTTTTCTGGGGGCGCAGTCCGGCGCTGGTGGGGGTCAACAACCTGCTGATGCTCGCGGCGTTCTACCTGTTCGCGGCGGCCGGCATGAAAACGCGCGTCTCGCGGATGATGCGCCATCCGCAACTGACTGGCTTTTCGCTATGGGCGGCGGGGCATCTGCTGGTCAATGGCGATGTGCCGTCGCTTGTGCTGTTCGGTGGGCTTCTGGTCTGGGCGCTGGTCGAGATGGCGGTCATCAACCGCGCGGTGCCCGACTGGACGCCGCCCGACCCGGTCCCGGCCAAAAAGGAAATCATGGCGCTTGTCGGTGGTATCGTCGTGTTCGCGGTCGTGGCGCTGATCCACGCCTGGCTCGGCTACAATCCGTTCGGGTGAGGCCATGAAAGCCTACCGACTGCTGACCGGCGAGGATTCGTCGGCCTTCTGCCACAAGGTGACCGAGGCGCTGGCCAAGGGGTGGGAGCTGCACGGAGATCCGGCCCATGCCTTTGACCCGGTGGCGGGAAAAATGCGCTGTGCACAGGCCGTCGTGAAGGATGTCGAGGGCGATTATGACCCCGGCATGAAGTTGGGGGAGCTGTGATGGTCAAGACCGATCAGGGCCGTTTCTTCGAGGATTACGCCCTTGGGCAGGTGATGGCCCACGCGGTGCCGCGAACCCTGTCGGGGGGTGAGCGGGCGCTTTATCACGCGTTGTATCCCAGCCGCCACGCGATTCACGCATCGGACGAATTCGCGCGTGCCTGCGGCCTTCGCACCGCGCCGCTGGACGACCTGATCGCCTTTCATACGGTATTCGGCAAGACCGTGCCCGACATCTCGCTGAACGCGGTGGCGAATCTGGGCTATGCGGAGGGACGGTTCCTGGCGCCGGTCCATGCGGGCGATACGTTGCGGGCCGAATCCACGGTGATCGGGCTCAAGCAGAACTCGAACGGGCGCAGCGGTGTGGTCTGGGTCCGCACACGCGGGCTGAACCAGCGCGGCGAAGCGGTTCTGGAATATGTCCGCTGGGTCATGGTGCGCAAGCGTGACCAGGATTCGCCGGCGCCGGAAACCGTGGTGCCCGATCTGGCCCGGGCCGTCCCGGCCGGCGATCTGGCGATCCCCGATGGCCTGGATTTCAGCCGTTACGATTTCACCCTGGCGGGTGAGCCGCATCGCTGGGGCGACTACGCTGTGGGCGAGATGATCGACCACGTGGACGGCGTGACCGTCGAAGAGGCTGAGCATATGCTGGCAACGCGGCTTTGGCAGAACACCGCCAAGGTGCATTTCGACGCGACCAACCGCCAGGACGGCAAGCGGCTGATCTATGGCGGCCACATCATCAGTCTGGCCCGCGCCCTGTCGTTCAGCGGGCTGGCCAATGCGCAGATCATCAGCGGGCTGAACGGGGGCGCCCATGCAAATCCCTGTTTCGCAGGGGACACCGTGCGCGCCTGGTCCGAAGTTCTGGACAAGGCCGAAACGGATGCGCCGGGCGTCGGCGCGATCCGGATGCGGCTGGTGGCGACGAAGGGGGGAGAACCGTTTCGTTTGAAAGGAGAGGACGGAAAATATCTGCCCGAGGTGCTGCTGGACCTCGATTTCTGGGCATTGATGCCGGTTTGACTGTTACGGGCATTTTGTGATCACTCGCGCGGATTGCGTGATCACAAACCGGAATTTTTCGCCGGGCTGAGCAGAATTACCCGGCCTTTCGTGCGAACCAGCCGTGACTCGGGCCGAAAAATCCGTAAGACAGCTACTTGAGGAGCAGACATGGCAAAGGGACAATCATGGCTGATGTGAACCGTGGGGACCGGCCGCTTTCCCCACACCTGCAAGTCTACCGGCCACAACTGACCTCGATCACCTCGATCCTGACGCGGATCACCGGCACTGCCTTGCTGGCCGGGGCTTTCCTGGTCGTGTGGTGGTTGATCGCCGCGGCCTCCGGGCCCGACTATTTCAATTTTGCCAATAGGCTGATCACTTCGTGGGTTGGCGATATAGTGATGCTGGGATCGCTCTGGGCGCTTTGGTATCACACGCTGGCAGGGGTCCGACACCTGGTCTGGGACACCGGGCGCGGCTTCGATCTGGACACGGCCACCAAGATGGCATGGGGTGTGATCGTCGGCTCGGTCGCGCTGACCGCTTTCACCGTCATCGTGATCTGAGGGGGGATGGGACCATGGGATTCATGACCAACCGCAAACGGGCCGAGGGGCTGGGCGCCGCGCACAGGGGCACGCAGCATTTCTGGTCCATGACGATCAGCTCGGTGGGCCTGCTGATGCTGGTGCCGCTGTTCGTCTTCACCTTCGGGCCGATGCTGGGGGCCCCGTATGAACAGGTGAACGCCTATTTCGCCCGCCCGTTCCCCGCGATCGTCGCCGGGCTGACGATTTTGGTGGGCATGATGCATTTCAAGAACGGCGTGCAGATCGCAATCGAGGACTACACCGACGGGCTGACCCGCAAGGTTCTTATCATCGTGATGATCTGCATCAGCTACGCGCTGGCGGCGACGGGGCTTTTCGCCATCGCCCGCATCGCGCTGTAAGGAGCAAGAAGAATGGCTGCATACGACTACGAGACGCACACCTATGACGTTGTCGTGGTGGGGGCGGGCGGATCGGGCCTGCGCGCGACGCTGGGCATGGCCGAGCAGGGGCTGCGCACCGCCTGCGTGACCAAGGTGTTCCCGACGCGGTCGCACACGGTGGCCGCGCAGGGCGGCATTGCGGCGTCGTTGTCGAACATGGGGCCGGACCACTGGCAATGGCACATGTATGACACGGTAAAGGGCAGCGACTGGCTGGGCGATACCGACGCGATGGAATATCTTGCCCGCGAGGCGCCCAAGGCTGTCTATGAGCTGGAGCATTACGGCGTTCCCTTCTCGCGCACAGAGGAAGGCAAGATCTATCAGCGCCCGTTCGGCGGGCACACGACCGAGTTCGGCGAAGGCCCGCCGGTTCAGCGCACCTGCGCCGCCGCCGACCGCACGGGCCACGCGATCCTGCACACGCTTTATGGCCAGTCGCTCAAGCATAATGCCGAGTTCTATATCGAGTATTTCGCGATCGACCTGATCATGTCCGAGGACGGGCAGTGCCAGGGCGTCGTCTGCTGGAAGCTGGATGACGGCACGCTGCACGTCTTCAACGCCAAGATGGTGGTGCTGGCGACCGGCGGCTATGGCCGCGCCTATTTCTCGGCGACTTCGGCGCATACCTGTACCGGTGACGGCGGTGGCATGGTGGCGCGCGCGGGACTGCCCCTCCAGGATATGGAATTCGTGCAATTCCACCCCACCGGCATCTATGGCGCCGGCTGTCTGATCACCGAAGGCGCGCGCGGCGAAGGGGGCTATCTGACCAATTCCGAGGGCGAGCGGTTCATGGAACGCTATGCGCCCACCTATAAGGATCTTGCCAGCCGCGACGTGGTCAGCCGCTGCATGACCATGGAAATCCGCGAAGGCCGCGGCGTCGGGCCCAACAAGGATCACATCCATCTGAACCTGTCTCATCTGCCGCCCGAAACGCTGAACCTGCGGCTGCCGGGCATTTCCGAATCTGCACGCATCTTCGCCGGCGTCGACGTAAACAAGGAGCCGATCCCGGTTCTGCCGACGGTTCATTACAACATGGGCGGCATTCCGACGAACTATTGGGGCGAGGTTCTTAACCCGACCAGGGATAACCCGGACGCCCTTGCGCCCGGCCTGATGGCCGTGGGCGAGGCGGGCTGCGCGTCGGTTCACGGGGCAAACCGCCTTGGTTCCAATTCGCTGATCGACCTGGTCGTGTTTGGGCGCGCCGCCGCGATCCGCGCCGCCGAAGTGGTCGATCCCCATACGCCCAACCCGGAGCCGAATACCGCAAGCATCGATGCGGCGCTGGATCGCTTCGACAGGCTGCGCCATGCGGACGGCGGGACACCGACCGCCGAGCTTCGCCTGGAGATGCAGCAGACAATGCAGCAGGACGCGGCCGTGTTCCGGACAGACCGGACCCTGGCCGACGGCATGAAGAAGATGGAGGCCGTCGCCGCGAAGCTGGACGACCTGAAGGTCACCGACCGCAGCCTGATCTGGAACTCCGACCTCATGGAAACATTGGAGCTGACCAACCTGATGCCCAATGCGCTGGCCACTATCGTCGGGGCAGAGGCGCGCAAGGAAAGCCGCGGTGCCCACGCGCATGAGGATTACCCCGATCGCGACGACAAGACCTGGCGCAAGCACACTTTGGCGATTGTCGAAGGCAACAAGGTCACGCTCGATTATCGTCCGGTGCATCTCGATCCGCTGACCAAGACGGAAGATGGCGGTATCGACCTGAAAAAGATCGCGCCCAAGGCGCGGGTCTATTGAGGAGCCTCAGAAATGGTTCAGTTCACACTGCCCAAGAATTCGAAAATCACCACCGGCAAGACCTGGCCCAGGCCCGAAGGCGCAAAGAATGTCCGCAAGTTCCAGATCTATCGCTGGAATCCCGATGACGACGCCAATCCGCGCGTCGACACATATTTCATCGACATGGATGCCTGCGGTCCGATGGTTCTGGACGCGCTGATCAAGATAAAGAACGAGATCGACCCGACGCTGACCTTCCGCCGGTCCTGCCGCGAAGGAATCTGCGGCTCCTGCGCGATGAACATCGACGGGATCAACACGCTGGCCTGCATCTACGGCATGGACGAGATCAAGGGTGACGTGAAGA
Source organism: Actibacterium sp. (assembly GCA_016278285.1). GTDB lineage: Bacteria > Pseudomonadota > Alphaproteobacteria > Rhodobacterales > Rhodobacteraceae > JADQCB01. The sequence continues at coordinate 6,727 of JADQCD010000072.1, forward strand.
TCTATCCGCTGCCGCATATGCCGGTGGTCAAGGATCTGATCCCGGACCTGACGCATTTTTATGCCCAGCACGAAAGCATCATGCCCTGGCTGGAGACGAAAACGAACACCCCGCAGAAGGAATGGCGCCAGTCGATCGAGGACCGCGAAAAGCTGGACGGGCTGTATGAATGCGTGATGTGCGCCTGTTGTTCGACCTCCTGCCCCAGCTATTGGTGGAACGGGGACCGCTATCTCGGGCCCGCCGCTTTGTTGCACGCCTATCGCTGGATCATCGACAGCCGCGACGAGGCCACGGGCGAGCGGCTGGATGACCTGGAAGATCCTTTCAAGCTGTATCGCTGCCACACGATCATGAACTGCACAAAGACCTGTCCGAAGGGGCTTAACCCGGCCAGATCCATTGCCGAGATCAAGAAGTTGATGGTCGAACGCTCGGTCTGAGACCATGACCGAGGCCCTTCTGTCGGCGCTGACCCTGTCAACGCTGGCCGGCGCGGCGATCCCGGCGGGCGCCGCTCTGGCCAGCGTCGAACGTTTCATGCCCAACTGGATCGAGGATGAATTCCGGCACAGCGTCATCGCATTCGGTGGCGGCGCGCTGTTCTCGGCCATCGCGCTTGTCCTGGTACCCGAGGGGGCCGAGCGCGTATCGGCCGTGCCGGCGCTGGCATGTTTCATCCTCGGCGGTCTCGTTTTCCTGTGGGCAGACATGGCGCTGGAGCGCCGCGGCGGCCGGGCGGCGCAATTCATGGCGATGATGCTGGATTTCCTTCCCGAAGCAATGGCTTTGGGGGCGTTGCTGAGCGGCGATGGGCAAACCGCCACGCTTCTGGCCGTGCTGATCGCGTTGCAGAACCTGCCCGAAGGCTTCAATGCCTATCGCGAGTTGCAGGATAATGGCCCGGTGCGGTCCAGCCGGCTGGCGTTGATATTTCTGCTCGTCGTGCCGGTGGGGCCGCTGGCCGCATTCGTGGGGCTGACTGTCCTGAACCAGCACCCGGCAGTGCTGGGCGGGATCATGCTGTTTGCCGCGGGGGGAATCCTTTATCTTCTGTTCGAGGATGTGGCCCCGCAGGTCCCTCTGGAACGCAGCTGGGCCCCGGCACTGGGCGGGGTGGTCGGGTTCGCGTTCGGTTTTGCCGGGCACCTTGCCCTGTCGGGCTGACCAGCGTCGCGGCATCCTTCGGGCCGCTCTTGCATTGACGGAGACCCATGATTGTCATTGTCGGCCTGATCCTGGCCTTTGTCCTGATCGTCCTTTTTTCGGACCGATCCACGAGATATTGCCGCTGGCGCGCGGACCGCCGCGGAGACGGCCCGTCGGGGCGGTATTTCCGCTGCGCGGCCTGCGGGGCCACGGCGTTTACCGTTACCGGGAAGCCCCCCGATTGGTGCGCGGCCCGTCCGACGTCGAAATGAGAGCGATGACGGAGCCGGATGTCGATCGAGCGCCGAACGGTTGCCGGGTTTCGCCTAGGATGCTTTCTTTGGCGCCGTCGTGCCCGGTTTCCCGGTGTCGGTTCCGGCGGATGGTGTTTCCGGCGTCGATGGGGCAGAGTGCGGCCGGGAAAGCTTGTGCACATCAAATTCGGGAAACGCAGGGCTCATCGTCATCGCCAGTTGCATCCAGCAACGGGTCATCGCCATTTGCATCTCGACCCCCTGCGCCCAGAATCGCACCGCATTGACATAGGGCGCGGCGAGGGTTCCGGGCCAGATTTTTGAGTTTGTCCAAACCATGTCAAAATCCCTTCTTTGCAACCCCAGGGCTGCCCGGCTGAACAAGCGGTGATCAAAGCCGGACATGCACGCCGGCGCCCGTCGCAGGACAAACCTGCCCCCCCGGATTGCCGGCTGCATGGCCAAGATGAGGGTCCGGCGGTCGGCATTCAAGGCGGATCGTCGCGGCGCGGCAAGTATTCCATCGGCGCTGGCGCCTGTTCGCTTGCCTTACGCCGATGCCCAGGAAATGAGCGACGTGGAATCGCAGATGCGCGTTCGATATCTCTGGAATCGGGCACGGCAATTGTGTAACGCCCGATGTCATGACCCGGACTCTGACCATCCGCCGCCCTGACGACTGGCACCTGCATCTGCGCGACGGCGCGATGATGCAGGGTGTCCTGCCGGAAACCGCCCGGCATTTCGGCCGCGCCATCGTCATGCCGAATCTGGTGCCGCCGGTGGTAAACGCGGCCGACGTGACCGCCTATCGCGACCGCATCCTCGCCGCGCTGCCGCAAGGGGCCGATTTCACGCCGTTAATGACGCTCTACCTGACCGAGCAGACCGACCCGGCCGATATCGCCGCCGCGCATGAAAGCGGGCTGGTGACTGCGGTCAAGCTGTATCCCGCCGGGGCAACGACCAATTCAGCCAGCGGCGTGCGCGCGTTTGACAAGGTGCGCGGCGTGTTGGAGGTGATGGCCGAGATCGGCATGCCGCTTTGCGTGCATGGCGAGGTGACCGACACGGAAGTGGATATTTTCGACCGCGAGGCCGTTTTCATCGACCGGGTGCTCGATCCGCTGCGTCGTGCCACGCCCGGCCTGCGCGTGGTGATGGAGCATATCACAACCGCTGACGGGGTGGCCTATGTGGCCGATCACCACAAGGATCTGGGCGCGACGATCACGACCCATCACCTGATCATCAACCGCAACCACATTCTGGTGGGCGGCATCCGGCCGCATTACTATTGCCTGCCGGTCGCCAAGCGCGAAAAGCATCGTATCGCGCTGGTCGAGGCCGCGACAAGCGGCGACCGCCGTTTCTTCCTGGGCACCGACAGCGCGCCGCACGCGGATGCCGCAAAAGAAAGCGCCTGTGGCTGCGCCGGCATATTTTCCGCGACCAACACCTTGTCCTGCCTTGCCGAGGTGTTCGAGGCGGCCGACAAGCTGGACAGTCTGGAACGCTTCGCAAGCCTGAACGGTGCGGCCTTCTACGGTCTGGAGCCGAATGCCGATACCATCACCCTGACCCGGGGCGATCCGGTTCATTACCCCGAAAAAATCGACACCGGTGCCGGGCCGGTCACCGTGTTTGACCCCGGCTTCCCGTTGCACTGGCACGTTTCATGACCTGAGGCGTGCCGCGATATTCTCGCCTCAAGCGGGGATATTCGAGGAAAGACCAAACACAGGATGCAGGCCCGATGATCCCCAGCTCATTTCCCGACAAGACCGAGATTGCCCGGCTGACCGCGCGCATGTTGCTTGAGATCCGGGCCGTGCATTTCAACCCGGAACAGCCGTTCACGCTGGCCTCGGGGCTGCCTTCGCCCACTTATATCGACTGCCGCAAGCTGATTTCCTATCCTCGCATCCGGGCAACGCTGATGGATTTCCTGGCGGTCACGGTGATGCGCGATGCCGGATTCGAGGCGTTCGACAACATCGCCGGGGGCGAGACCGCCGGCATTCCCTTTGCGGCGATGGTCGCCGAACGACTGGCCCTGCCGATGAGTTATGTGCGCAAGAAACCCAAGGGATACGGCCGTAACGCCCGGATCGAGGGCGAAATGTCCGAAGGGCAGCGGGTTCTGTTGGTCGAGGACCTGACCACCGATGGCGGTAGCAAGCTGAGCTTTGTCGATGCGATCCGCGAAACCGGCGCGACCTGTGGCCACACCGCGGTAATCTTCTATTACGGGATCTTTCCCGAGACGCTTGCGCGGCTGGAAGGACACGGGGTGCGGTTGCACCACCTGTGCACCTGGTGGGATGTGCTGGCCGAAGCGCGAAGGCAGGAGGCATTCGATTCGGAAACACTGAGCGAAGTCGAGAGTTTCCTGAGCGCGCCCCGCGCCTGGCAGCAGGCCCGGGCCGGCGCCTGATCCTGGCCACCAGGTCCTGAAGATGCGGGCTTTAACCGGTGAATTGGTCGGTTTTGAAGCAATATATTGACGAATGACCCCGCTTGGCCGCAACATGGGGTGCGCGGCGGGTTTCCCACAGTCTATCCACAGAAACATACAATTTGCGCCGCGCGCGGCGGACGATGTAAGGACATCGCCCAGGCACAGAGGCAGAAAATGAACGAGATTTCCAAGATCCGGCAAGAGAACCAGGGCAGTGAGGAAAGCGGCACGCTGCCGCATAACATCG
>JADQCD010000092.1 GCA_016278285.1 Actibacterium sp.
GACCGGCGGCCTGTCGCCGCGCGTCGTCCCGATGGGCGAGATCCGCGATCTCGGCGCGCTGTTGCAACGCGCGGGCTTTGCCCTGCCGGTGGCCGATTCCGCGCCCCGCCGAGTCACCTATTCCACCGCGCTGCATCTGCTAAGCGATCTGCGCGCGATGGGCGAGGTCAACGCGCTGACCGCGCGGCGCCGCGAACCGCCCCCGCGTGCCCTGTTTCCGCAGACCGCGCGAATCTATTCCGAACATTTCGGCACCGCGGATGGCCGCGTCCCCGCGACGTTCGACACGGTCTTTCTGACCGGCTGGGCCCCCGATGACAGCCAGCAGAAACCGCTGCGCCCCGGCTCGGCCTCGCAGCAGCTGGCCGACGTGCTGGGCAGCGAGGAAACCCCATTGCCAGACGCTGCACCGCACCGCCGCAATTGACCGCGCGCGGATTCCGGTTATCTGGGTTAGAACCGTTCCAAACTGACATCAGAACGCCGGAGAAAACATGCTGGATGCCAAGCCGGGCGCCGATCTGCCCTATACCAAGCTGCCAACCGCCACCTGCCCGGCCCACGCGCCGAAAAATCACCCGAAAATCCCGCCGCAGAAGGTCGGTATTCTTCTGGCAAACCTGGGCACCCCGGACAATTACGATTACTGGTCGATGCGCCGGTATCTGAGCGAATTCCTGTCCGATCGCCGGGTCATCGACTATTCGCCCTGGAAATGGCAGCCGCTGCTGCAACTGATAATCCTGTCAAAGCGGCCGTTCACCTCGGGCAAGGCCTACAAGTCGATCTGGAACGAGGACAAGGGCGAAAGCCCGCTGATGACCATCACCCGCAAGCAGACCGGCAAGATCGCCGCCGCGATGAAGGATACTTACGGCGACGATGTCGAGGTGGATTTCTGCATGCGATACGGCAACCCTTCGACACAGTCGAAGGTGCGCGAAATGGTGAACAAGGGCTGCACGAAGATCCTGTTCTTTTCGCTTTACCCGCATTATGCCGGCGCAACTTCTGCCACCGCGAACGATGCGTTCTTCCGCGCGTTGATGAAAGAGAAATGGCAGCCCGTGGCCCGTGTCGTGCCGCCCTATTTCGAGCATCCGCTGTATATCGAGGCGCTGGCCCAGTCGGTCGAGCGTGCCTATGCCGAGGCCAAGGAAAAGCCCGAGAAACTGGTCGTCTCATACCACGGGATGCCGCAGCGTTACCTGACGGAGGGCGATCCGTATCATTGCCAGTGCCAGAAGACCACGCGCCTGCTGAAGGAGCGGCTGGGCTGGGATGACAGCCGGATCGCCAGCACGTTTCAATCCGTCTTCGGGCCCGAGGAATGGCTGCGCCCCTATACGGTCGAAGAGGTCGCGCGGCTGGCCCGGGAGGAAGGCAAGAAACGCATCGCCGTGATCGCCCCGGCCTTTTCCGCAGATTGCATCGAGACGCTGGAAGAGATCAACGAAGAGATCCGCGAAAGCTTCGAAGAGGCCGGCGGGGAAAGCTTTACCTATATTCCCTGCCTCAACGACGACGACGCGCATATCCGGGCGCTCAGCACGGTAATCCAGGACAATCTCAAGGGCTGGCTCGATTGACACGGCATTCATGATCGGCGTGCTGGCATGGGGCCGGCCGCCGGGCGCATTGGAAATCGGCGATCTTCTCCACGAACGAAAAAGGCGATGGCCTTGGCCACCGCCTTTCCCTTTCACGATACCGAAAGGTCGCTATCAGCTGGAGCCGACGGCAGCCGCAGCCAGCACCAGGAACAGCAGGGGCACGAGAATGCCCTGATTCGAGGAAGAGGTTTCCTCGATGATGATTTCGGGTTCCATCACCGGCTCGGCAACATTGCCGGCGAATGCGCCGGTGGCCGCGACGGACAGGGCAGCAGCGAGAACGAGTTTCTTCATTTGATCCTCCAGAATGAACGCCCCGGAACTGATACGGGGGCGTCGTTAAGCCATTTTGCGAGGTCCAGCTAACCGGAGGTTCATCCGTTTTGCAACAAACGATTGTACCGCGACCATATCGACACCCGGTTTTTCGTCAAATCAGCAACACTTGCGTTCCGACTTTCGCAAATCCGAAAAGTTCGGCGATATCCCGGTTATACAAACCGATACAGCCGTTGGACGACCGCCGGCCGATCTTGCGCGTATCCTGTGTACCGTGAATGCGGTAATAGGTCCAACTGAGATAGAGCGCATGGGTGCCCAACGGGTTATCGGGTCCCGGCGGGATGTAATCGGGCCAATCCGGGTTGCGTTTCTTCATCGACGGGGTCGGGCGCCAATCCGGTCCCTCGACCTTTTGCACCACGCGGGTGCGGCCGCGCCGCGTCAGCTCCTCCGACAGCGGCACGCTGGTGGGGTAGAGCTTGTAGGTCCGGCCGTCCTCCGACCAGAAATGCAGCGCTCGCGACGTTGTGTCGACAAGGATCGCACCATTGTTCAGGTCGGCGAAATAGGGCTCCCATTTCAGGGCGCGAAAGCTCGATATGTTGTGCTTGACGGGCGTTGTCGCCACGTCCGGCTCCATCTCGATGGCGCCCGGTGTTCTCTGGGCAAGCGCGGGTGCGGCAAGCCCCGCCAGACTTGCCGCGCCACCGGCAAGAAACATCCGGCGGCTTTTGCGGCCAACGGGTCGATGGGTCATCGCTGTCTCCATCTTTCACGATATTGTGGGCTGAGGATAGGCCGACGCGGGTTTAATCGCAAATCAAACAGCTGTAATTCGCGCCCGAGCCGGGCAATGGGTTTGAAGGCTGCGGCGCTTGGATGTAGAGATACATGGAAACAGCCGGAGCAGGTGCTTGCTGATGCGCATATTTTCCATCGTTTTCCTTGCGGCACTTGCGCTGGCCGGTTGCGCCCCTGCGCCGATTATCGGCGCCGACGGCAAACCCGTGCAACAGCTCTACCGGATCGGACCCGGAGAAACGGCCGAGATCCAGTATCGAATGCTCGATGCCGTCAACGCCCTGCGGGCAGCCAATGGGGCGCCCGCGCTGCAACTCGATTCCAGCCTGAACGCCGCGGCCGCCACGCATTCGCGCGACATGTCGGTGCAGAACCGCCCCTGGCATTTCGGTTCTGACGGCTCTTCCCCGCTGGAGCGGGTGGCCCGCGCCGGGTATGATGGCCGGTTCCTTGGCGAGAACATATCCGAGACTTACGAGACCGAGATCGAGACCCTGGCCGCCTGGATGGAAAACCCCAACACCCGCAACGTGATCCTGGATTCAAAAGCGCGCGAAATGGGATTCAGCTTTTTCCAGGAACCGCATGGCAAGATCTGGTGGACCCTGGTGACCGGCACGCCCGAGGCGCCCGCCGATGTCATCACCGGCAGCCGCCCCGCTCAGGGATAGATGTCGATCACGGTGCCGTTGCGCACCATCGCATAGATTTCCTCGATCTCCCGGTCGGTGACGGAAATGCATCCCGCGGTCCAGTCGGGCATCTCGCCCTTTGTGCTGACGCGTGGGCCGCGGCCATGGATGAAGATGTCGCCACCCGGCTTCTTGCCCATCACCCTGGCCCGCGCAATATCGCGCGCGTTGGGATAGGATATGCCGATGGACAGGTGGAAATCGCTGTTCGGATTGCGCCGATCTATGATGTATCGCCCCTCGGGCGTCTTCCCGTCCCCTTCGACCATTTTCGGGCCATCCGGCGCGAAGCCGAGGTCGATCAGATAGGATTTCAGAACGTCGTCGTCATTCAGAAGATACATCCGGCGCCGGCCCTTGAAGACCATGACGCGCGTGACCTCGGGGCCGCGATAATCCTCGAAATTTCCGGAACAGGCCGAAAGGGCAAGCACACCCCCCCCTGCCAGCATCATCCTGCGGGAAATCATTCTCACTGCCGTCGCCTCGAACCGTTTTTCTTTCATGATAACCCGAAAACGGCTTGTGCGGAAGCGACTCAATGATCGGATCTGCGGGAAAAACGCGCGGCCAGCTCCACATGCGGCGACCACCGGAACTGGTCGACCACCTGCACCCAGTCCAGCACGAATCCTGCCTGCCTCAGGATCGCCGCGTCACGGGCAAAGGTCACCGGGTTACACGACACGGTGGCCACCACCGCAACCGTCGATCCCGCGATTTCGCGCATCTGCGCCTCTGCCCCGGCCCGCGGCGGGTCGATCACCACCGCGTCGAAACGCGCCAGTTCGTCGGCCATCAACGGGCGGCGGAACAGATCCCGCGTTTCGGTCGTGACCTGTTTCAGGCCACCCGCGTGCCGCCACCCGGCGTCGAGCGCGCGCATCATCGCCGCGTCGCCCTCGACCGCATGCACGTCGGCATTCCGGGCCAGCGGCAGCGCGAAGGTTCCACAACCGGCGAACAAATCCGCAACGGAATTCGCGCCGCCGACCGCCTCGGCGACCGCATCTGCCAGCGCCGCCTCACCCTCAGCCGTGGCCTGCAGGAAAGCGCCCGGCGGTGGAACGACGGTGGCCGGGCCGAAACGCTGCATCGGCGGGCGGATCTCGACCACCAGCTCGCCATTCCAGTTTAGCCGCGCGAGGTCATTTTCCCGCGCGAAAGAGCCCAACTCGGCCCACAATGCGCCATCCAGCGGTTTTGCCCCTGTCACCGACAGGTCCAGCCCCGCATCGGACCGGGTGATCGCCAAGGCCAGTTCGCCCTTGCGCGAGGCCCCGAGCGGCACCAGGTCGCGCAGCATCGGCAACCCCGCCACGATGTCGGGGTGCAACAACTGACACTCCGGGATCTCAACCAACGTATCCGAGGCACGGCCGTGAAAGCCGACGATCGCGCCTTTCCTGGTCCGCCGGCCGGCCAGCGTCGCCCGGCGGCGTGACTGCGGCGGCGAGGTCAGGATCGGGCGCATCAGCGCCGCCAGGCCCTGCGCGGCAAGCGCGGTTTCCACCACCTCGACCTTCCAGCGCGCCACGAAATCGTTCGAGGCGTGTTGCAAGGCGCAACTGCCGCAACCCTTGTAATGCGGGCAGACCGGGCGCACCCGATCACGCGATGGCGTTACGATCCGGGGCGCCGCGATACGGCCGCCGCAGACCTCTCCTGCGACCACTTCGCCCGGCAGGGCCTGCGGAACGAAAACCGGCCCATCGGCCACGCCGTCGCCCAGATGGCCCAGTCGTCTGATCGTGAACGTCACTCTGCCGCGTCCTTCGCCCCGATGAAGCCGCCAGACTGCCGCTCCCAGTAGCGCCAGTAAAGGCCGCGCTGGCGCAACAATTCCTCATGCGTGCCGGATTCCACGACATGACCCGCATCCAGCACCACGATCCGGTCCATCTGAACCAGAGTGGACAGGCGATGCGCGATCGCCAGAACGGTCTTGCCCTGCATCACCCGTTCCAGCGCCGCCTGGATCGACGCCTCGACCTCGGAATCCAGCGCGCTGGTGGCCTCGTCCAGCACCAGGATCGGCGCATCCTTCAGAAAGGCGCGGGCCAGCGCGATCCGCTGCCGTTGCCCGCCCGACAGCTTTACCCCTCGTTCCCCCAGATGCGCGTCATAGCCGGTGCGCCCCTTGTGGTCGGCAAGTTGCGGAATGAAATCATGCGCCTCTGCCTGCTTTGCCGCTGCGACGACCTCTTGCTCGGTGGCGTCGGGCCGACCATAAAGGATGTTGTCGCGGGCCGAGCGATTGAACATCGCGGTTTCCTGCGTGACCATGCCGATCTGCCGCCGCAGGCTTTCCTGCGTGACGCCGGTAATGTCCTGCCCGTCGATCAGGATGCGCCCGTCCTCGGCGTCATAGAGACGCAACAAAAGCGCAACCAGCGTCGACTTGCCCGCGCCCGAGGCACCGACGATGCCCAGTTTCTCGCCCGCGTGTATGTGCAACGACACATGTTCCACCCCGCCGGACTTGCGACCATAGGCAAAGCTGACATCGTCGAACACGATCTCGCCCCGGATCGCGGGCAAATCGGAGGCATCCGACGCATCGGCCAGCGTATAGGGCGGCGTCAGGGTCTGCATGCCGTTCTCGACTTCGCCGATATTCGAATAGAGCCCCATCAGCGTGAAACTGACCCAACCGGTCATCTGCGCGATGCGGATTGCGATGGTGCCGGCCGCGGCGATATTGCCGGCGGTGGCCGCGCCCTGCGTCCACAGCAACAGCGTGCCGCCGATCAGCAACACGGGCAGCACCCCGGCAACCGCCATCAGCCAGAACCGGAACCAGGTCGAGATATGGCCGAATTCCAGCGCCCGCGCGCGGTAATGCCCCATCGCGTTCAGGGCCGCCCGATCCTCGTGATCGGCATGGGCGAACAGTTTGACGGTCTTGATGTTGGTAATCGTGTCCACGACCTGGCCCGATACCGTCGACCGCGCACCGGCACGCGCCGCCGCCCGTTCACGGATGCGCGGCAGGAAAGCGCGGATCAGGGCCAGATAGATCACCAGCCATGCCATCAGCGACATCGCAATACGCCAGTCGATGGTCACAAGCAGCGCACCGGATCCGATCAGCGAGGCCAGCGCATAGGCCATCGTGTTGTTCGCCTCGACCACCACGTCCGTAAGTGCGCGCGATGTCTGCATCTGCTTCTGCGCTATACGCCCGGCAAAGTCGTCATCGAAGAATGTCACCGCCTGCCCCATGGTCCAGCGGTGCAGACGCGACAACACCAGCATCGACACGTTGGGCGACACCACGATCGAGTTGCTGGCCGAGTTGATGCCGAAGATCACCGGACGAACGACGACGAAAAAGGCCACGAAGCCAAGGATGAGCGACCAGTGATCGGCAAAGAACGCATCGGGACCGGCGGCCAGCGCGGTGTCGATGATGATCCCCAGGATCAGCGCCGAAACGACCTCCATCGAGCCGGCAATCGCCGATAACAGCGCCGAGCCGATCAGAACCGGCCACGCGCCCACAAGTGCCCAGCGGAAAAACGCCGCCAGGCTGCGCGGGGGCGGCCCCTCGGCGGGCCGGAAGGCGTCGATCAACGCCGAAATGTTCATTGCGCGCATCTTTGCATCCGGATTTCGAACGGGTGGGTCACGTCGCCGGGTCATTTGGTCCGTCCTGCCGATATAGGACCGCGCGGCCCCTCAGTCGAGGAACAGCAGCACCACACAGGCTGCGATCAGTGCGCCCATCGCGTAATTGAATAACCGCAGGCGGCCATCTGTGGTGATCCAGCGCGTGATCGCCCGCCCGGCCAGCGCCCAGCTTGAGGCCGAGCCGAGAGAAACCAGAACCGTCACCCCCGCCACGATCACGCTGGTGACAAGCCAGCGGTCCGGCGAAATGAATTGCGAGGTCAGCGCGATGGCGAAAGACCAGGCCTTGGGGTTGATCCATTGAAACCCCGCGGCCTCAAGAAAGCTGAACGGGCGCGGCGCGCCCTTTTCCGTGCCTATTCCGCCGGAAAACGCCACTTTCCAGGCGATCCACAGCAACAGCGCCGCACCCAGCAGGCGCAAACCCTCACGCAGGATCGCGCTGTTGGCAAAAACCTGTGCCAGCACGAGTCCGACCATCAAGATCATGAATGCAAAACCCAGCGTGATGCCCAGGATATGCGGCACCGTGCGGCGCAAACCGAACCGCACCGCCGAGTTTGCCACAAGCGCATTGTTTGGCCCGGGCGTCCAGGCGGCAGTCGCGGTCAGCGCGACCAGCGCGATCAGGGATTCGATGGGCATGCCAATAGGTCCGAAGAACTGACCTTTTCTAGGACGGCAATGGCGCCACCGTCAAGCCAGAAGCTGTTCTTTCGTCATTTCAAAATCCGACTCGACCCAGCGCTCCTCAAGCTCTTTCAGCTTCGCGCCCAGGGCCGCGCCTTGCAAATCGGGCATCAGATCGGCCGCCCGCACCGGAAAGACCGCCGCCGCGCCGCGCGATGCGTCGGCATGCCAGCCCGCAGGCATCGGGGTTTCCATCAGGGCGGCGCGCAAAAGCAGAACGTCACGCGCCACCGCAACGCCCAGATAATGGCCCAACCCGGCGACCCCCAGGCCATTGCCGATTCCGGATCGCAGCCGTTCCAGACGCCGCGCCTCATCGCGGCTCAGGCGCAGCGCATCGGTAACATTTTCGCCGCCCAGCACCGCCAATCGGCGGATCGGTTCGGGCGCGGCCCCGATTTCCGCTTCGTGATGCACCAGCGGCGCAAGGGCCGTGGCGTCTGCACGGGGCAGGGCCCGCGCCAGAATCCCGGCCTGCACCATTGCCGCAACGCTCGGCGCCGGATCTGGGGCCGCCAGAAGCTTTTTCATCTCGGCACCGATACGTTCGCGGGAAAGCGTCTCTATTCCCGCGGCATTCCCGGCACAGGCGGCCAGGCCATCCGGGTCGAGCCCGGCCATCGGGTCGCCATACCAGGCATGGAACCGGAAGAACCGCAGGATACGCAGGAAATCCTCCTGGATCCGGGCACCGGCATCGTCGATAAAGCGTACACGCCGGGCCTGAAGATCGGCCAGCCCCCCCAGCGGGTCGATTATTTCCCCATCCGGCGTGGCGAACAACGCGTTCATGGTGAAGTCGCGGCGATGCGCGTCCTCCTCGGGGCCCGTGGCATAGGCGATCACAGCCCGGCGGCCGTCGGTTTCCACATCGCGGCGAAAGGTGGTCACCTCATGCGGGACATGTCCCGATACCACCGTGATCGTGCCGTGGTCGATGCCTGTGGGCACCGGGTGCAGCCCCGCCTTTCGTGCAAGCCCGGTCACGATTTCCGGCGTCGCATCTGTGGATATGTCGATATCGCATACCGGTGCGCGCAACAGCGCATTGCGAACGCAGCCGCCGACGAACAACGCCTGATATCCGGCATCGGTCAGCGCGGCACAGACGGCCCGTGTCTCGGGGCGGCGAATCCAGGCGGCTTCGATCCTCATGACGACCTTTCCAGCCGGTCGGCCAGCCCACGCAGAATCCGCGCCGTGGCGCCCCAGATGTAATAGGGTCCATAAGGCACCGTGTAATAGTGACGCCGCATGCCCCGCCACATGCGCGACTGGACCGAATAGCGGGCCGGGTCGGCGACATGCGCAAACGGCACGGTAAAGACTTCATCGACCTCGCCAAGCTCGGGAACCGGGGTGAAGTCGGCCCTGATCCGGCCCAGAACGGGCGTAACGCTGAACCCTGTCACCGTCTCATGGACCGGGAGGGTCCCCATGATCTCGACAGTGTCGGGGGGCAGGCCGATTTCTTCGGCCGCTTCGCGCAGGGCTGCGGCCACGGGGCTGTCGTCATCTGCATCCTGTTTGCCGCCGGGAAAGGCGATCTGACCGGGATGGTGCTTCAGCCGGGAGGACCGCTTGGTCAGCACCAGATGCGCGCCGTCGGGCCGCTCGATCAACCCGATCAGAACCCCGGCCGGTCGCAGCTTGCGCCCCGGCGGCAGAACCGTATCCGGATTCAGATCGAAATCCGACGATCCGCTGCCGGTTTCGGACAGCGCGCGCTGCAGGCGAAAGAACAGCTCATCCTTCGGCGTCGTCACCCGGATCCTCCGTCGCCTCGAATCCCAGCGTGCTCGGCGTCAGCTCGTAATGCGCGCCGCAGAACTGGCAATCGGCGGTCACAACGCCCGCATCCGTGGTCATGTAGGCGATGTCCTTGGCCGAATAGATCGACAGGGTCTGGCGCACGCGATCTTCAGAGCAGGTGCAGCCGAACTTTACCGACTGCGGGTCGTAGACCCGTGGCGATTCTTCGTGGAACAGCCGCACCAGCAAATCGGTCGGATGCACCTTGGGACCGACAAGCTCTATCTCCTCGACGGTATCGAGCAGCATGTTGGCCCGCATCCAGTTCTCTTCGTCGTCGTCGGACAGCATGTCGCTGGCGCTGAGCAACCCGCCCTCGCCGCTGCCACCCTGAATTGCCACTTGCGGCGAAGCCTTGGGCATGTGCTGCAACATCACGCCGCCACCGCGCCAATGCTCTGGCTGGCCGGGCGCGCGCGAGCGGCCGGAACTCAGCGCGAAACGCGTCGGCAATTGCTCGGACTGCGCGAAATAGGTCTCTGCGCAATCGGAAAGTGCCCCGCCCGCGATCGGTGTAATGCCCTGATAGGGTGTCGTGCCCTGCCCCTGGTCGATCAGGATGGCGAAAAAGCCGTTGCCGATCTGCGAAAACGGATCGGCAGCGGGGTCCAGCCTGTCGGCATCGAAGCTGGCATAGGCGCGGATCTTCGCCGGTTCGCCATCCTCGGTGGGGCCGAAGTAATCCGTCGCGATAAGTCGCGCCGGGCCGTCCCCGCGAACCTGCACTGACAGCTTCCAGCGTAGCTTTATCGTCTGGCCGATCAGCGCGGTCAGCAAGGTGGCCTCGGCGACCAGCGCCTCGATCACGGCGGGATAGTCATGCTGCGCCAGGACCGCATCCAGCACCCCGTCGAGCCGCGCCACACGGCCGCGGATATCGCTGCGGTCAAGCTGAAAGGGCAGGACGGTATCGTCCCAGGCGATTTTCGATCCGAGTGTCATGGGGTTTCCTTGCGTGCCTGAACTTGGCATATCGCGTTCATATAGGCACGGCAACCTGCAGACCAAGAGGCAGCATGATCCGGCGATTCGGAGAACCGGCAGAGCGCGGACGAAGCTATCGCTTGCGGCAGGGTGTCTATGCCGTTCTGCCGCGGGGCACGGATATCCTGCTTACCCATCAGGACGAACCGCGACCCGAATTCCAGTTGCCCGGCGGCGGCATCGACGCGGGCGAATCCCCCCTTGCCGCGCTGCATCGCGAGGTGTTCGAGGAAACCGGGTGGCGCATCGCGCCGTTGCGACGACTGGGCGCCTTCCGCCGCTTCACCTTCATGCCGGAATACGATCTATGGGCGGAAAAGCTGTGCACC
>JADQCD010000237.1 GCA_016278285.1 Actibacterium sp.
TCCTGTCCGCGGCGCGCGCGGTGGTGAATATCGACCTGTCCGACCTGCTGGCGCGCGAATCCGGGGGCAGCGTGTTCGACCGTGCCACGGCCGCGCCTTCGGGCTGCGTCACGGTCGCGCTGCGCCGGGCCTATCCCTGGCGGGTCCGCAAGGACGACCCGCCGCGCTTCGGCGATCATATATGCCTGCAATTCGACAGCACCCGGGCGAAACGGCGCTGGTGCGTGGCGCCGGGCGTGGCAGGCGGCGGGGTAGTCTGGCGTGTCGCCCGGATCGTCGGCGCCACGCCTGAAGGCAGCTGTGCCGCGGGCGCCTATCGTTGCATGGCGCTGCGCCACCCGGATCAGACCGTTTCGGCCATCGTGCCCAAGACAAGCCTGGTGGAAGATGTCGCGCTTCTGGATCTGGCGGAGGGCGTTTTCGGGCACAACCCGGTGCGGATGCCGAAAGAGAAACTGGCCCGCGCCGGGCGCGGCACCGACCGCACCGCGATCGTCACGACGATGAAGAACGAGGGGCCCTTCATCCTGGAATGGCTCGCCTATCACCGTGCCATCGGGGTAGAGGATTTCCTGATCTACACCAATGACTGCACCGATGGCACGGATACCTTGCTGCAAATATTGCAGCGCAAGGGGGTGGTCCAGCATCGCGACAACCCGTTCCGCCAGATGGATCTGCGCCCGCAGCACGCGGCCCTTCAAGCCGCCGAGCAAGAGCCGCTGGTGCAGGACGCGGATTGGGTGATCTGCATGGATGTGGACGAATACATCAACATTCATGCGGGCGAGGGACGGCTGGCCGACCTCTATCGTGCCGTGGACGGGGCCAACATGATCTCGCTTACCTGGCGGCTGTTCGGCAATTCCGACATCCACGAATTCGTGGACCGGCCGGTGATCGACCAGTTCAGCCGCTGCGCGCCGCACTTCGCCCGCAAGCCGCACCAGGCCTGGGGGTTCAAGACGCTGTTCCGCCAGCTGGGCATCTACAAGAAACTGGGCGTCCACCGGCCCAAGGGCCTCAAGCCGCAGCTGTGGGACCGGATCGCCTGGGTCAACGGGTCGGGCCGGCCGCTGCCGCGTGAGATGTTCCGCAACGCCTGGCGCTCGACGTCCGAGACCTATGGCTATGACCTGGTGACGCTGAATCACTATGCCGTGCGCTCGGCAGAGAGCTTTCTGGTCAAGCGCGACCGGGGCCGGGTGAACCACGTCGACCGCGATCAGGGGCTGGCCTACTGGTTCCGGATGAACAACAACGCCGAAGAGGATCATTCGATCCGGCGGATGCTGCCCGCCCTGCGCACGGAACTTGACCGGCTGATGGCCGACCCCGAGATCGCCGCGGCCCATGCGCATTCGGTGGCGATGCACCGGGCGAAGATCGATGAGCTGCGCCAACGCCCGGACTATGCCAGCTTCTACGCCGATCTCACCGGCCCGCGGCTGGAGCGTTTGTCGCGCTTGCACGCGCATTTCGGCGCGAACGTTTTTCTTGCCGGACCCGGCGTGATCCCCGACGAGATCGCCGCGCGCGACCCGGAAGAGGATTTCTTTTTTACAGTGGATCGAACCGAGACTTCGCATTAGGCTGCCCGCGAAAAGGCGGCAAGAAAACCGGCTTGAAACGGTTCCGCGGGCAGGTACGGGCATGGCTTCCATGAAGGACAAGCTGAATGCGGACTACTTGGGCGGCTACGGCTTTGCGCCCGAGACAGTCATCGACGTCGGTGTGCTGAAAGGTACGCCGTTTCTCTATGACTGCTTTCCGGATGCGAAATTCGTGCTGATCGACCCGCTGGAAGAGTCGCGGCAGGCGGTCGAAGCGACCTATGGCGGCCGGCTGGATTTCGATTTTCACGTCTGCGGCGCAAGCGAGCAGGCCGGCGCGTTCACCCTGCGCGTGCCGCGTGGCGGAATGGCGAAATCCAGCACTGCAAGACGTGCCAACCAGTCCGCAGAATTGGAAGAGCGCCAGATCGACACCCGTCCGCTGGATGACATATGCGCCGGATATTCCGGCCCGTTCGGGTTGAAGATCGACACCGAGGGGCACGAGCTTTCGGTGCTGCGCGGCGCGCGCAACGTGCTGAAGGACTGCGAATTCGTGATTGCCGAGGTGTCGATCAAACGCCGCTTCGAAAACGGCTACCGGTTCAGCGACGTGATCGGTTTCATGGCCGCCGAGGGGTTCGAGGCGCATTCCTTCCTGAGCGGTTTCACACGCAGCCCGCGCATGTCGGACGTGCTTTTCGTCAAATGGGACAGCCCGCGCTTCGAGATGGGAAAAACGCGATGAGCGAGAAGGGATCGGCCCGCCCCGACACGCCGCTGCGCGGTTACCGCGAAAGAAAGCTGCGTGCCGAGGGTGTTCTGGCCGGCGTGACGGCGATGCTGGGCAAGGGTGACATTGCGGTGGATCTGGGCGCAAATGTCGGCGCCGTGACCGAACCGCTTGCCAGCACCGGTGCGTCGGTATTCGCGTTCGAGCCCGATCCCGTCGCCTTTGCGGCGCTGGCCCGCCGCGTTGCGGATCGCCCGAACGTGGAGATGATCAATGCGGCCGTGGGGCTTGCAGAGGGTCGTGTCACCCTTCTGCGAAGTGTCAGATTCGAGGATGACCCGGTTGCCGCGACCGTGTCCTCGACGGTTCTTTCGGGCAAGCGCGACCGGGATGCCGCCGGAACCAACGATGTCGAGGTCCGGCAGGTCGATCTTGTCGCGTTTCTCAAGGGGTTGATCGCCCGCCACGGGCGCGTCGCCTTTCTGAAGATGGATATCGAGGGCGGAGAACTGGATCTGCTGCCGGCGCTAAGCGCGGCAGGCCTGCTTGATGCCATCGGGTATACGGTGGTGGAAACGCATCAACGCAAGTTTCCCGAAAAGCGGAAGGATTTCATGCGAATGCGCCGGCAGATGTCGAAACTCCATTCGCCGCTGCAACTCAATCTCGACTGGATCTGACCGGGACGGCGCGGCCTTCATTCATTCTGACGCGGGGGACAGGACATGGCGAAGAAGGCGGAAAACTTCAATTTTCAGCATACTGGGCGTGACGGATCGTTTCGCACCTGGTTTCGTGGCGAGAACACCAATTTCAACCCGAACATGGCCAGGATGGCGTCCGAGACGGCCGCGGCCGAACATGTCGTGCTGGGCTGGGAGCCCGAAGGTGCGCCGATCACGCCGCAAACGCGGATCACCGCCTTCGGAAGCTGCTTTGCCGAGAATATCAGCAACTGGCTGGCAGCGCGAAACTACAACATTCTGACCAAGGATGAAGGCTCCAGGGCCTATGTCGTCACCTGCGGCGAGGGGATGGTCAATTCCTTCGTGATCCGCCAGCAGTTCGAATGGGCCTTCGAGGGCAGAAAATTCGAGGAATCGCTCTGGCACGGCTATCAGGCCGAAGAATTCGGCTATGACGAGGAGGTGCGTGGCCAGACGCTGGAAATCTTCTCCAATACCGATGTCTTCATCCTGACCTTCGGCCTGTCCGAGGTCTGGTATGACGAAAAGACGGGCGGGGTTTTCTGGCGCTCCATCCCGATGGACAAATACGATCCTTCGCGGCACAAGTTCCGCGTCTCGACGGTCGAAGAGAACAAGGCCAATATCCTTGAGATCTATCGGCTGATCCGCAAGCATCGCCCCGACGCGCGGATCATCGCCACGCTTTCGCCCGTTCCGCTGATCGCGACATTCCGGCCCGTATCGTGCATTTCGGCGAACTCGGTTTCGAAATCGGTGCTTCGGGTAGCCATAGACGAAGCCATGCGCGAGGTCGGGCAAGAGGGGGTTCTGCATTACTGGCCGTCCTATGAAATCGTGACCGACGTGTTCCGTTCGCCCTTCAAGGCCGACCGACGGCACCTGCCGCGTGGGGTGCTGGACTATATCATGATGCTGTTCGAGCATGTCTGGTGCGCGCAAAAACCGACAGAGCAGGAATTGCTGGAACATTGGCTGATTGCCTGTTCGGCTGCCAACCTGATCTCCGACCGCGTCCAGAAGGCGGTGCGGGACCGGAACGGTGCGGCGATCGAGCGGATTCTGGGGAAACGGACGGTCAGCCGCTACCCCGAAACCGAGGATGCCGTCCGCGAAATGCTGGATCGGGTTCGCGACAGCTGGCCCGTGGCTGCGCAATGAGTCGTGGATACGTTCATCTTCGCAAAATCCTCGCGTCGGTTCCACCGAGCGGGGACGGCGCCGAAATCGGCGCCCACAAGGGGGGTGCGACCCGCGTATTGCGCGAGGTCCTTCAGCCCGCCTCGCTGATGCTGATCGATCCGTGGATCAACGATCCGCTTTACGCCAGCCGGCCCTTCGCCTGCAAAACCACGGACGAGGAACTGGCCGCGGCGCGCGCGGCGTTGCAATCCGAATTCTCGGATGACGCGGCGGTGTCGTTTCACCCGGATCGCGCGGAATCCGTTCTGACGGAACAAGGGGATCAGAGCCTCGACTGGATCTATCTGGACGGTTGCAAATACTATCCCGAACTGAGCGGCGAGCTGGAACTTGCGCTGAAGAAACTGCGCCCCGACGGCGTGCTGCTTGGGGCAGGGCTGACCTGGGCCAAACAGCTTGGCTATCCGGTTCGCGCCGCGCTGGCGGACATTGAGGCGCGCCTGCCGGAAGGCGGGCAGGTGTTCCATGAGGGGGACTATTTCCTTTTGCGACCGGGCTCTGACCCGCGGCTTGCACCGCGCCCGGAAAAGGAAAGTTTCCTGGTAATTTCGACCATGAAGAACGAGGCGCCGTTCATCCTGGAATGGGTCGCGCATTACCGGGCTCTCGGATTCACCGATTTCCTGATCTACACGAATGATTGCGACGATGCGACGGTGCCGCTGCTGAAACGATTGCAGGACAGGGGCATCGTTCGCCATGAAGACAATCGCGTGCTGCGGCGCGGACCGCACAAGAGCGCGCTGAAATATGCGCAGGACCATGTGCTGACGGCAAAAGCGGCCTGGGTGCTGATTTGTGATGTGGACGAGTTCCTGAACATCCGCACCGGCGCCATGACCTTCCCCGAATATGTCGCAGCCCTGGGCGACGATACCGATGTCATCCCCTTCCCCTGGCAGGTTTTCGGCAGCGGCGGGATCGACGCCTTTGCGGATGCGCCGGTCACCGCGCAGTTCACCGCCTGCCAGGCGCCGCCGCGCCGGGGCGGCGAGCGGATGCGCGCCGTGAAATCCGCCTTTCGCAAGCCCGAAAGGTTCAAGCGTTTCGGTCTCCACCGGCCCCGCGTCGCGGATGGGTCGGGTCTTGTGTGGCGGGCGCCGGACGGGACCGACATTTCCGACAGGATGAACAACGGGTCGGGCTGGATGCTGCCCTGGAAGCGCGGCGCGGGCAGCGCGTATCTGAACCACTATCCGCTGCGTTCCATTCAGGCCTATATCGTCAAGAAACAACGCGGGCGGGCCAATCATGTGAACGAGGATCTGGACCGCGACTATTTCGACAGGTGGAACCTGAACGAAGCCCATGACGGGTCCATCGCCGCCTTTCGGCCTGCGATGCGGGCCGAACTGGACAAGCTGCTGGCGGATGGCGAAACCTGCGACCTGCACGCGCAGGGTGTTGCCCAGTTCAAGGCTCGGTTCGAGGCGCTCATGGCCGAGCCTCGCTATCGCATGTTATACGACGCGCTGCGCGCCGTGGCGGCCGAAACACCGCAGGAGAATTGAGAGTTATGGCAAACAAACGCGACATGGTCCGGCGCGAGATTCTGGAAACGCTGCCGAAAAAGGGCAAATGCGCCGAGATCGGCGTCTGGGAGGGCAAGTTCAGCACCGAGATCCTGGCCATAACCGACCCGGAGGAACTTCACCTGATCGACCCCTGGGAATACATGCCGGAGTTTTCCAACACCGGTTTCGGGCGCAAGCGCAACGCCGAACGGATGGGCGACATGCACGACCTGGTGCAAGACAAGTTCAAGGGCGACCCCCGCGTGGTCATCCACCGCGCAACCTCGGATCAGGCCTTGGGGGCGATGCCCGACGGTGCGCTTGACTGGGTCTATATCGACGGAAACCACAATGAGCCCTTCATCGGAAACGACCTGCGTCTGGCGTTGAAAAAGGTCAGGAAGGGCGGGGTGATCGCCGGCGACGACTATTACTGGAACAAGGATGAGGGCGCGCCGGTCAAGACGGCCGTCGATGCGCTGGTGGCCGAACTGGGCGACGCTGCCCGGTTCGAGCGCAAGGGCCAGCAATACATGATCCGCCTGAAAGCCGGCTGAGACCGGGCACGGATTTGCCGCAAAAACCCGGGTGCCGCGCGATCAGGATTGAGCGTCGGCTTCGCGCTCGGCCTCGGCCTGTTCGGCGGCCCAGGTCCCTGCGGCCTCTACCGCCAGCGGCGAGGCAGTTGGCACCACACCCACATAGCTCTCGGTTTCTTCTGCTGGGGCGGCCCCGCGTTGCGTCATGCGGTAGAGCGCATAGAGCGCAATGGCCCCGAAGGTTGCGCCAAGCACCAGCCAGAACGCGAATGGGCCGAGCCCCTCCATCGCCCAGCCGGTCACCAGCGGTCCGACGATGGCGCCCAGCCCGAAGGTGAAGACGAGGCCGCCGGACGCGGCCGGCATATCCTCGGTGGAAAGAAAATCGTTGGTGTAGGCCAGAAACAGCGCATAAAGCGGCGTCGTAACACCGCCGGCGAAGAAGGCCGCAGCCATCAGGGGCCACAGACCGTTCCCTGCGACCCAGCCCATCCCGCAAAAGGCCGCGCCCAAAGTTGCCGCACCGAAAATCAGCTTGCGCCGGTCGATCTGGTCGGAAAGCCACCCGATCGGGTATTGCAGCACCAGAGCCCCGGCGAAAAGCATCGCGACAAATAGCGCGATCTGGGATGCTGTCATCTCGATCTGGCTGCCAAAGACCGCACCCATCCCCGATTGCGTTGCATATACGCTGCCCAGCAGGAAGATCCCCACGGTCCCCAGTGGCGAGGCGGAAAAGAGATTCAGCATCGACATCGGGCGCGCGACTTCGGTCGCGGGCACAGGGGTCGCCGACAGAAGGATTGGCGCGAAGGAGATCGAGACCAGGATCGACGCACCGATAAAGAGCACCGATGTCCCCGCATCGCCCAGCGTCAGCAGGCCTTGCGCCCCGATGATGCCCAGCGTCTGCGCGATCATGTAGGCCGACAACACCTTGCCGCGCGTTTCGTTCGTGGCCGCGTTGTTCAGCCAGCTTTCGGCGACGACATAGATGCCCGACATGCAGAACCCCACCAGCACGCGAAGAATCGTCCAGGCCCATGGTTCCGCCAGCAACGTGAAGGCGATCAGCCCTGCCGACATGAAGCTGCCAAGTGCCGCGAAGACGCGCACATGTCCCACCCGCCGGATCAACATCGGGGAAAATCGTGCGCCCGACAGGAAGCCGACGAAATAGCCCGATGTGACGATGGCAAGCTCTGCGGGCGAAAACCCCTCGATCCCGCCGCGCAGGCCGATCAGCGTGAAGTGCATGCCGTTGCCCAGCATGATGAACACGATGCCGATCAAGAGGGCCCAGACCCTGAACAGAACTTGAACCATGAAACGCCCTCTCGCGCGCCGAATACCTGCGGTTTTGCCGACAGTTTCGCACGTTCCGGTCATGGTGACCTTCGCTGCAACGCCGCATGCCGTCCCGTTTCCGACAAGCCATCGGCAAAGCGGCGATCCGATCCTTCAGAGGCGGCGTCGGGCAGATCGCCATAACGGGCCGGCCACAGCCAAGGCGTGCCGTTCAAGCGCGCCCCGTTCGTGCCGGACCTTCAAGCCGTCAGGTAGAATTCGCCGTGACGTGCGGGAATGCTGACGCAAGTCAGGGTCATTCCCGGGCTTTCGGGTCTTGCAAAAAACCGCCCCCGCGCGGGACGCGGAGGCGGGGCGACCGCCGGTCGTGCCGGCAGAACCGAAAAAATCGCGATCAGGCCGAGCCGGAGCCGGACAGCGTCGTTACAGCCTCAGCCTGGACCTCATCGTCGGAGAACAGGTCGACATCGTCGAATTCGCCCGAGACGACGACACGTTCACCGACCTCGATCTTCTCGACACCCTTGTCGTCAAGCGGGTTATAGGACAACTGGCTGATATCGACGTCATACTCCCTGACGCCGGCATCCACGGTAAACTGGCCCTTGTCCACGGCCGAGACTTCGCCAGTGACGGAAACCCAGTCGCCACCATCCCAGAAATCGTTGGCGACATAGCTGTAATAGCCATCTTCCTCATCGGCCGAACTGGCGTAGAAATACTCGTTCAGCGAGTCGACATAGACCGAACTTGCCTCAAGCGTCCTGTTGTCGACGAAGTCCTTGTCCACAAGACCGGTGACCGTCACCTTGTCGCCCTCGATCAGGAGATTTTCGTCGTAAGTGTCGAAATCGTCCATTTCCACGGTGACGTCATTGGTGCCGTAATCAAGGGTGAATTCATCCCCCGATACAGAGGCCACCTTGCCCGTCAGGCTGAGCCACTCGCCGGCGGACATGTTCTTGGCTTCGCTTTCCTGGGCAACGGCCATCGACCCCATCGTCGCGGCAACTGCGGTCGTGATTGTGAGAATGCCAAGGCGTTTCATTGCAAGTCCTCCATTCGCTATTCAAATTTCGGTCGGGCAGGGCATCATGTGCAGATCCCGGCCCGGCGTTGGACTGACGCCAGAAAGCGGGGTCGGGGCCGGGGATGTCGCGCCAAGGTCTTTCGAAACCCTGCCGGTTCCCCGTCACGATCCGCGTTTTCCCATGTCGTGCCCGCCTGAATATGGTTGGCGGGGCTGCGGCCTGTGCGCCGTCCTTGCCACTTCACCTGCGAACCTGCCGAAGCGTTTTCAACCCTGGGAGAATGTCCTGGCGAGTCTCGATTCCGTGATGGCGGGAAAAGGCGGCGCGTTCGTGCCCGCGTTGCGTCATCGCCCTCCGGTCATCCCGGAATCCGCGCATGGTCGGCATTGAAAAGTGGCGTTGTGACAAGGGTTGCAGGGCGTTTCTCACCCAGAATCTCGATTTCCGCCCGCAGGCCCTCTTGCGTCGCCTGGGTCGGGATCAGACCAAGGGCGACGGATTTTCCGGCCCAGTGAGAAAAGCCGCCAGAGGTGCAAAAGCCCTGCACCTTGCCGTCGATCCAGATCGGTTCATGGCCCATGACATCGGCATCCTCCGCTGCCACGTCGAAGGCGCAGAGCTTGCGGGATGGCCCTTTTTCGCGCTCGGCCTCGGCGGCGGATCGACCAATGAAATCCGTGTCTTTCGCGAAAGAGATGAAGCGATCCAGCCCGGTTTCCGCGGCGGTGTAGTCTGGCGAGAATTCGCGCAACCAGGCCCCGAAGAACTTGTCGAGCCTGAGCGACATCATCGCCCGCATCCCGAAGGGGCGCAGCCCGAATTCCTTGCCCGCCTCCCACAACACGGTCCAGAGTGCAAGCTGGTGCATCGGATCGGTGAATATCTCGAACCCAAGATCGCCGGTATAGCTCAGCCGCTGAACGATGCAGTCAGCCATGCCCACCACCATCGGCCGCACATCCATGAACCGTATCGTGCCCACATCTGCCCGGGTGCAGCGCGTCAGCAATTCCGCCGCCCTCGGCCCTGCGATCTGAAACCCCGTCCGCGCGTCCGAGATGTTCTCGACCGTCACGCCATCGTCGAGATGCGCCAGGAACCAGCGCAGGTGGAACGCCTGCGATGCGTAAGAGGCCGTCAGCTGGAACTCTTCTTCGTCCAGGCAAGAGATTGTGAAATCGCCGATCAGCCGGCCCCTGGGCGACAGCATCGGCGTCAGACCGACGCGGCCGGGGGCGGGGATGCGACCGGCCATGATCCGGTCCAGCCAGGCACGCGCCCCGGCGCCGGTCACGCGGAACTTACCGAAATTGTGGACCTCGTTGATGCCCACGCCCTTGCGCACGGCCCTCACCTCGCGGCCCACGGCCTTGAAGGCGTTGGAACGGCGGAAAGACGGGGTTTCGTAACGCGGCTCTCCCGCTTCGGCGAAGTAATTGACCACTTCCAGCCCGTATTGCTGGCCCCAGACCGCGCCCAGCCCGTCAAGGATGTCATACATCGGCGTGGTGCGGAACGGCCTTGCTGCGGGCAGTTCCTCGTTGGGGTAGGAGACGGAGAAGCGGTTGCGGTAATTCTCGACGACCTTGGCGCGGGTATATCCGGGCGTGATCCAGCGGCCGAACCGCGCCACGTCCAATGCAAAGGCGTTCTGGGCGGGCTCTCCGTCGATCATCCATTGCGCCAGCGTCAGCCCTACGCCGCCGCCCTGGCTGAAGCCCGCCATCACCGCACAGGCCGACCAGTAGTTGCGCACGCCCGGCACCGGCCCGACCAGCGGGTTGCCGTCCGGGGCAAAGGTGAAGGGGCCGTTAATGACGGTCTTGATGCCCGCGCGCTCCAGAACCGGGAAACGGCGATAGGCGAACTCGATGCTTTCGGTCACCTTGTCCAGCTTGTCGGGCAGCAGCTCGTGGCCGAACTCCCAGGGTGTGCCGTCAACCGCCCAGGGCTCGCAGGGTTGTTCGTAGAAGCCGATGCACAGGCCGCGGCCTTCCTGGCGAAGATAGCTTTCACCGCCCGGG
>JADQCD010000143.1 GCA_016278285.1 Actibacterium sp.
TGTTCCGGGCGCTTTCCATCAGGTCGTAGGTCGCCATGCTTTTCATTCGGCTCTCCAATATATTGCAGCCCGTTTACACAGTTGCCGCTACGTTATAGGACGCGCCACAATGCTGCAGCTGCACAAATAGGGGGGATTTCCGCCCATGACAACTGAAGATCAGACCGAGGAAGCCAAGCTTGAACGGCTGAACAGCAATCTGGAGAAGGTCGAGAAGCTGTCAGAGCGGTTTGTGGCGGCGCTGGCGAAGAAGCGTCAGATCGACCCGAACCTTCAGGGCCCGAGCCAGGAATTGTTCATGAAAGCCTCGGCCGCGTACATGGCCGACATGATGAGCAACCCGTCCAAGATATTCGAGCAACAGGTTGCCTATTGGGGCAGCACGGTCAAGCATTTCATCGAGGCGCAGGAGGCCCTGGCCTCGGGTCAGCTGACCCCGCCCGAGGATAGCACGCCCCCCGATCCGCGCTTTTCCGGAGAGCTGTGGGAAACGCATCCCTATTTCAATTACATCAAGCAGCAATACCTGCTTTCGTCCGAGGCGATCCGCAATGCCGTGAAGGAAATCGAGGGGCTGGACGCCAAGGACCGCAAGCGGCTGGAATATTTCAGCCAGCAGATCATCGACATGATGTCGCCCGCGAATTTCCTGGGCACCAATCCCGAGGCGCTGGCCCGCGCCGTCGAGACCGAGGGTGAAAGCCTGGTCAAGGGGCTGGAGAATCTGGTGCGCGACATCGAGGCCAATGACGGCGAGCTTCTGGTCACGCTGGCCGACAAGGATGCATTCAAGGTCGGCGAGAATCTGGCCACCACGCCGGGCGAGGTGGTCTATCGCAACCGCATGTTCGAGCTGATCCAGTACGCGCCGACGACCGAAACGGTGCATGCCACGCCCCTGATCATCTTTCCGCCCTGGATCAACAAGTTCTACATTCTAGACCTGAAAGAGAAGAACTCGCTTATCAAGTGGATCGTCGGTCAGGGCTACACCCTGTTCGTGGTCAGCTGGATCAATCCCGACGCGTCTTATGCCGAGGTCGGCATGGATGAGTATGTAACGGAGGGGTATCTCACTGCCATCGACCAGGTGAAACAGATCACCGGCGAAGAGAAGGTCAATGTCGTGGGCTATTGCATCGCCGGTACGACCCTGGCGTTGACCCTGGGCCTGATGAAAAAACGCGGTGACAGCTCGGTGAAGTCCGCCACCTTTCTGACGACGCTGACCGATTTTTCGGACCAGGGCGAAGTCGGGGTGTTTCTGGATGAGGATTTCCTCGGCGGGATCGAGCGCGAGGTGGAACGCGAGGGCTATCTGGACCGGTTCTTCATGTCGCGCACCTTCAGCTTCCTGCGCGCCAACGATCTGGTCTATCGCCCGGCGATCCGCAGTTACATGATGGGCGAAGCGCCACCGGCCTTCGATTTGCTTTACTGGAACGGTGACGGCACCAACCTGCCGGCGAAAATGGTCGTGGAATATCTGCGCGGGCTGTGCCAGGAGAACAAGCTGGCGAAGGGCGAATTCGAGATCTGCGGCGAGACGCCGTCGCTGAAGGATGTGCAGCTGCCGCTTTTCGCGGTGGCGTGCGAGACCGATCACATCGCGGCCTGGCGGTCCAGCTTCAACGGGATCAGGAAGATGGGCAGCCGGAGCAAGACCTTCGTGCTGTCCGAATCGGGTCATATCGCCGGGATCGTCAATCCGCCCAGCAAGAAGAAATACGGGCATTACACCAATGACGGCCCGATGAAGGATGCCGAAGACTGGCGCGCCGAGGCGACCTTTCATGAAGGGTCCTGGTGGCCGCGCTGGGGTGCTTGGCTGAAGAAACGGTCGGGAAAACAGGTTCCAGCGCGTAAACCCGGCGATTCCGATCATCCGTCGCTTGGGAAGGCGCCGGGAACCTATGTGATTTCCAATCCGGACGACGACTAGAATCCACGGCGGAAAAAAATGCTGCGCTGCAGCAACTCCCCTTGAAATGCTGCGCTGCGGCATGTATATCCTTGGAAGACGGAAAACAGGGGTCCCCGCCCCAAAAGCCCCAAGGAGATTTGGACATGGCTACGCAAACCCAAGATTTCACCAAGATCATGCAGGACATGATGGCGTCGTTCCCGATGGACACGAGCGCCATGCAGGACGCTTTCAAATCCCAGGCCGCCCTGGGCGAGAAAATGTCGAAAGTCGCGCTGGAAGCAGCCGAGAAATCGAACGAGATTTCCTCGAAATGGACGAAGGACACGCTTGCCAAACTGGGCACCGTGGCCACCGTCAAGGCCGAGCCGACCGAGTATTCGAAGGCATTCACCGACTTCGCTTCGTCCTCGGCCGAAACGGCGTCCGAGCATCTTGCCGCCTTTGCCGAAGTCGCCAAGAAAGTTCAGATGGAAACGGTCGAGCTGATGATGGCCGCGGGCAAGGACTTTTCCGAAGACATGACCGCCGCGACCAAGAAGGCCACCAACGAAGCCACCGCTGCCGCCAAGAAGGCGACCGCCCAGGCGAAGTAAGAAAAATCCGATCATGTCGGCACCTCCTCCCAGCCGACGTGAATCGCAGGGGCGGGCATTCGTGCCCGCCCTTTTCTTTTGTTTCCTCCGGGTCTAGGCTTCTCTGCACTGCAACACGACCTTGGTAAGGGGGATGCTTGTGTCGGACGATTCCAAACCGCTTCTGATCAAGCGCTATGCAAGCCGCAGACTCTATAACACCGAAACCAGCGATTATGTGACGCTTGAGGATATCGCGCGATTCATCCGGGAAGGGCGCGAGGTGCAGATCATCGACCTTAAAAGCGGGGATGACCTGACGCGGCAATATCTGCTTCAGATCATTGCCGAACATGAAAGCCGCGGCGAGAACGTGCTGCCCATCAACGTATTGACCGATCTGGTGCGCAGTTACACCACGCAGGCGCAGTCGGTCGTGCCGCAGTTCCTGGCCATGAGCTTCGACATTCTGCGCGACGGCCAGTCGAAGATGATCGAGAACATGACCAGTATACCCACCCCGATGTCAAAGATGCCGGGCTTTGACGCGATGCAGAAACAGCAGCAGGCTTTTCTGAAGGCAATGACGGGGGGCTGGGGGCCGGGCAGCAGCGAAGCAGGGTCGGACAACGACCACCCTTCCGATGACCTGGACGACATCCGGAAACAGCTGGCCGAATTGCAGAGCAAGCTTTCCAGGATGGAAAAATAATGTCCGAACGGCGGGGCCGCGCCGCCCCGCCACCCGGGATCAGGCAACCTCGGCGAATACCTTTCTCAGTGCGGTTTCCAGCTTTTCGAACATTTCGTCCATCTGTGACTCGGTCATGATGAACGGCGGGCAAAGCACGATCGCCTGCCCGAGGGGACGGCAGATCAATCCGTGATCGGTGCAGGTGTTGGCAATTCGCTCGCTGACCGAAAGACTGCCATCGAACGGGGTGCGTGTGGCCTTGTCCTTGACGGCTTCGAGCGCGCCCATCAGACCTTTGCCGCGGGCCTCGCCGATATTGGGGTGCTTTGCCAGTCGCGCCATATGCGCTTCGAATCGCGGGGTCAGGGCGCGCACGTTCTCGATCAGCGGTGCGGCGTGGTCGTCCCCTTTCAGGATAACGTCGATCGCCTTCAGCGCGATCGCGCACCCCACCGGGTGGCCCGAGGCCGTGAAGCCGTGAGGGAATTCCTCGATTTCCTCCACCGCGCGATCCAGCCGTTCGCACAGACCTGGGCCCAGGATCACCGCACCCATCGGGAAAAAACCGGCCGTCAGGCATTTGGAACTGATGATCGCATCGGGCATGAAATCATAGCTCTGGCAGCCCCAGATCGCGCCGGTGCGACCGAAGCCGCAGATCACCTCATCCGCGATCAGCGGAATACCGTGTTTTTCCAGAATCGGCTGGATCGCCTGGAAATACCCGGCACTGGGCGGGATCACCCCGCCCGCACCCATCACCGGCTCGGCGAAGAAGGCGGCGATCGTGTCGGCGCCTTCGCGCGCGATGACATCTTCAAGTTCGGCCGCCATGCGCCGGGTGAAAGCCTCTTCCGTTTCGTCCTCATGTCCCTCGCGCCAGTAATGCGGACAGGAAAGGTGAATGAATCCGTCCAGCGGCAGGCCGAAAACGCCGTTATAGGGCTTGCCGGTCATCGAAGAGGCCGCCACCGTCACCCCGTGATAGGCGTTCTTGCGGGTCAGGATCTTGCGCCGCTGCGGCTGCCCCTCGGCGCCCGAAAGGAACCAAAGCATCTTGACCATGGTGTCGTTCGCTTCGGACCCGGAATTGGTGTAAAAGACCTTGCCGCTGTCGAAGGGCGACACCTCGACCAGTTTCTCGCTCAGCATGACGGTCTGATCCGACATGCGGCCGAAAAAGGCGTGATAGCCCGGAAAGCGGTCATACTGCGCCTTCGCCGCGGCGGTCATGCCGGGATGGTCGAATCCGGCCACCATGTTCCACAGCCCGGAATTGGCATCGAGGTAGCGTTTGCCATGCACATCGACCACATAGGGGCCTTCGCCATGGGTCAGAACCACCGCGCCGCGTTCATGCACCGAGGGCAGGTCGGTGAAGCCGTAGAAACTGCTGGCGTCGGCGCGGGCCTCCCAGCTGTTGGGGTTGTCATCACGCATAGGTCGATCCTTCATGCTCTGGCTCTGCATCAAGCTAGGGCACCGATACAGGGATGTGCAACCAGATGCGTCATGCGGGCGCGGCGCCATTGCGCAAAACGGCCACGATTGATCGGGATTAAGGCAGGACATTCGCAAATCGGAAATTCTGTCTCGGGCGGGCGCCGCGCCCGCGCCTGGGTCCGCACCGCAACCCGCAGGAGATGATGTGCCGGAACACAAGACCGAAAGGCCATTCGCACGCCCCGTGCAGGACGTTGTCCGCGACTTGCATGTCGACCCCGCGCGGGGTCTCGATGCGGCAGAAACGAAGACGAGGCTCATATCCCACGGGCCCAACCAGCTGCGCACGAAAAAGAAGAAAGGCAAGCTGACGATTCTTGCCCATCAGTTCAGGAGCATCATCGTCTGGCTTTTGTTCGCTGCCGCGGTGCTGTCCCTGGTGGTCGGTGATAACGCCGAGGCGTTTGCGATCCTGGCCGTTCTTCTGATCAACGGTTCCATCGGTTTTTTCACCGAACTCAGGGCGGCCCGGTCGATGGAAGCGTTGATGGCGATTGCCGAGGTGAAGACGCGGGTGCGGCGCGGCGGTGAGCCGCGCAGTATCAACGCCAATGAACTTGTGCCCGGCGATGTGGTGATCCTCGAAGCCGGCGATGTCGTCACCGCCGATTTGCGGCTGGCCAAAGCCTCGAACCTTCAGGTGGATGAATCCGTGCTGACCGGTGAATCCGCGCCGGTGGTCAAATCCACTGACGCGACCGGGCCGGACGCGGTTCTGGGCGACCGCACCAGCATGGCCTTCAAGGGAACCGCCATCACGCAGGGTGCTGGGGAGGGGGTGGTCGTTGCGACCGGCATGGAAACTGAACTCGGCCGAATCAGCGATCTGGCCCAGAGCGCCGAATCCGAGGTCGCGCCGCTTGAACGAAGGCTGGACCGGCTGGGGCGCCGGCTGGTCTGGCTGACACTGGCGCTGACGATGCTGACGATCGCGGCGGGCGTCTTGCAGGGGCGCGACCTGGCGGTGATGTTGCAGACCGGGATTGCCCTGGCCATTGCGGCAGTGCCAGAGGGATTGCCGGTTGTCGCGACGCTGACACTGGCGCGCGGGATGTGGCGGATGAGCCGGAGAAACGCGTTGATAACGCGCCTGTCCTCGGTGGAAACCCTGGGTGCCACGACAGTAATCCTGACCGACAAGACCGGCACGCTGACCGAAAACCGCATGACGGTAATGCGCTATCTGCTGGCCGGGACGGATGTCGAGGTCGACAGCGGCCGTGGCGGCCTGGATTTCGTGGCTGGAGAGAAGACCGTCGATCCGGTTTCCGACGACCGCCTCGCCTGGGCCATCCGCATCGGCGCATTGTGCAACAGCGCCGATCTCGGGGACGGGACCAGCGACCGACGCGCCGGAGATCCCATGGAAATCGCGCTTCTTCGGGTGGCAGGGGGTGCGTGGCCTGGCCGGGACGAACGGCACCAGGAATGGGCAGAAATCCGCGAATACCCCTTCGATTCCGATCTCAGGATGATGGCCAAGGTCCACCGTGGCGACGACGGTTTTCTTGTAACGGTCAAGGGGGCCCCCGAGGCCGTTATCGGCATCTGCGATCATGTCATGACAACGGGCGGCGTGCAGACCCTGGACCAGGGCGCGCGAAAGGAGTGGCGGGTCCGCGGGGCCATGGCCGCGCAGGAAGGGTTGCGCGTGCTGGGCCTGGCGATGAAGCGGGCGGACAGCGCGGACGTGAACCCCTATGGGGGGCTGACACTGGCGGGGCTGGTATGCCTGCTTGATCCCGTTCGCGCGGATGTGCCCGACGCGATAAGGGCCAGCCGCGAGGCTGGCGTCGAGGTGATCATGCTGACCGGCGATCATGCCGATACGGCTCGAACGATTGCCCGAGAGGCAGGTCTCGGGGATGGCGACCTGACAGTGATCCAGGGCACCGAACTGACCGGTCTCGACCCGGATGGCATAAGCGATGCGGAATGCGCGCGCATCCTGTCTGCAGATGTATTCGCCCGTGTCGCGCCCGAGACGAAGCTGACGCTTGTCACAATTTATCAGAAGGCGGGACATGTCGTGGCAATGACCGGCGATGGTGTCAACGATGCCCCGGCGCTCAAGAAGGCGGATATCGGCATCGCCATGGGCCAACGCGGCACACAGGTCGCAAAAGAGGCCGCGCATATGGTTCTGCAGGATGACGCTTTTGCGACCATCGTCGTGGCGATGCGTCAGGGGCGGGTCATTTTCGACAACATTCGCAAATTCGTCGTCTACCTGATGTCTTGCAATGTAAGCGAGGTCCTGGTGGTCGGCCTTGCCGTGGGGGCGGGCTTGCCGGCGCCGCTCCTGCCGTTGCAGATCCTGTTTCTGAATCTCGTGACAGACGTGTTTCCCGCCTTCGCGCTCGGGATGGGCGGTGGCAACGAAAACATCATGCGAAAACCGCCGCGCGATCCCGATCAGTCAATCGTGAACCGACCGCGATGGATGCTGATCGGTATTCTTGGCGCGGCGGTCACCGTGGCCACGCTTGGTGCATTCGTGCTTGCCCTTTTCTGGCTGCAACTGGATCGCGGATCAGCCGTTACGGTGGCCTTCCTGACCCTGGCACTGGCGCAGCTCTGGAATGTGTTCAACATGCGTGATCCCGGTTCCGGACTTTTCCGTAACGAGGTCACGCGCAATGCCTATGTCTGGGGGGCGATCATGCTGTGTCTCGGGTTGATCGGGTCGGCATTGTGGCTGCCGTGGCTGGCGGCGCTGCTCGGGCTGCCCGATCCCGGATGGGCCGGGCTTGCGCTTGCGGCAGGGACGAGCCTTGCCCCGCTCGGTCTGGGGCAGGCATGGCTTGTTGCCGTGGGGCCGGGTTGGCTGGACGGTCGCGCCAGGCTGCCCACTCAATAGGCGATTTCGTGGATGCCGGCCCGATATGTGCCTGCGCTTGCATTGCATTCCGTTTTCGATATGTAACAGGTGTGCGGTACGGCACCGGCACGGCATCAGCATCGGTATCACGAACGGAGAGCTTCATGGACATCCGCCCCATCACCCCGGATTTTTCCGCCGCGCCGCAAATCACCGTCGCCGAGGTCGCCGAGGCCGCCCGCCGTGGTTTTCGCACATTGATCTGTAACCGCCCCGATGGCGAGGAACCCGGCCAGCCCGATTTCGCCGAGATCGAGAAAGCCGCCCGCGATGCCGGTATCGCGGTTCATTACATGCCCATCAGCAACGCGGTGGGGCTGACCGCCACGACCGTGGACGCGATGGCAGACCTGCTTGCCACGGCCGAAGGGCCGGTGCTGGCCTTTTGCCGCAGCGGGACACGCTCGACCCTGGCCTGGGGCATGGCGATGGCGGCCAAAGACGATCCCGAAACCCTTATCCGCGCCGCCGCGACAGCCGGCTATGACCTGACACCGCTGCGCCCGGCGATGGAGGCGCGCCAGGCAACGAACCGAGGCCCGGCGTGACCGGGCGTCCGCCACACATGCGTTACAGGATCTCGCGCATCTGATTGCGAAAGGGCCTGCATTGGCCGGGGGGAATGCCGGCTTCCGGCCGAAAATATCGTGCCGGAACTGCCGTCAGAAGGCCTGGCAGCGCGGGCGGGAACGGGCGACGATCACGAAAACCCCGATGAACGGGGTATGGAGGTCTTGCCACCATACCCCGCAGCCGGACTGTTCGTCCTAGCCCAGCTTTGCCTTCACGGCCCTGGCCGTCGCGGCCACGATCTGGTCGGCCTCTGCCCGGCTCAGACACAGCGGCGGCGCGAACCCGATGATGTCGCCCTGCGGCATCGCCCGCGCGATCACACCGTCGGCGGCCATCGCGCCGACGATGCCCGCCGCGGCCTTCTTCGCCGGATCCATGAACACCCTGTCAGCCTTGTCCTCGACCAGTTCGACCGCGCAGAGCATCCCTTCGCCACGGACATCGCCCACATTGGGGTGATCGCCCAACGCCGCGCGCATCGCGTTGACGAAGTAACCGCCCGTCTCGCCCGCGTTTTTCACCAGCCCCAGATCGTCGATCAGCTTTAGGTTCGCGACACCCGCGGCCGCGCCGATCGGATGCGCCGAATAGGTCCAGCCGTGGCCGATAGGACCGTTTTCGTCGGTCCCCTCTTCCAGAACTTTCCAGACCTTGTCGGAAACGATCGACCCCGACAACGGCGCGTAAGCCGAGGTCAGCCCCTTGGCGATGGTGATGATGTCGGGCCTGATCCGGTAATGGTCCGAGCCGAACATGCTGCCCAGACGACCAAAGCCGGTGACGACCTCGTCGGCGACAAGCAGGATGTCATGCTTTTCCAGCACCGGCTGAATCGCCTCCCAATAACCCGCGGGTGGCGGCACGATCCCGCCGGTGCCCAACAGGGGCTCTCCGATGAAGGCGGCGATCGTATCCGGACCTTCGCGCTCGATCAGCTGCTCAAGCTCGGCCGCGCACCAGGCACTGAACGCCTCCTCGCTCATGTCCAGGTCCGGCCGGCGGAAGTAATAGGGCGCCTCGGTGTGGATCACCTGTGCCAGCGGCAGATCGAACTTCTTGTGGAACAGATCCAGCCCGGTCAGCGACCCGGTCATCAGCCCGGAGCCGTGATAGCCCCGCCAGCGTGAGATGATCTTCTTCTTGCCCGGCAACCCGCGTATGTTGTTGTAATACCATATCAACTTGATGTTGGTCTCGTTCGCGTCGGACCCGCCCAGGCCGAAATAAACCTTGGACATCCCCTCGGGCGCGCGGTCCAGAATCATTTTCGACAGCGTGATGCTGGCCTCGGTGCCGTGGCCGACATAGGCATGGTAATAGGCCAGTTCGCGGGCCTGTTCGGCGATGGCCTCGGCGATCTCGGTCCGTCCATAGCCGACATTGACGCAATAAAGCCCAGCAAACGCGTCAAGCAGGCGGTTTCCCTCGCGGTCCTCGATGAACACGCCGTCACCGCCCGTGACCACCCGTTGCGGCGCCTCGCCCCGCGCAAACTGGCCCAGATGGGTCGACGGGTGCAGGAAACTGTCGCGGTCCCACTGCTCCAGCAAATCGTTCTTCAGCATGAGTCGTCCTTTCTTCTTGCCGGGAGGGTCATCGCGCCCGCCCTTTTCATCTTGCCTTCAATACTCCCGCCAGAGGCGCCCGGCGGCACAGGCTGCCGCCTGCGGATCAGGCCCAGTCGCGGCAGACATATTTGACTTCGGTGAAGGCCTCCATCCCCAGCCGGGCGCCTTCGCGGTTCACGCCGGACTGCTTGTAGCCGCCGAAGGGAATCGGCGCGCCGGTGACCTTGGTGCGGTTGACCGCGACCATTCCGAATTCCAGCGCGCGCGAGGCGCGGTAGATGCGGCGCGGATCCAGCGTGTGCAGATAGGCGACCAGCCCGTATTCGGTGGCGTTGGCGCGTTTCAAAACCTCTTCCTCGGTGTCGAATGGGGTGATCGCGGCGACCGGGCCGAATGTTTCTTCGCGCATGATCAACGCGCTGTCGGGCACGTCGGCCAGAACGGTGGGTTGATAAAACAGCGGCCCCTGCGGGTCGCGCGCGCCGCCCGCCATCAGCCGCGCGCCCCTTTTCACGGCATCGGTGACATGCTCTTCCTGCTTGGCGACGGCCTTTTCATTCATCAGCGGACCGAGGTCCGGGTCGTCCAGGCCATTGCCCAGTGTCAGTTGTTCGGTCGCCTGTGCGAAGCGGGTGCAGAACTCGTCATAAACCGAGCGCTCTACATAGAAGCGGTTGGCGCCGAGGCAGTCCTGCCCGGTGGTGGCGAACTTGGCCTTGATCGCCTCTTCCACCGCCTGATCCATGTCGGCATCGGCGAACATG
>JADQCD010000232.1 GCA_016278285.1 Actibacterium sp.
ACGTTGTTGTCGCGAACACTGACCTGCATGTGGTTGTCACCACCTTTCTAGGTTTAAGTTACAGTCAAGTTGCAGGAGGTGGCCGTATAGCAAAGCGCCGTCAGCTTGTCTACAGTCGGACGTGACGAAAGGAGACCCCGATGAACGATGCCCGGACGGACCCGGACCCGGTGACCGATACCCTGTTGGACGCGTCCTTGCCGCATGTTGTGTTCGACGGGTGGAGCGAGTCGACCTTCCGCGCCGCGATCGCGGATTCGGGGCTGGAGCCCGCGCTTGCGCGTGCGGTTTGCCCCCGCGGGGCAGTGGACCTGGCGCGGGCGATGCACCGCCGCGGCGACCGGGCAATGGTGGATCGGCTGCGCGCCGCCGACCTCTCGGCGCTGCGATTCCGTGACCGGATCGCCGCCGCAGTGCGGTTCCGCCTGGAAGCGATCGACGACAAGGAAGCGGTGCGCCGGGCCTCGTCCCTGTTCGCCCTGCCGCAGCACACTGCCGAGGGTGCCCGCGCGATATGGGAAACCAGCGATCTGATCTGGCGCACGCTGGGCGACAGTTCGGATGACGTGAACTGGTATACCAAGCGGATGACGTTGTCGGGCGTCTATGGCAGCACCCTGCTTTACTGGCTGGGCGATGACAGCCCCGGCCATGTCCGCACCTGGGAATTTCTCGACCGCCGCGTCGATGACGTGATGCAGTTCGAGAAAGTGAAGGCGCAGCTTCAGGGCAACCCGTTGCTCAAGCCGCTGCTGGCCGGGCCAAATTGGGCGCTGTCGAAAATCAGGGCGCCCGGACCGAAACGAACCGACCTGCCCGGGCATCTGACGGGCGACACGGAAAAGGAATGACCATGACCTTGCCCGAAACCATGCGCGCCATCGAGATCACCCGGCCCGGCGGCCCCGAGGTGCTGCACCCGGTGAAACGGCCGGTCCCCCGCCCACGCGCGGGCGAGGTCGTGATCCGACTCGATTATGCAGGGGTGAACCGGCCGGATGCCTTGCAACGCGCGGGGAAATATGCGCCGCCACCGACGGCCTCGGACCTGCCGGGGCTGGAGGGCGCGGGCGAGATCGTGGCGCTGGGGGCTGGTGTCACCGAATGGGACGTTGGCGACAAGGTCTGTGCCCTGTTGCCCGGCGGTGGATATGCGCAATATGTGACCACGCCCGCGGCGCATGCCCTGCCGGTGCCCCGAAGCATGGACATGAGATCGGCGGCCTGCCTGCCCGAGACCTGCTTCACCGTTTGGTCCAATGTATTCATGCGCGGTGGGCTGAAGGCGGGTGAACGCTTTCTGGTGCATGGCGGATCCTCGGGGATCGGGACCACCGCGATCCAGCTCGCCAGGATTTTCGGCGCGCGGGTCTTCACGACCGCCGGGACCGCAGAAAAATGCGCTGTCTGCACGCGGCTGGGCGCCGAACGCGCGATCAATTATCGTCAGGAAGATTTCGTTGAAATCCTGAAGGCCGAGGGCGGCGCGAACCTGATTCTCGACATGGTGGGCGGCGATTACATCCCGCGCAACATCAACGCATTGGCCGATGAGGGGCGGATGGTGCACATCGCCTTTCTGTCCGGGCCGAAGGCGGAGGTGAATTTTGCCCAGATCATGGCACGGCGGTTGACGGTGACGGGGTCAACCCTGAGACCGCAATCCGATCTGGCCAAGGCGCGTATCGCGTCGGAGCTGCGGCAAAAGGTCTGGCCGCTGCTGGCGGCGGGGCGCATGGCGCCGGTGATGGATTCCGAGTTCCCGCTGGAGCAGTCGGCCGACGCCCATGCCCGCATGGAAGCCGGTAAGCATATTGGCAAGATCGTCCTGAAGGTTGCCTGATCGGCAGTTCGGCCTCGGCGGGTTTCGTGTGCACCCGGTGGTTCCCATATCAAGGTCAGGGCCATCGGGGCTTGCATCGAACGAAGGATTGGACAGGAGACAGGACATGACGGAAAAAGATGGATATTTCGAGATCATGGACGGCTTCCCTGCCGATGTGATCGCGATTTCGGCGCATGGGCATATTGACCGCAAGGATTACGAGGACAAGCTGATCCCCTTCGTCGAAGGCGCCATCAGGAAGGAAGGCAGGGTCAAGCTGCTTTATGTCCTCGGGCCGGATTTCCAGGGATTCTCGGCCGGCGCCGCGTGGGACGATGCGAAACTGGGCCTGATGCACCTGGGCGATTTTGCCAGGGTCGCGGTCGTCACCGATATCGAATGGATCCGGATGGGCATGAAGATGTTCGCACCGATGATGCGCGGCCCGGTCCATGTGTTCGACGTCTCTGAACTGCAGAAGGCGAAGGACTGGATCATGGCGTCTGACGACAAGGGGGGGGATCACGCTACGGACGTCGCCGCCGATCACAAGATCCCGCCCCTGGAAGACATGGGGCCGATCCGTTAGGCGCATCGCCGTCCGCGTGCTCCTTGGGGATCGACGGATAAAGACATGAAAAATATCGGAATTCTTCCCGCTCCCGCGATCCGGTTGTGATCTCACGGGCTTTCTGCTTATACTTGCCCATGACCTGATGCGAAGCAAATCGCTTGCAGGGTTGGATTTCCTTCCTCCCTTCCGTTGCGCCGCCGGATCCGATTGGTGCCGGGTGGCCCGCTGTGGCCGCAAGCTGTTGTTTCCTCGACCAAGGAGAAAACGATGCCGAACACGAACAACGAGAAAGGCTATGTCGCGCTGCTGGGCTGGAGCCTGAATGCCATTGACGCCGTGGACCGTTTCGACCGGAAATATGTTGTCGTCGCCCCGCCCTGGGCCGAGGATTACTGCACGGCGAACGACATTCCCTTCATCCCCTGGGATTTCGACCGGCTGAACGAACGCTCGCACGAACTGGCCCATCGTCTGAAGGACGAGGGCGTGGACGTCGCGATTCCGTTGTTCGAGGAAACCGTGGAATGGGCTGGGGCGGTCAACTCGGTCCTGTTGAACAATCCGCGCCTGTTGGGGCAGTCGATGCTGTTCCGCGACAAGTCGCTGATGAAGCGCCGTGCGCAGCTTGGCGGTATCCGTGTCGGCGTGTTCGAAGAGGCGCATGACCGCGGGGACGTGATCCGCTTTCTCAAGCGCGTGAACCAGACACTGCTGAAGCTGGACGGCGACCCGAACGACCCGATCCACTTCAAGGCGTTCGACAAGTCCGGCACCGCCGGCCACCGCGTCGTGCGCACGCCCGAGGACGTGGACAACATTCCCGATGAAGAGTTTCCGGCATTGCTGGAAAGCCATCTGGACGGCTGGGAATTTGCCGTCGAGGCCTGGATCAAGGACCGCAAGATCCAGTTCCTGAACATATCGGAATACGTCACGCTGGGCTATTCGGTCTTCGTGCCTGCCACGCCCGAGCTGGAGCAGCACCGCGAACGGATCACCGAAGAGATCGAAAAGCTGATCGAGACCTTCGACATAGATTTCGGGTTCATCCACCCCGAATATTTCCTGACCAACGACAACAAGCTGTATTTCGGCGAGGTGGCCTATCGTCCGCCGGGCTTCAACGCGCTGGAACTGATCGAGCGGGCCTATGGCTTCAACGGCTATCAGGGGATGGTCCTGGCCTTCGATCCGAAAGCCACGCAGGAAGAACTGGACGCGTTCTTTCCGACGCCGGTCAAGGATGCCAAGGGGCATGCGGGCTGTTTCGGTGTCTATCCGCGCCGGCGCGTGGTCAGCCAGTTGAAAGTGCCCGATGAAACCGCCAACGACCCCTATTTCGAATACCACGAGCTGTCCGAGCCATTGGAGCAGAAGGTGACCAAACGGATGGCCTTTGGCACGCATTGGGGGC
The DNA here is from genome assembly GCA_016278285.1 of Actibacterium sp. Classification (GTDB taxonomy): domain Bacteria; phylum Pseudomonadota; class Alphaproteobacteria; order Rhodobacterales; family Rhodobacteraceae; genus JADQCB01. The sequence continues at coordinate 3,814 of JADQCD010000232.1, forward strand.
TGGCCTATTTCTTCGGTGAGGATCCCCACCGCCTGAGAGATCTTCTGAAAGCGCAGGAGGAACTCGATTTCTACCTCTAGATTTCGTAGGGTCAGGGCAGACGGATAACAATATCGGTGAAATGATGACCGAATACACAGGCGAGGTTCAGCGGATGTGCGATACGCTGGGTGTGCTGGCGGATCGTCTCGACCAGGCCCGGCCCTTCGCCAAACACCGGCATCAGAAGCCGGTTCTGGATGTCGTGATCCGCCTGCTTGCGATGCCCGGCGGAATCGACGCGGTCTATCAGTTCGCGCCGCGGCTTGACGCGGCCGGGCTGTTCCACGGGTCGGACTGGGACCATCCCGATATCCTTCTGTCGCAGATCGTGGGCCGCACCCTTGAAAGCCCGGACAAGCTGATCGTGGCGCTGGAAGCGACGAGTCTGCTGCGCCTTCTGGCAATCGCCCAGGGGCGCGGCGCGCACCCCAATGTCCATGCCGAACATGCGCGTCATTTCCTGACCCAGGTGCTGGCGCTGAACCTGCGATCCTTTTTCGCCACGAGTGACGAGGCCGAGCGCGCATCGGGTGCCGACACGCAATTGCGCGCCCGTCTGTTGCGTTACATCGCCGATCATGTCGGCCTGCGCGATGTGCTTGGCGTTCTGATCGCCGAGATCTGGCGAATCCTGGAACAGCGCCCGATCCAGGTCGGCCCGGTGAAGGAAATGATAACCGAGATTGCGATCGCCCTGAACCAGCAGGGCAGCGAACCGGGCAGTGAGCGGCTGGGCGCCGAGCGCCTGGTCAATGCGCTGTTCGGCCCGACCTCGGGCTGTATCGACGACCCGGGAATTGATGCCTATCGGGAACGACTGTCGCACATGGACGATGCCGGCCTGCTGCGCGAGGCGACCGGATTTGCCCGCGCGATGCATGATACCGGGCTTGTTTCGGACTATCACGCGGGATTTCTAAGGTTCGCAGCGGAACACCAGGACGCGCTGCTTGTGCCCGAGTCGCTGGGGCTGGGCCAGACCGGACAGGATTGCTGGCGCCACTACCGTGATCTGGTGCTCGAACTGATCGAGATGGCGGTCACCGTCGAGACGCCGCAATCGGTTTATGGCCTGGCACTGTTGCTGGAACGCGGCGTTCTTCACTATTCGCCCATCGCGCCCGCGCTCAGCCGGCAGATCCGCTTGCGTCTGCACGACGCGGTGCGTGACCGTCTTGGCCTTGCCTTCGGCGGGACGATCACGCCCGAAGCGCGTTTGCTGGCGGGCGTGCTGGATGTTCTGGGACAGCCGCTGGGGGTGGGGCAGGGCGCCAATCCGACCTGTCAGTCGGCGCGCGCGATCGCGGTCTGGGCGCTGAACGATCCCGATTTCCTGTTGCACCTGATCGTGCAGGCCGGAGAATTCGATACCGTTCTGATGCATTTCGAAGGGCAGCCGATCAACTCGGCCGACCTGCCTGCGGGGCTTGCCGCCGGGGCCCCGATCGACGCAGATCCGGTCTCGGTGCTTCTGGTGCCGCATCTGGACCGCGTCTATGCCGAAATGGGCCGCCTCTGCGCGCTGCGCGGCGGCGATCCCCACCGCTGGATCAACCCGGAATTCCACGGCTGGTGGGTGGCGCGCGAATGCCTTGTGGCCGTCGATGTCGCGACCGGCGACCTGGACGATTTCGAGGGCTTCGTCACGCGCTTCTACGAAAGCTATCATCCGCAGTTCAATGGGGCCCGCCCCGTGATCCACCCGCAACCGGCCGGTGTCGCCGTGACCGATGCCAATGCGCGTTTCGTCGGCTGGCACGCCATCGCGATCCTGCGCGCGGCCGCAGATCAGAACGGCCGGATGCGGATCTATTTCTACAACCCCAACAATGACAGCGGGCAGGATTGGGGCGACGGGGTGACGGTTTCGACCTCGGGCAATGGCGAGCGGCACGGCGAGGCATCGCTTTCGTTCGAGCAGTTCGCCTCTCGGTTATATCTGTTCCATGACGATCCCGTGCCGCCGCGCCAGAGCATCAGCCCCGTCCCACGGCACCTTATCGCCGAGGTCGAGGCGATGGCCCGGCAAAGCTGGGCGGCTGAACGCGGCAATCGCCCGGTCACTCTTGTCGGTGCCTCCTGACGTCATTGGCGCGCGCCAGCCTGGCGATTTTTCGGGTGACGAGATTTCCGGCCATGTTAAGACGGCCACGGAAATCTGGATTGCCGGGATCGGAGCAGCACATGGCGGATGCAACAGCGGACTGGATCGCGGTCGACTGGGGAACCTCGGCCTTGCGTCTGTGGGCAATGGGGTCCGACGGAACGGTGCTGGCCACGCGCGAGTCGGATCAGGGCATGGCCCGTCTGACCCCCGATGCGTTCGAGCCCGCGCTGATGGCCCTGGCCGCGCCATTCCTGGCCGCCGGGCGCGTCACCGATGTCGTGGTCTGCGGCATGGCCGGTGCCCGCCAGGGCTGGATCGAGGCACCCTATGCCCCGGTTCCCTGTGCCCCACTTTCTGCAACGCCGGTGCGCGCCCCGGCGCGCGACAGCCGGATCGCGGTGCATGTGCTGCCCGGCCTCTGCCAGGTCGAACCGCCTGATGTCATGCGGGGTGAAGAGACGCAGATCGCCGGGTTCCTGGCCCATGCGCCGGGGTTCGACGGGGTGGTGTGCCTGCCGGGCACGCATACCAAATGGGTGATCCTGCGCGCCGGGCGCGTTACGGAATTCCGCACCGTGATGACGGGCGAGAGTTTCGCGCTCTATTCCGAGCATTCCGTGCTGCGGCATGTGATGGATTCCGGGTGGGACGCGGCTGCCTTTGCCGCTGCCGTCGACCAGGCGCGCGACCGCCCCGAAAGTGTGGCCACGGCGCTGTTCGCGATCCGGGCGCGGGCCATGCTGGATCCGGCCGGGGCCGCATTGCCGGCTGGGGCGCGGGCGCGGCTGTCGGGGCTGTTGATGGGGCTTGAACTGGCGGCGACACGACCTTTCTGGCAGGAACACGAGATCGTGGTGCTGGGGGCACCGGCGCTTTGCGCGCACTATATCGCCGCGCTGGAAACCAGCGGCGCGCGGGCAGAGCGATTCGACCGGGAAGATCCGGCCCGTGCCGGGCTGACGGTCGCCTATGACCATATCCGAAAGGGGACTGCATGAGCCGCAACATCGTCGCCATTCTGCGCGGGATCACACCCGATGATGTGACGGGCGTGACCGAGGCGCTGCTGGACGCGGGCATCACGAAGATCGAGGTGCCGCTGAATTCGCCCGACGCGCTGGTTTCGGTCGCGTTGCTGGTGCGCACCTTCGGTGATCGCGCGCTGGTGGGGGCAGGCACGGTGCTGTCGCCGGAACAGGTCGAACAGGTCGCGGTGACCGGCGCGCGACTGGTGGTGTCGCCCGACATGAACCCCGAGGTGATCCGCGCCACAAGGGGGGCAAGGATGCGGTCCTATCCCGGCGTGATGACCCCGACCGAGGCCTTCGCGGCGCTGCGTGCCGGGGCCGACGGGTTGAAACTGTTTCCCGGCGCGCTGATCGGTCCCGCGGGGCTGGGCGCCATGCGCGCGGTGCTGCCGCCGGAAACCGAGGTGCTGGCCGTGGGCGGTGCGGCCCCCGAGAATTTTGCGGACTGGTTCGCGGCGGGGGCCGACGGGTTCGGCATCGGCAGCGCGCTTTACCGCCCCGGCGATGATGCGCTCACCGTCGCAAAACGGGCGCGCGCGATCGTCGCGGCCTATGACGAAGGCGGCTTGCCGGGATGAATGTCACGGCTGCTTAGCCGGGTTTGTGCCCCGTCCGCATGGCCCAGCGGTCGAATTCGCGCTGCGCGGTTTCCAGCATCTCGACATTGAGCGTGCGCGTGATGATCGCCCGGTTCAACGCGCGCACCCGTTTGTTAAGTGCAGGACCCGCCCCATCGTCATCACCGATGCCCAGCTTGTCATATAGCGAGAGCAACCGGTTCTGCACCGTGCGCAACGACATTCCACGGCGTTCGGCGATCAGCTTGTCCTGCAGACCGAGCGCCAGGTCCAGAAGCACGGCATATTCGCTGTCGTCCAATGCGTTGCCGGGGACCGTGGCGCGACGCTGAAATCTGTGGATTTCCCGGTCTACCATGATCTGCCCTTCGATCAGCACCGCGCGAAGCGCCAGCTTCAGCCGGTCGCGGCTGGCTGTCTTGAGCACATAGCCATAGGCGCTTTCCGCAGGCACAATACGCGAAATGCCGCGCAGATAAGCTTCGTCCGAGTAATTCGACCAGAACAGGATGCGGGTTTCCGGGCGCTCGGCCCAGATCGCGCGCGCGGCCTCGATCCCGTTGCGATTTTCCATTTGCAGATCCATCACGACGGCGCCGATTCCGCCGGCGCGCGCCTCGACCTCGCCCTCGTGGCCGTTTATGGCGTGCAGGGTCTCGGTAACTTCGGGCAGCGCCTCGGCCAGTGCATCCTGCAAATAACGCGCGTGGAACTGGTCGTCCTCGACAATAAGCACCCTCATGCCACCGTCTCCAGAAGGGTTACCGCGACACAGGTTCCCTCATCGGCCATGATTTCCAGCTCTGCCCCGATAAGATCGGCGCGCGTCCGCATATGGGCGACGCCGGAATGGCGCCCTTCAAGCGGGTCCAGACCACGGCCGTTGTCGGCAATTGTCACACAAAGCCGTTCGTTCGCGTCGCGGGTGATCCGCACCAGGATATGCGAGGCGCGGGCGTGGCGTGCGGCATTGTTGATGGCCTCCTGCGCGATCCGGAAAAGCGCGGTGCGCGTCGTCGGGTCCAGCCGGTCGGGGGCGCCGTCGGTCGCGTCGTGGACATCGATTTCGACCGGATCGGGGCCAACCGCCCGCTCCAGATGCACCCGCACCGCATGGGCGAAGCCGAACAGTTCCAGAAGGGTCGGCACCGCGGTGTCGATGATCCGGCGCAGGTCGTCGATGCAATCGGAAATGCGTCCGGCAAGCGCCGCGCGGTCGGGCAGGGGGGCGTCACCGGACACGGCGCGCAGCAGCCGGGTGAGATCGGCCAACGTCTGATCGTGCAGGTCCATCCCGATGCGTTGCCGCTCGCTCTCCAGCGCCTGGGTCAGTTCCAGCGCGCCCTGGCGCAGCCCCTCTTCGCGCGCCTGCGCCTCGGCACGCACCTTGACGGCCTGCTGCGCCTTTTCCGAAGCGTGAAGCGCGTGGAAATAGGGGGCCAGCACATTGGCCAGCGTCTGCGACTCGGCCAGCTCGGCGGCGTCATACAGACCCTCGATGCTGTGCGAGATGTTCAGCGTCCCGATCACCTGGCCCATCACCTTCATCGGCACATTCACGCGCGAGCGCAGGCGGTGATTTATGATCGGTTCGCAACAGGCGCCGGGGAAGGTATAACGCGGATCCTCCATCGCGTTGCTGGCCAGCATCACGTCGACCTTTCCGGTAAGCAGGTCACGGATCGGCGCATTCTGCACCCGCGTCCGTTTGCGCGACCAGCGTGTCTGAATGCCCACCTCGTAGCTGACGACCCAGCCCGGCGAATCGTGCAGGCAGATGTCGGCATGGGTGAAGGGAATGATTTCCGCGATCTCGGCGGCAACGGCGGCCAGCGCGGCGCGCGGCTCGATTTCGCCGGCCAGGTGGCCGGAGATCCGCAGATAGGGCTGATACCCCCGCGGAACGATCTTCGCCTGCTCTGTCAATCCGTCCTCCCAAAGCTCGCCTTGCGCGTTGCCGCAAGAATGCCCGCTCTGGAAGCGAATTAAAACGGCTATTCCCGCAGCGGCCTTGCGGAAACCCGCAATCAATATGCGGATGCCTGACTTTACCGGCCCGCGATCCCGGCCCTAGGGTGATCCCGTGCCCGAGAGGACGGGCCTTGCCATGACAGCTGCGCGCCGATCAACGCGCGCGAAGGGAGGAAGAATGACCATTTCCAGACTGCTGCTCGGCGCAGCGGCCATTGCCGTGAGCGCCGGTGTGGCTTCCGCCGAATCCCATCTCAGCGATACAAGCGACAAGCGTATCGCATTGTCCAACAACTATGCCGGCAATTCCTGGCGTCAGGCGATGCTGCAAAGTTGGGAAAAGGTGGCCGGCGAAGCTGTCGAGAACGGGGTTGTCGCCGCTGCGGATGCCTATACCACGTCCGAGAATCAGGCGACCGAGCAGGCCGCGCAGATCCAGAACCTGATCCTTCAGGGATATGACGCGATCGTTCTGAACGCGGCCTCGCCCACGGCGCTGAACGGCGCGGTGCGTGCCGCCTGCGATGCCGGCGTCATCGTGGTCAGCTTTGATGGCATCGTGACCGAGCCTTGTGCCTGGCGGATCGCCGTCGACTTCCAGCAGATGGGGCGCGAGCAGGTGGAATATCTTGCGACCCGGCTGCCCGATGGCGGAAATCTGCTTGAAATCCGCGGCCTGGCAGGCGTTTTCGTGGATGACGAGATCCACGCCGGCATCCAGGCCGGTGTCGAGGACAACCCGCAGTTCGAGATCGTGGGGTCGGTCCACGGCGACTGGGCGCAGGACGTGGCGCAAAAGGCGGTGGCCGGGATTCTGCCCAGCCTGCCCGAGATCGACGGCGTCGTGACGCAGGGCGGTGACGGCTATGGCGCGGCGCAGGCCTTCGAGGCGGCCGGGCGCGACATGCCGATCATCGTGCTGGGCAACCGCCAG
>JADQCD010000010.1 GCA_016278285.1 Actibacterium sp.
GGTCGCGGATTCGCGGCCGTCACGGCCGGCTTCCACGTCGAAGGTCACTTTCTGGCCATCGTCGAGCGCATGCAGACCGGCACGCTCAAGCGCGCTGATGTGAACGAAAACGTCCTTGCGGCCGCCTTCGGGCTCGATGAAGCCGAAACCTTTGGTTGCGTTGAACCATTTCACGGTGCCATTGGCCATCGTGATATCTCCTTTTACATTGCTGCCCGCGATAGTGCGGCAGCCCGGCTCAGTAAGATCATTGTCGAAACTGAAGCCGGTTGAAGGGAGACAGTGGTCGCAGTGATAACGTCGCAAGTTGCATATGGGGCCAAACGCCCCGCTGTGCAAGAAGTTTCTCGCAATCTGCCCGCGCGGCAGGCTCGAAAGGCCGCCGCAGATGGCAATACCGGGTTGAATCACCCGTGAGCGCCGTCTAGATTTCGGCGCACTCAATTCCATGACAGAAGGAACGACGCCATAGCCCGCAGACCTCACAACGCGCCGCCAACGCGCGATACCGGCCCCCGCGTGAACGGACGCATCCGGGCCCCCGAAATCCGCCTTATCGGCGCCGATGGCGAAAATGTCGGCGTGGTCACTCCGGCCCGCGGCATGGAACTGGCCGAACAGGCCGGGCTCGACCTGGTGGAGATCTCGCCGAACGCGACCCCTCCGGTGTGCAAGATCATGGATTTCGGCAAGTACAAGTATGAGCAGCAAAAGCGGGAATCCGAAGCGCGCAAGAAGCAGAAGGTGATCGAGGTCAAGGAGGTCAAGTTCCGCCCGAACACGGACGTGCATGATTACGACGTCAAGATGCGGAACGTGGTCAAGTTCCTCGAAAATGGCGACAAGGTGAAGGTCACGCTGCGTTTTCGCGGCCGCGAGATGGCACACCAGAACCTCGGGCGCGACCTGCTGGAACGTGTCGCCGAGGACGTCAAGGAGATCGGCAAGGTCGAAAACATGCCGAAGATGGAAGGCCGGCAAATGGTCATGATGATCGGCCCGGTCACCAAGTGACGGCGCCCGCGCAGGGCAGCGGGGCCGGCGAACCCAGCAGCGGCCATTCCGTCCGCTACCGCCCGGGTCAGGTCCAGGCCAGCCCGGACGGGCGCTTGCATTCCGAGGTTTTCGCGCGCAACGCGCCGCCGCTGATTGCCGCGCTGGCCCCGTTTCTGGCCTGGCGCAGCGGGGCGGTGCTCGAAATCGGCTGCGGGACCGGACAGCATGCCGCCGCCTTCGCGCTGGCCTTTCCGGGGCTGTCCTGGGTGCCCTCCGATCATGACGGAATGCACCGCGACTCTGCCGCCGCCTGGGCCGCGCATCTGCGCGCCCCGGCTCACAGCCCCCTTGATATCGACGCCGCCACCGACTGGGCCGACCAGGCGCAAGTCACCGCGCTCGGCCCGTTGACCGGTGTCTATGCCGGCAATATCACCCATATTGCGCCGTTCAGGGTCACCGAGGGCCTGATCGCCGGCGCCGGACGGCGCTTGCCCCGGGCGGCTTGCTGATGCTCTACGGTCCGTTCATCGAGGCGGGCCGCATGATCGGCGCGGGAAACGCGTCCTTCAACGAAAGACTGCGCGCCGAAAACCCGGAATGGGGCCTGCGCGACACGGATTGCATCACCGAATGCGCCGCTTCAGCCGGGCTTGACCAGGCCGCGGTGATTGCCATGCCAGCCAACAACCGGCTGCTGATCTATCGAAAGCCGCCGCGGGGCTGGGCTCGACCATGACTTCATCTTGCCCAAAATACTCAACCCCGGCCCACGTCCCCGCGCGCCGCCGCGGCTCAGCCCTGCCGCAGGGTCTGCGTGATCTCGGCCATGATCGCGATGGCGATCTCGGCGGGTGACTTGGCTCCGATATCCAGCCCCACGGGTGCATGGATCCGCGCGAGGGCATCCGCGTTGAACCCCGCCTCTTCCAGCCGCCTGATCCTTTTTGCATGGGTGCGGGTCGATCCCAGACAGCCCAGATAGAACACATCGGCGCGCAGGGCCTCGACGATGGCGGGGTCGTCTATCTTGGGATCGTGGCTCAGCGTCACCACCGCGGTGCGGGCGTCAAGCCCATAACCAGGCAGGACATCGTCCGGATATTCCTCGACCAGGGTCTCTCCCGGGAAACGCGATCCGGTGGCGAAGGCCGGGCGCGGGTCGATCAGCGTCACGTCGTAACCCGAAAGCCGCGCCATCTGCAACAGAGGCTGGGCTATGTGGACCGCGCCGATCACCGCCATGCGTAGCGGCGGGTTGTGCACCGCGATGAAGGTCCGCCCGTCATCAGCGAAGCCCGACTTGTCCGCGCGGACGCGGGGTGCGATCTGGTCGCCCAGTGCCGGATCATCCGCGTCGGTCAGGCGACGGTCCCAGGTTTCGGTGTCCACGACATAGATCGCCGGCGCCCGTCCTTCCCGCCGCGCGACAAGGTCCGCCAGCAGGTGCTCGGTCAGGCCGGCCGGGCCGACCGGCTCCACCATCACCTTGATCACACCTCCGCAGGCCAGCCCCACGGCAAAGGCCTCGTCGTCACTCACGCCGTATTCCAGCACGCGGGCGCGGCCATCCTCGACCGCTTCCAGCGCCTCGACCACGACGGCCCCCTCGACACATCCCCCCGAGACCGAGCCCGCGATCTCGCCCTCTCCCGAGATCGCCAGCTGGCTGCCAACCGGGCGCGGGGCGCTGCCCCATGTCTGGACCACGGTGGCCAGCGCCGCGCCCTTGCCGGCGCGATGCCAGGCCAGGGCCGTTTCGGGGATGCGATCATGTTCTGCGCGGGTCATCGATTGTCCTCCTTGCCGCGACTATGGTCAGTCCGGCCGACCGTTTCCAGAGGCAAACGTGCGGAAAAAACGCCGCGGGAACATGAAACCCGCGGCGCAGAATGAGCCGCCGGCAAGAAAGGTCGCGGGCGGGAGGAAGAGGACGCCGGTCGCTCACCCGACGCTGACCACCAGAGGACACTGAAGGGCCGAGTCGCGCATTGACGCGGATCAAGGGCCGGCAAGACCGCCCTACTGGTGCCGCAATGCCTCGATCGGGTCCATCCGGGCGGCACGGCGGGCGGGGAAATAGCCAAAGATCACCCCGACCCCGGCCGAGAAAGCGAAGGCCACCAGGATGACGAACGGATCGGGCGTGAAGGGGATCGACATCAGATGCGCTCCCAGCGCCCCCAGTGCCAGCCCCAATGCGGTTCCCATGACGCCGCCCAGCAGCGAAAGCACGATCGCCTCGACGAGGAACTGCATCAGAACCTGGCGGGCCTGTGCGCCCACCGCCAGTCGGATGCCGATCTCGCGCGTGCGCTCGGTCACCGAGACCAGCATGATGTTCATGATGCCGATCCCGCCCACCAGCAGACTGACCCCCGCAACCGCGGACAGCAACCCGGTCAGGACGGAGGTTATGCCAGTCAGGATCGAGGCGATCTGCTTCATGTCGATCACGCTGAAATCGTCCTCTTCTCCGGGCGATATCCTTCGTCGGTCGCGCATCAGCGCCTCGATGTCGCGGATCGCACGGGCGGTGGAGACGTCCGAGCGCGCCTCTATGAAGATGATGGACACATCGTCGTTACCGGCAATGCGGCGCTGAAAGGTCTTCAGCGGAATCGCCACCGTATCGTCCTGGTCCTCGCCGAAGCTGGTGGCGCCCTTGGGTTCGAGAATGCCGATCACCTCGCAGGCGAGCGATTCAAGCCGCAGAGTCTGGCCCAGTGGCGGGATGCTTCCGAACAGTTCTTCGCGCACGGTCTGGCCCAGAACGCAGACCGGGCGGCCGGCGCGTTCCTCGGCCTCGGTAAAGGCGCGGCCTTCGGCGATGGACCAGTTCATCGCATCCATCAAGGCCGTGGTCGCACCGACAAGCTGGGTAAAGTGATTCTGGTTGCCATAGACGGCCGTGATCCCGGTGATGTTGTAGGGCGCGGCAATCGCGACCGTCGCGAGGTTTTCCTGGATCGCCTCGGCATCGGCAACGGTGAAGGGGCGATCGGCCGTGAAACCGCCTTGGCGCATGCCGCCCTGCCCCGGCACCACCATCACCGTGTTTGTGCCCAGCGATTCCACATCGCGGGTCACCCGCACCTGCGACCCCTGCCCGATCGTGACCATGGCGATGACCGAGGCGACGCCGATCACGATACCCAGCACCGTCAGGAAGGAACGAAGCGCATTGCGGAAAATCGCGTGAACCGCCAGGCGGAAGGTTTCCAGCAGCATGGCTCAGCCCCCCGGAGAGTCGTGTTGGTGATCTTCGGCGATCCGCCCGTCCAGAAAGTTGACGTGTCGGCGCGCGTATTCGGCCATGTCCTCTTCGTGAGTCACCATGACGATGGTGATGCCGTCATCCCTGTTGAGCTCGGTCAAAAGGTCCATGATCTCGCGCGAGCGGGTGGTATCCAGGTTGCCGGTCGGCTCGTCGGCCAGGATCACCCCGGGCCGTCCGGCCAGCGCGCGGGCGATGGCCACGCGCTGCTGCTGACCGCCAGACAGTTCGGACGGATCGTGATGCGCCCGGTTGGCCAGCCCCACCTTTTCCAGCGCCTCCTGCGCCATCGCGATCCGCCGGGCGCGCGGCAAACCCTTGTAGATCAGCGGCAATTCGACGTTGTCCAGCGCCGAGGTGCGCGGAAGCAGGTTATAGCCCTGAAACACGAACCCCAGGTAATTGCGTCGCAGCAAGGCCCGCTGATCGCGGTTCAGCGCACTGACATCGACGCCCTGAAAATGATAGCTTCCCCCGCTCGGGGTATCGAGACAGCCGATCACGTTCATCGCTGTCGACTTGCCCGAACCCGAGGGCCCCATGATGGCGAGGAAATCGCCGGCCTCCACTGTCAGGTCGATGCCGCGCAGGGCGCGCACCATGGCCTCGCCCGTGCCATAAACCCGCGTGATTCCCCGCAGGGCGATCTGCGGCGGGTCGGCTTTGCGGTCCATGTCAGCCCTCCGCGGCCAGATCGACGATGACCTGGTCGCCCTCGGACAAATCCCCTTCGAGGATCGCGGTGCGTCGTCCGTCGCTGCGCCCGGCAGTCACCGGCACCTGCACCGCCGCCCCGTCGCGCAGAACCCAGACATGGTTCTGCTCCGCCGCATCCCCACGAAGTTCGGGCTGTGGCTGATCGGGCATGATCAGGCCCAGCAACCCGCTGCCGGACTGACCGTCATCCTGTGCGGATTGCGGTGGCGCAAAGCGCAGCGCGGCATTGGGAACCAGCAATGCATCGTCCAGTTCGGCGACGATGATATCGGCCGTCGCGGTCATTCCCGGACGCAAACGCCGGTCGGAATTGTCAATCTCCAGGATCGCCTTGTAGCTGACGACGCCCTCGACGGTCTGCGCAGCATAGCGGATGAGGGCAATCCGCGCCGGAAAGCTTTCGCCATCATAGGCATCCACGGTGAATCGCGCGGTATCGCCCACCTCGACCACGCCGATATCGGCCTCGTCGATATCGACATGAAGCTCCATCTTCGACAGGTTTTCGGCTATTGTGAACAGGACCGGCGCCGACAGGGCGGCGGCAACGATCTGGCCGGGATCGGCATTGCGTTGCAGGACGACCCCGTCGATCGGGGCTGTAATCGTCGCCTTTTCCAGATCCGCCCTTTGCAGGTCAAGCTGCGCCTGCGCCAGGGCCCTTTCGGCATCGGCGATCTGCAAAGCCGCCTCGGCCCGTTCCAGCGCGGCCTGGGCCGCATCGGCGGACATGCCGGATATCACACCGCTTTCGTTCAGTTTCCGCTGGCGCTCGAATGTCTCGAAAGTTTCGCGAAACGTGACCTGCGCCTGCTCGACCCGCGCCTCGGCGGCGATCAGAGCGGCCTCTTGCACCGCAAGCTGCGCTTCGAGTTTGGTGGTGTCGAGCCGCGCCATCACCTCGCCGACCGTGACGCTGTCATTGTAATCGACCGTGACATCTTCGAGCGTGCCCGACAGTTCGGACGAAACCTCGACCAGGTTCGTCGGTTCGATCGTGCCCGTGGCCGATACCGTGACCGACAGATCGCCGCGCGCGGCCGTTTCGGTGCGATAGGCAATGTCCGCCGCCGAATCGGGGCGTAACACCGCAAACCACAACACCGCACCGATGACTGCCAGAACCGCCGTAACCGTCACCCATCTCGGGACAAGCGGCCCGTGACGCCCGAGACCCAGAGTCTTTTCAACATCCTCACGACGATCACCCATCCGTGGCACCACCTCAAATGTCCTTCACGGCGCCCCTTTCGGCCGCGCCCCAAAGCAAGAACCCGCACATCCACGCGCGCAGTGATAGTGGCGACGCCGCGCTGCGGCGTCAAGTTGCGCCGGTCGGTCCCGATTGACGGATTCGCGGTGATCTGAGAAAAGCCTTGAAAGCAAACGGGGCAAGCCGGGAAGCGGACGGGCGTGATATCATGAAAATCGCACGGCCAATATGGTCCAGGGCATTCCGCCCCGCCGGTCGGTGCAGCGGCTGAAATGAAAGACGTTTCCGAAAACCGGAAATTCATCCGCTCGCTGGGGCTGCGCTTTGCCGCCGAGCCGGCGGCACAATCACGGCGGCGGCGGACACTGTTGAAAAGGAACGCCTATTGCCGGACCCAGACAGATGCGCTGCTGCGCAATGTCGATCCGTCAGACACGGTGATCGAACTGGGCGCCGGCTTTGGCTATATCTCGACCCTGATCGCCGCCAAGCTTGGGGTGCGGCGTATCCACGCGTTCGAGGCGAACCCGCACATGATCCGCCATATCAAGGCGACACATGCCGCCAACGGAATCGAAACCGTCGAGGTGGTGAATGCGATCCTCGGACCGCGCAAGGGCATGGCCGATTTTTTCGTCCGAGGAGACTTCGCCGCGTCCTCGATATTCCCAGACCGGAACGGTCCGCCGGATGATGTGATCGCGGTCGAAAGGATCGACATGCTGGATGCGCAAACAGTTTTCGATCGAATCCACCCCTCCGTTCTGGTTTGCGATATCGTGGGGGCCGAGGCCGACCTTCTGACGCAGGCAGATCTGTCTGGCCTGCGTCTGGCGGTGGTCGAGCTTTACCCTAAACGAATCGGCAGCGCGGGGGTGAAAGCCGTTTTCGGCGCCATGGCCGCAGCGGGGCTGATCTATTTCCCCAAGGCGTCCCGGGCCAATGTCCTGACATTCCGGCGCGACTGGTAGACCTCGCCTGACTGCCGCTTCTTACCGGTTCAATCCCGTCTTTCGCGGACGGATGCGGCAAGGCGACCAACACAGTCGACATTTCGGAAGATGTCGTCGCCAAAATATGCGAGCAATTGCCAAATTCTGCCCTATTGATCACCGATGTAATCGGCACCACGTTGAAACCATCAGGCGCCCCGGAGAACACTCAGCACATGGATACGACAAGCGGTACGAGCCATGAAACGCCCCGCTCGCAATGGTATGAGACTCTTGCCGACCTCGGCGCCGGGTCCGGCGGGCTTGAATTTCTGGGGCCATCGCATGCCGCGTTGTATTCCGAAGGCGGCGCAACCCTTCTGGTCAGTTTCGAATCCGGCCCCTTGCTGCGGAAACGCGGCGTCACACTTCCGATCGGCGTCAATCTGGCCGAGGAATCCGGATGGTCCCACCTGACCGTGATCACCGAGGCGCGTGACTGGTTTCGTACCCAGGTGGTCTATGGGTTTTTCGATCGCTTGGTGGATGATGCCTTTTTCGACGGGTTCGAGCGTGTCGTGTTCTATGGCGCGGGTCCGTGCGGCTATGCCGCCGCGGCGTTCTCTGTTGCGGCCCCCGGCGCGACGGTGCTTGCGCTGGCCCCGCAGGCCACGCTGGACCCCCGCGTGACCGAATGGGATCCCCGGTTCACGCGGCAGCGGCGGCTGAACTTCACCGATCGCTATGGCTATGCCCCGGACATGCTTGACGGGGCCGAGCAGGCCTATGTCCTGTATGATCCGGCAAACGAAAACGACGCGATGCATGCCGCACTGTTCGCCCGCCCCAATGTCAGCAGGTTGCGCTGCCGCCTGATGGATGGCGATCTGGACAGCCGGCTTGAGGAAATGGGCATATTGTCCGATCTGATCGATGCGGCATGCGAGGGCCTGCTGGACGAGGCGGTTTTCTGGCGCCTTTATCGCGCGCGCCGAAGCTATCCGCTCTATCTTCGCCGTCTGCTCAGGCAACTGGACGATGACGGTCGGTCATTCCTGGCCGCAATTCTGTGCCGCCACGTGGTCGAGGACAGCGGTCTGCGCATGCCCAGATTCCGCAAGCGGTTCAAGGAATTTCAAGACGAACTCAAGGCGCGGGACAGTTTCCGGTCAGATGCGACCGTCGGCGCCGAGACCGAAATCTGACAGCCGGTTTCGCATGAGCGGGATCGGAGTGTCAGCGCGGCGGCCCGCCGCCCGCGCATCCAGCGCCCCCGCAGGGCCCACCGGTGCACAGGGCGGCGGAAGGATTGAGCAAACCGCACAGCTCGCTCAGAGATAGTAGCGGCTGCTGAAGATTTCGCGGACCATGTCGCTGCGGGTCACGCCGCGGGCCGCCAGTTCTTCGTCGCTGGTGCGGTTCAACTTCTCGACCTGACGCATCAGATCAGACGATTCGGCGATCCTGACCAGAAACCGGCCGATTGCACGAAACGGCGTGGCCAGCGAAAAACCGGTCGGGGCATGGGTGATATCTGCGAGTGTCATCTGGAAACTCCTGTATTCTCAGTTGTTTCCTCCCTTGCCACTCAAAATAGGTCAGAAGCTGCGCCATTCCTATTGCCAATACTGCATGGCCGGGTTGCACCGGCCAATGCACCTCAGATCGAAACGCCCCGGCGCCCCGCCAGATCGGTGAAATATTGCCAGGCCACCCGGCCCGAACGCGCCCCCCGCGTGGCTTGCCATTCGATCGCCTCGGCCCTTAGCCTGTCGTCGTCGATCTCGACCCCGTAGGCATCGCAATAGCCGCGGATCATCGCCAAGTATTCGTCCTGTGAACAGGGGTGGAAGCCCAGCCACAGCCCGAACCGGTCCGACAGCGAGACCTTCTCTTCGGTCGCTTCGGATGGGTTGATGGCGCTGCCGCGCTCGTTCTCGATCATGTCGCGGGGCATCAGGTGGCGCCTGTTCGAGGTCGCATAGAACACCACGTTCTCGGGCCGGCCCTCGATTCCGCCGTCCAGCACCGCCTTGAGCGATTTGTAGTGTTCGTCGTCATGGCTGAACGACAGGTCGTCGCAGAACAACACGAACTGCGTGTCGGCGCTGCGCAGCAGTGTCAACAACCGCCCGATCGAAGGCAGATCCTCCCGCTGGACCTCGACGATCTTCAGGTCATGCCCCTGGCGGACCACCTCGGCATGCACCGCCTTGACCAGCGACGACTTGCCCATCCCGCGCGATCCCCACAAGAGCGCGTTGTTGGCCGGCAGACCGCGGGCGAATTGCAGCGTGTTCTCAAGCAGGATGTCGCGCACCCGGTCGATGCTGACCAGCAAAGACAGATCCACCCGGTTGACCCGCCCCACCGGCATCAACCGGTCGGGCGCGACATGCCAGACGAAGGCATCGGAGGCGGCGAAATCCGGGGCCGCCTCGGGCGCGGGAGACATCCGTTCAAGCGCGGCGGCGATGCGTTCCAAGGTCCTTGCATCGCTCATGAGTCGCGCGGATCCCCGTTGTTCCCGTCGTCCTCATCGTCATCGTCGAACTCGTGACGCATCGGATCGTCGGCCAGCGGATCGGAACCGTCGGGTTCTTCGGCGCGGGCGTCATCCTCTTCGTCATCCTCGAACCACAGACCCTGTGCCCGAAGATCGGCCTCACGCTTGCGCTCGACTCGCGCGACCAGCCAGATCGAAATTTCGTAAAGCCCATAAACGACAACGAACAGGATCACCTGGGTGATGACATCGGGGGGCGTCACGATGGCGGCCAGAACCAGGATGCCGACAACCGCGTATTTGCGAACCGACCGCAGCCCCGGCGCCGAGACGAGCCCGGCCTTGCCCATCAGCGTCAGCAGGACCGGCAATTGAAAGCACAGGCCAAAGGCCACGATGAACTTGATCGTCAGGTTCAGATATTCCTGCGCCGAGCCCTGAAAAGCGATCGAGGATGCCGCAGGGTTGCCTTCGCCCGTCAGCGTGCCGGGCTGCTGGAAGCTCAGGAAGAAATCAAAGGCCAGCGGCGTCACCACATAGAAGGCAAAGGCCGCGCCCAGGAAGAACATGAAGGGCGAGGCGATCATG
>JADQCD010000243.1 GCA_016278285.1 Actibacterium sp.
ACCGATCATGGCGAAGGCCACCGCCGTCTGGCTGGTCGACAACACGACGCTGACATTTCAGCAGATCGCCGATTTTTGCGGCATGCATGAGCTTGAGGTGCAGGGCATTGCCGACGGCGACGTGGCGGCCGGCGTCAAGGGGTTCGATCCGGTCGCCAACAATCAGCTGACGTCAGATGAGATCTCGAAGGGCGAGGCCGATCCGGGTTACCGGCTCAAATTGAAGTTCAACCCCGCTGCACAGGGCGAGGAAAAGCGCCGTGGTCCCCGCTATACCCCGTTGTCCAAGCGGCAGGACCGGCCGAATGCGATCCTTTGGCTGGTCAAGTTTCATCCCGAGCTTTCCGACGGCCAGATAAGCAAGCTGGTCGGCACCACGAAGCCCACGATTCAGTCGATTCGCGAGCGGACGCACTGGAACATCCAGCAGATGCAGCCGGTCGACCCCGTGGCGCTGGGGCTGTGCAAGCAGATCGAGCTGGATACGGCGGTGCAAAAGGCCGCCAGGAAAGAGGTCGCCAAGGGTGCGACGATTTCGGATGACGAACGGCGTAAGCTGTTGTCCACCGAGCAATCCCTGGGGGCCGAAGCCGAACCGAAGATGCCCACCGCGATTTCGGGGCTCGAAACCTTTTCATTGTCGGGCAGCGAAGACGACAAGGACGAAGACGGCAAGGATCTGCCGGATGCCGACAGCTTCTTCAACCTGCCCGAAGACGACACCGAAAACGATCGGGAAGACTGATCCGCAGGCCGGTCCGCCGGGGCCGTTCCGTTGTTGCCGCGCGGGTCATTCTGGCGCGGCGATGCATCAAGGATCGCCACGGTCTCTTCGAAATCATGCCTCCGGCGGGAGTATTTTGGGCAAGATGAAGCAGGGGCTTGCCCGAACTTATCCCGCCCGGGATATTGTCTGGGCGCAGGAACCGGGCCGTCCGCGATGTCATGAGGGCCGCCGATATCGACCCGTTGCGTGCGGATCAGCGCGATGCCCAATCCGTGGTGGCCCATGTGCATTTTCGGGTGGCCCGTGGCGTTCAGTGACCGCTTTGCGGAGGGCGAAATGATCGACGAAATCACCGGCGCGGGGCACATCGACGGTCACCCCTTGCGGCAAGCGGTGCTGGAGCAGGGCGGTGTGCGCGTGACGATCCTGAGCCTGGGCTGCATCACCCGCGACTGGCGGGTGGGCGGACGGTCGGTGGTTCTGGGATTTGCCGACCCCTTGCGGTATCTGGAAAACCCGTTTTCATTCGGTGTGATCGCCGGACGGGTGGCCAATCGCACCGCGCATGGTCGGTTCAGGCTGGACGGTCGCACGGTGCAGCTAAGCCGAAACCACGGGGCGCATCACCTGCACGGGGGCGTTCGCGGACTCGGGCGCCGCAACTGGCTGATGGAGGCTGACGGGCCGCACGGCCTGCGATTGAGCCGTCGCTCCCCCGCCGGGGAAGAGGGATACCCCGGGGCGGTGGACTTCAGCGTGACCATTCGGCTGGAGGGTCATCGCCTGCATTACGACATGCGCGGCCAGCCCGATTGCCGGACGCCGGTGAACCTGGCGCAGCATTCCTATTACAATCTTGCGGGGGGCGGGTCTGTCCGGGACCATGAGCTTCGGATCGCCGCATCCCGGTTCACGCCAACCGACGATGCGCAGATTCCCACCGGCGAGATCCGCGCCGTCGCCGGCACGCGCCATGATTTCACCGCGCCGCGGACGCTGGCACAGGCTGATCCCGCGGCGCGGGGGCATGACGTCAACCTGGTGCTCGATCCCGACCGTGACCGGGACGCGCCCGCCGCGATCCTGCGCGCCCCGGACCGTGCGCTTGTTCTGCGCCTGTGGACCGATCAGCCGGGGATTCAACTGTATGATGCGATGCATATGGGCGCGTGCGGCGGGGGGCATGACGGGAAATGCCACGACCGGTTCCATGGCCTGTGCCTGGAGCCTCAGCATTTCCCCGATGCGCTGAACCGGCGGGGTTTTCCGCCGATCCTTTGCACGCCCGAAGCGCCCTATCGCCAACGCTTGACCGTCGAGATCGCACCCGAGTTTTCCTGACCGGTCAGCCTGCGAACGGCGGATGGATCAGAATCGCGCGAAAGTCGTTCACATTGGTCAGTGTCGGTCCGGTCGCAACCTGATTGCCAAGCATGGCAAAGAAGCTGTGAGCGTCGTTGCGGTCGAGCATGCCAACCGCATCAAGCCCGTGTTTCGCCGCGCGGCGCAATGTGTCAGGGCCGACGATGGCGCCGGCCACCTCGGCGGCGCCGTCCACGCCGTCGGTGTCGCAGGCAAGGGCGTGAATGCGGGGGGCGCCGTCAAGTGCCAGGGCAAGCGCCAGGCAGAACTCGGCATTCGGCCCGCCGACGCCATCGCCGCGCCGCGTGACCGTGCATTCACCGCCTGACAGCAGCAGCACCGGCCGATCGCCCGGCCGCATATTCCCCGCGATGGTCTTTGCCCGCGCCGCCTGGTCCTGCGCCACCCTGCGTGCCTCGCCCTCGATGGCGTCGCCCAGGGTCTCGACATGGCATCCAGTGGCGGTCGCCATTTCCGCGGCGGCCTGCAGGGATTGGGACGGCGCGGCGATCACCCGGTTCTCGACGGCCGAAAGCTGCGGCGCGTCCGGCGGCAGCACCCCGGTATCGCCGTTCAGCACCGCGTCGACCGACGGCGGCACGTCGATGCGCCACTTCGCCAGGATGGCACGCGCCTGCGCCGGGGTCGACGCATCGCCCACCGTCGGACCCGAGGCGATGAAGGCCGGATCGTCGCCTGGCACGTCGGAAATCATCAGCGCCAGCATGCGCGCCGGATAGGCCGCGCCGGCCATCTGACCCCCCTTCACCAGGCTGAGATGCTTGCGCACCGTGTTCATTTCCGAGATTGTCGCGCCCGAGGCCAGAAGCGCGGTGTTTATGGCTTGTTTCTGTTTCAGCGTGATGTCGCCTGCCGGCTGCACCAGCAAGGCAGAGCCGCCGCCCGAGATCAGCGCAAGAACGAAATCGTCCGGCCCCAACCCGTGCAGCATCGACAGGATACGGGCGGTGGCAGCACACCCCGCCGTGTCGGGCACCGGATGCGCGGCCTCGACGATCTCGATTCCGCGCGTCGGTCGCGAATGGCCGTAGCGTGTGATCACCAGCCCCGAAAGCTCGCCCCAGATCCGCTCGGCCGCCTCGGCCATGCGCGCCGATGCCTTTCCGGAGCCGACGACCAGCACCCGGCCGGACGGCCGCGGGGGCAGCGCCGCGGGAACACAATGCATCGGGTCGGCGCGTTCGACTGCACGCGCAAAAAGGTCGCGCAGGAAGGTTTCCGGATCTTCCTTGCTGTCCGTGCCGGGCATTGGCGTCCTTTCGTGGATTGCGCGACCCTGGCGGTCGCGCGGTGACACCGAGCGTTCAGGGCAATGCCAGTGCCGCGTGAAGCTGCCGGTTGTCGCGGATCAGGTCGGCCAGACTGATCTTGTCGAGTGTTGAATAGAACGCCTCGATCGCGCCGCACAGAACGTCGCGCAGCGAACAGCAGTCGGCGATTGGACAGGTGTTCTTCGTGGATGCGAAGCATTCGGTAAATGGCACGGCGGATTCCATCTGGCGAAAAACCTGTCCGACGAGGATCTGGTCGGGCGGCCGCGCCAGCATGACGCCGCCATTTCGCCCCCGCGCGGTCTTTAGCACGCCCAGCTGGCTGAGCGCGTTTATCACCTGTGCCATGTGGTTTTCCGAACTGTTGCAGTCGCGGGCGATGTCGGCCTTTCGCACCAGCCGTCCATCGTTCACCGCGCAATGCATCAATGCACGCATTGCCAGATTCGTTCGTCTCGTCAGTCGCATTAGCCCCCCCTGGCGGCGGGTCGAACCCGCATTTATCTATCGTGGATACGGAATTTTCCGGAAACATACCTTGATCAGGATCAGATGTCGCGGGCGATCATCCCCTATGCGGCAGGGCCAGGCCCAGCGTGAAAAGCACCGCTGCAGCAGCCACGATGGACGGCCCGGCCGGCGTGTCGAACTGCAAAGAGGCCCACAGCCCGCCCAGAACGGCGAGAATCCCGACCGCCGCCGCTAGCGCGGCCATCGCCTCGGGTGTGCGCGAGGGTCCGCGGGCCGCGGCCGCCGGAATGATCAGCATCGCCACGATCAACAGCGCCCCAACGACCTTGATGGCCACGGCAACCACCAGCGCCAGCGCCAGTGTGAGCACCAGGCGCTCGCGCCGCGGGTTCAGCCCAGAGGCCACGGCCAGATCCTCGTTCAGCGTCGTGGTCAGCAGCGCCGACCAGCGCCAGGCCAGCAGCGCCAGAACCGCCGCGACGCCGGTCCAGATAATCGCCAGATCGCCCCGGCCCACCGCAAGGATGTCGCCAAAAAGATACGCCGTCAGATCCATCCGCGCGCCTTGCACGAAGGAAACGCCGACCAGCCCGAAGGCCAGCGCCGAATGGGCCAGCACGCCCAGCGTCGTGTCCATTGCCAGGCCCCGATCCGTCAGCGCGCTGACCGCCAGCGCCATCAGCAGAGCCACCGAAAGTGTTCCGACGAATATGTTTGCCGACATCGCCAGCGCCAGTGCCACGCCAAGGATCGCCGCGTGGCTGGTCGCCTCGCCGAAATAGGCCATGCGCCGCCAGACCACGAAACACCCCAGCGGCCCTGCCGCCAGCGCCAGGGCCAGCCCCGCCAGAACGGCGCGCAACAGGAAGTCATCCAGCATCGACATGTTCCGCGTGGTCGTGATCGTGGTCATGCGCGTGCTGATACAGCGCAAAGGCCCCGCTGGTGCCCAGCCCGAACAATGCCCGATACTCCGGCGCGTTCACCACGACCTTTGGTGTGCCCTGGCAGCAGATGTGGCCGTTCAGACAGATGACTCTGTCCGACGCGCTCATCACCACATGAAGGTCATGGCTGACCATCAGAACGGCGGCGCCGGTCTCGGCGCGGACATCCTCGATCAGTTTGTAGAAGGCTGCGGTTCCCGGCTGGTCCAGCCCCTGCGTCGGCTCATCCATGATCAGAAGCTGCGGCGCGGCCAGAAGGGCGCGGGCCAGCAACACCCTCTGGAATTGCCCGCCAGACAGTGTGGCCAGCTGCTGCCCCTCGACGCCGGCCACGCCAACCCGGGCCAGGGCGGCGCGGGCGGCTTCGGCGGGGCGGGGCACGGGCAGCGACAGGAACCGACGCACCGTCAGTGGCATCCGGCCGTCCAGCGCCAGCCGCTGCGGCATATAGCCTATTGCCAACCCGTCTTTGCGCGTCACCTTTCCCATGTTCGGACGGATCACCCCCAGCAACACCCGCAGCAACGTGGATTTGCCCGAGCCGTTCGGCCCGACGACGGTGACGATCTCACCCGGATCGATGGCGAAATCCACATCACGCAACACCTCGGTGTCACCGAAACGCACGCTGACATCCTCGGCCGACAGCAGGGTCATGCAGGCGCCGCGCAAGCGGGGCAAAGGCCCAGTGCCTCGACATTCGTGCGCTCTATGGAAAATCCTGCCGGTGTGGCGGCGGCCTCCAGTGCCGTCGCCACATGGGCGCCCTGTGCCTCGGCTATATGATCGCAGGACTTGCAGATCAGGAAAACCGGGCTGTGACGTTCGCCCGGATGCATGCAGGCGGCAAAGGCATTCAGGCGGCGGATCCGGTGGGCCAGCCCGTTCTCGACCAGGAATTCCAGCGCGCGATACGCGACCGGCGGCTGTTTGGCGAAACCGTCCGCCGACAGCCGCTCCAGCACTTCGTAGGCGCCCATCGCCCTGTGCGATTCAAGCAGGATCTCCAGCGTTCGGCGGCGCACCGGCGTCAGGCGCAGCCCGCGCGACGCGGCCAGCGCACCCGCCTGCGCCAGCACCCCGCCAGAGCAGGTTTCGTGGTCGTGTTCGGAAAATGCCAATGGCACGGGATCTATTGTCATGCCATTGTCTTGACATGTAATGCTATAACATATCAACAGGCATTTCCCGAAATCATCGAAACGGAGCGCATGCCATGCGACTTGCCGTCATTCTTGTTGTCCTGCTTGGCCGTCCCGCCCTTGCCGATATCCCTCGTGTCATGACCGACGTGCCTGCGGTTCACTCGCTGGCGGCGCAGGTGATGGGCGATCTCGGCACACCGGGAATTCTGTTGGACCGGGGCGCCGACGCACATCACTTTCAGTTGCGGCCGACGCAGGCACGCGCCCTGTCGCAGGCCGACCTGGTGTTTTGGGTCGGGCCCGAACTGACACCATGGCTGGAACGGGCGCTGGACGGGATCGGAGGCGAGGCGCAATCCGTGCCCTTGCGGGAAATGACAAATGCACATGAGCCCGAGGATGAGGACGCCCACGCGAACGCGCATGACCATGACGCGATTCACGCCTGGTTGGATCCGGGGGTGGCGGGCAATTGGGTGGATGAAATGGCGCACCATCTGTCCGGGGCCGACCCGGACAACGCCGCGGTCTATGCCGCGAATGCCAGGCAGGCCAAAGAGCGAATCGCGGCCACCGCGCGCGCTGTCGAAGAGATACTGGCGCCGGTCGGCGAAGGGCCGATCGTCACCTATCACGATGCCTATGGCCCGTTCGCCGATGCCTTTGGCCTTATCATCGCGGGCAGCATTGCCGAGGGTGACGCCGCTGCCCCGGGTGCGGGGCGCCTGTTCGACCTTCGGGCGATGCTGGCCGACAGCGGCGCCGTCTGTGTTTTTCCCGAAACGCAACAGGATCCGGCACTGGTTCGCACCGTCACCGAAGGTACGAACGCACGCATCGGCGCCGCGCTGGACCCGTCGGGCAGCACGCTGGAATACGGCCCCGATTTGTATTCAGAGCTGTTGACCACCCTTGCCCGGCGTATCGCGGATTGCGCCGCCGGCCGGTAGCTGGCTTTCAAAAAGTGCCGCAATCGGGTATCGCAAGGGGCGATGATGGAGGGCACCATGGCCGACACCAAAGCAAGCTGGGTCGCCGCCGCGGCGGGGGCTGCCCATGTTCACCTGCGCGCAATCGACGCCGGGGGCGACGTGTTGTCCGAGGATCACCCGCCACGGTCGGACTGGCACGCGGCGGCGCGCCGTCTAGCGGGGGAAGACACCCTGCCGGTCGTGGCATGTGGCCTGCCCGAGGGGGGCCTGCGCAAAGTGCCCGCCACGCCGATCGACGCCGCCCTTGCCGCGCAGAAGACGCATGGCCTGACGCTGGCGGCGATCCCCGGTCTGGCGCAGGAGGCGCCCAGCCATGTCACCAATGGCGACGAGACGGCCATCGCAGGTTTCCTGTCGCTGAACCCGAAATTCGACGGTGTGCTTTGCCTGCCGGGACCGGCGACGACATGGGCGCATGTTTCGGCCGAAGAAGTCGTCAGCTTTCAGACCTGCGCCACAGCCCCCCTTGGCCAGGCGGCCGAGGGCTGGCTGGGCCTGCGTGGCGCGGGCTGGGACGACACGGCCTTCGAGACCGCGCTGACCGACACGCTGGCCCGGCCCGAACGCCTGTCGGAACGGTTGGCCGCAATACAAGGGGCCGGCCTGTTGCTGGGGCTGGAGCCCGAGGCGGCGCGCGGGCGGGTTTGGGGCACGCTGATCGGGGCAGAGCTTGCCGCGATGCGGCCCTATTGGCTGGGCCAGCAGGTCGCGGTGGTGGGCAGCGGCCCGCTGGCCGGGGCCTATGTGGCCGCGATCACCGCCCAGGGCCTGCCGCCAATCCGGGCCGACGGGGCGGCGATGCTGCTGAAAGGGCTGGCCGAGGGGCACCGCAGGCTTGCCATGGGCGCCTAACCCTCGTCGTCACCCTCCACGACCGAACGATACCAGGCCACGATGGCCTGACGTTCCGCCGGCTCCATGAAGGATACATTGGCCGGCGGCATCGCATGGGTGATCCCGGCCTGAAGGAAGATCTGCCGCGCATGGCGCGCGACATCGGCCTCGGTTTCCAGAACCAGCCCCTTGGGCGGGTGGATCATCCCCTCCCATGCCGGCCTTTGCGCGTGGCACATCGAACAGCGCCCGGCGACTGTATAATAGACATCCTCGAACCCGTCGGCGGCGGCGAACCGGGCGGCGCGGCCGGATAGCGCAGCCGCCTCGTCAGGGCTGTCCGGCCCGGCATGAAGCGGCGCCAGCGACAGGCCGACGATCGCCAGGAACAGCGCGGCGGTCGCCGCCCAGGTCCAGCGCGGATTTCCGGCGCGGGCATGAACCGTGTTGAAATAGTGCCGGATCGTCACCCCCATCAGGAAGACCAGGCTGGCGATCAGCCAGTTCCATTGCGATGCGAAGGCCAGTGGTTGGTGGTTCGACAGCATCAGGAACAGCACTGGCAGCGTCAGATAGTTGTTATGCGTCGACCGCTGTTTGGCGATACGCCCATATTCCGGGTCTGGTTTGCGGCCGGCCTTCAGGTCGGCGACGACGATCTTCTGGTTGGGGATGATGACCATGAACACGTTGGCCGACATGATCGTCGCGGTGAAGGCGCCGAGATGCAGCAGCGCGGCCCGACCGGAAAACACCTGGGTATAGCCCCAGGCCATCGCCACCAGAATCAGGTAAAGCAGGATCATCAGCCGCGTGTTGTCGTTGCCAATGCGTGACTTGCAGATCAGGTCATAGACGACCCAACCGACACCGAGCGAAGCCAGCGAGATGACGACCGCACCCCAGGCGGGAATATCCAGCACCGCCGGATCCACCAGATAGAGATCCGCACCCAGATAATAGACCAGCACCAGCAGGACGAACCCCGACAGCCATGTGGCATAGCTTTCCCATTTGAACCAGGTCAGGTGCTCGGGCAGATGCGCGGGCGCGACCAGGTATTTGCGGATGTGATAGAACCCGCCGCCATGAACCTGCCATTCCTCGCCATGCGCGCCTTCGGGCAGGTTCTCCACGCTGCGCAGGCCAAGATCCAGCGCGATGAAATAGAAGGATGAGCCGATCCAGGCAATCGCCGTTATGACATGCAGCCAACGGATGGCGAACTGCGCCCATTCCTCGATCAAGATCAGTTCAAGCATCGCGCGTCTCCGGTTGGGTGCGGGAAAGCTATACCCGGCGGCGCCTTTTTGTTAATTCATGAAATGACGCAGCACTTTCAAACCAAGTCGAATAATCGCATGGCCTATGTGAACAACATCAGAATGTTCGTGCGGGTCTATGACCTGGGCAGCATGAGCGCCGCTGCGCGCGATCAGCGCACCTCGCCGGCGGTCGCGTCGTCGCGAATTGCCGAGTTGGAAAAGCATCTCGGCGTGCGCCTGTTCAACCGCACCACCCGCGCGCTGCAACCCACCCAGAACGGCAAGCTGTTCTACGAAGGTGCCCGCAATATCCTGGAGGCGATCGAGGCCGCCGAGGCGCAGGTGCAACAGTCCAGCGACAACCCGCGCGGCACCGTCTTCGTTGCCGCGCCGCTTGGGGTCGGTCGGCGGTTCATCGCGCCGCATGTGCCGGCGTTCAAGGATCTCTATCCGCTGATCGACGTGCGGTTGCGGATGTCGGACCGAACCATCGATGTGACCAGCGAGGGGCTGGATGTGGCCTTTCACCTGGGCCCCTTGCTGGACAGCGATCTCAAGGTCCGTTCCATCGCCGAGATCGAGCGCGTATTGTGCGCGGCGCCCAGCTATGTCTCGCGGCGCGGTCATCCCCGGTCGGGGGCCGATCTGGTAGAGCAGGGGCACGAATGCCTGAATCTGCGGTTTCCCGGTGCTCTGGAATTCCGCTGGCCGCTGATGACGGCCGACGGCCCACAACGGTTCGAAGTGTCGGGCCCACTGGAATCCGACGACGGCGACGTGCTGACCGACTGGGCGCTGGCCGGGCGCGGCATCGTCATGAAGCCGCTTTTCGAGGTGGCCGGGCATCTGCGCAGCGGCGCGCTCGTGACGGTGGCAGAGGACACGTCGGCGATGCCCACACAGTTGGCCTGTCTTTATCCCTCGCGCCGATTCAAGGATGCCAAGGTGCGCCTTTTCGTGGATTTCATGGTGGCCCGTTGCCGCAAGGAGCTGGCCGCCCGGCTGGGGGACGTCGCCTAGCTGCCGCGATAGGTGGAATAACCGAACGGCGACAGCAACAGGGGCACATGGTAATGCGCGGCCACATCGCTGATGCCGAAGCGGATCGGGATCACGTCAAGAAACCGCGGCGCCTCGGGCGGGGTGCCGATGGCGTTCAGGTATGGTCCGGCATG
>JADQCD010000135.1 GCA_016278285.1 Actibacterium sp.
CTCGATGTCGATCCGCTCGACAAAGACGCGCGGCCCCTTGGTCAGCACGAAATCGACGTCAAGCGTAAGATCCCGGTCATTGCGCCTGATCCGCGGCTCGACCCGTATGAAATCCAGCCCCTGATCGACGGCCAGCCGTTCCAGCCGGGCGATCGCATTTTCGACATGGCTGGGCGAATAGACCGTGCCCGAGGAAATGCGGATCGCGTCCTGATAGGTCGCGGGATCGATCTGCGGCACGTCGCTTGATGCGGTGACCTCTCCGAACCGGAACTGCTGTCCTTCGCGGATATTGAAGGTAATCAGAAAGGCGTCGCGGTTGCGCGTCAACTCGGACGTGACCGAAAGCACCTGAAAGTCTACATAACCACGCGCCTGGTAGAAATCGCTCAGCACCTGCTTGTCGAAGGCAATCCGGTCGGCGATGAAGGTGTCGGATCTGATGAAACGCCGCAACAGGCCGGCCTGCTTGGTGCGTAACGCACGGCGCAAACGGAATTCCGAGTAGTTGCGGTTGCCAACGAAAGAGATGCGCTGCACCTCGATCACCTGCCCCTCGACGATCTCGAATGCCAGATCGACACGATTGTCCGAGCGACGGATAATCTTCGGCACGACCGTGGCAGCCAGACGACCCTGCTGTTCATAGGCCTGAACGATGGCGGCGGCATCATCCTCGGCCAAAGCCGGGCTGTAGACCCGGCGGGACTGCGATTTGACGATCTTCGACAGGTCCTCGTCGCTCAGTCGGGCGTTACCCTCGAAATTGATCACGTTGATCGTCGGATATTCCGCAACGCGGATCAGCAGCCTGCCGCCCTGCGGAATCAGTTCGACCGTTTCGAACAGGCCGCTGTTGACGATCCGCTGATAGGCGTCGTTCAGTTCGGCCGCGCTCAGGCTTTCGCCGCGGGCGATGCCGGCGTAGCTGAGGATCGTGGCCGCATCGACGCGCTGGTTACCCTCGACCTGGACCGACGTGAAGGCATAAGTTTGTGCCGATGCCGGGGAGAGGGACGCCCCGACAACCCCTGCCAGAGCCAGGAAAACCGTAAGGGCCAGGCGTTTCGCGATCACCGCGCGGCGCGCCGGTCGCGCCTCGGGTCCACGTGCAAATCCGGTCATGCGTCTGTCCCGCGCTTGTGCTTTTGAACAAGTTCCTGCCTATCGGGAATGGGGGGGCTTGTCAAAACAGACTCGTGCCATCGGACACCAAAAGAAAAGAGCCGCGCAGCCTCCTGCGCGGCTCCTGAATTACATACGCTTCCGGAAAGCTTACAGAACCGATCCCAGCAAGGCCCCGCCAATCAGCGCGACTGCGATCGTTGCGACATAGAGGATCAGATCCCAGTTTATCCCGACCAGCAGCGAAAGGCCGCGATACCCACGCGTCAAAGTCTGCATTTTCTTACCCTCCTGATCGGATCAGCCAAATTGCAAGATCAGGAAATAGCGGGAAAATGTGTCAGCTTTGGGACGGTTTGACGGAGCTTCAGCGGCAGAACAGATCATTGGTCAGGGCAAAGCCCATCAGCGCCACAAGCAATCCCAGGCCGATTCCCGTCAGAATCCGCAGCGCCAGATCGTTGGGTGGCCGGCCGGTTGTCGCTTCATAGGCGTGAAACATCAGGTGCCCGCCATCCAGCACCGGAATCGGGAACAGGTTCAGCAAACCCACCGCAGTGGACAGCACCGCGATGAAGCCTATGAAGCTGAGCCAGCCCTGCCGGGCCGCCACACCCGATGTCTCGGCAATTCCGATCGGCCCGCGCAGGTTGCATGCGCTGATCGCCCCGGTGACCATGTGATAGACCCCTGACAGGCTGGACTTCATGATGAACCATGTCTGATCGGCGCCATTCAGCAAGGCCGTGACCGGCCCCGGCGTCGCGGTCGCGGGCTCGAAGAACAGCCCGCCCGTCGCCCCGATCAGCCAGCGGGTGTCGAAGCCGCCATCGGGCAGCGGCAGGTCGCGCCGCCGGGGCGTCATGGTGAACTCCAACACTTCGCCCGCGCGCCACACGGTCATGTCCACCGGCCGGCCGCCCGAACTGGTGATCGCGTCCTGCAACTGGCTGAAAGCGGCGATCGGGCGGCCCTCGATCGACAATATCACGTCGCCCTTTTGAAGCCCGGCCTCGATCGCGGCCGAGTCCGGCTGGACCGCGGCGATAAGCGGCGGAAAGGGGTAAGGCCCCGGAACGACCTGCTCGGTGCCGTCGCGCCGCACGCGATAGGGCAGCGGCGCAGTCACCGGCAGCGCCTCGATCGTGTCGTAGAAGGCGGCGTAGTCCGGTGTCGGGCGGTCGCCGATCGCCAGGATCGCATCGCCCGTCTGCACCGCGCCGATCTCGCCCGGCAAGGGGTTCACCTGCGCCACGGTGGGCGGCTCGATCGCCTCTCCCCGGATCAGGCTGATCCCCGCGAAGACAAGGATCGCCAGTACGAAATTGAAGATCGGCCCGGCCGCCACGGTCGCCGCCCGCGCCCAGAGCGGCGCGCCGTGCATGGTATGGCGCCGCGTTTCCTCGTCCAGCTCATCCATGATGTCGCTGGCCTTGTCCGAAGCCGGGCTGGCGTCGCCCAGGAATTTCACATAGCCACCGAAAGGAAGCGCGGCGACTTGCCACAATGTGCCATGCCTGTCTTCACGCGCGAACAGCACCGGCCCGAAGCCCAGCGAAAAGACTTCGGCATGGATGCCCGTCCAGCGCCCGACGATGTAGTGACCGTATTCGTGAACCGCGACGATCACGCTGAGCGCGACAACGAAGGCCAGAACCGTGAAGAAAAGATTTCCGAACGACGGAATGAGACCGACTAAATCCACCCTGTTACCCCAACTTTCGCTCTTCTTGTTTCGTGATCGCTTCGCCGGCCCGAACGCGTGCCAGCCGATCCATTGCCAATATCTTATCGAGATCGTTCGCGGCATCCTCAAGGCCGCTTTCGCCCGAAAGCGTGTCGAGAGTGCGCTCGACCACCCCGGCCATCTGCAGAAATCCGATCCGGCCACCGATGAAGGCGTCCAGCGCATGCTCCTTGGCGGCGTTGAAGGCGGCACCGGCCAGGCCGCCGCTGCGCATCACCCGCCGCGCCAGATCGAGCGCGGGATAGCGGGCCGGGTCCGGCGCGGTGAAATTGAGCCGGCCAATCTTCGCCAGGTCCAGCCGCGCCACCGGCAGTTCGGCCCGTTCGGGCCAGTTCAACGCATAGCCGATGGCGTGGCGCATGTCGGGCGGTCCCAGATGCGCCATCAACGCGCCATCGCGGAACCCGACCATCGCGTGAACCAGGGATTCAGGGTGGACCAGCACTTCGATACTGTCAGGCGAAATCCCGAAGAACTCCTTCACCTCGATCAATTCCATCGCCTTGTTGAACATCGAGGCGCTGTCGATGGTGATCCGCTGACCCATCGCCCAGTTGGGATGAGTGGCGGCCTGCTCCGGTGTCGCAAGGGCCAGCGCCTTGAGCGGCCAGTCGCGGAAGGCACCCCCCGAGGCGGTGATCACGATGCGCTCCACCGCCGCCGGATCCTCGCCCACCAATGCCTGGAAGATCGCCGAATGTTCGCTGTCCACGGGCAGGACACGCGCGCCATTGGCCGCGGCCGCGGACATCAGCAGCGGGCCGGCGGCCACCAGGCTTTCCTTGTTGGCCAGCGCCAGGGTGGTGCCCTGTTCCAGCGCGGTCAGGCCGGGTTGCAACCCGGCGGCACCGACAATCGCCGACATCATCCAGTCGGCCGGCCGCGCCGCGGCCTCGGCCATCCCCTGGGTCCCCGCGGCCACCGCGACCCCGCTGCCTGAAAGCGCGGCCTTCAGCTCGGTGTAAAGCTCGGCGTGGCAGGTGACGGCAAGCTCGGCGTTCAGCCGGCGCGCCTGTTCGGCAAGCCGTGCGATGTTGTGTCCGCCGGTCAGGGCAACCGCGTGAAAATCCGCGGGGCGGCGGGAAATCAGATCGACCGTGTTCTCTCCGATCGAGCCTGTGGCGCCGAAGATCGTCACCCGCCGCATCGGTCAGAACCTCACCGCGGGCACATAGACGATCTGTGCCACCAGCAGCATGAACAACGCCGCCCCCAGCAGCCCGTCGAAGCGGTCGAACAGCCCGCCATGCCCCGGCAGCAGATTCGAACTGTCCTTGACGCCCATTTTTCGTTTCACCGCGCTTTCGGCCACGTCACCCATCTGGCTGGCCATCGACAGGACAACCGAAATCCATGGCAGATCCACGCCGGCATTGGTGAACTGCCGGAAAAGCACCCCGATCAGCGCCGCGGCAACCCATCCGGACAGGGTGCCCGACCAGGTTTTCCTGGGGCTGACGCGCGGCCAGAATTTCGGTCCGCCGATGATCCGGCCTCCGAAATAGCCGAACACGTCGGTGGCGATCACCACCAGCACCAGCCAGAACAGCCAAACCGCGCCATAGCTGTCGCGGAACAACGACAGGCCGAAGCTGGCGATCAGGATACCCAGAGCGAAGGTCACGAAGATCGCACCGTGTCGGCGCAGAAGCGATACACCCACCAGGGCCGGCGCGGCCAGCAGCGGCAAGGCGAAGACCGGCGGCAAGAGACGCGCCAGCACGATGACCCCGGCGCCGACCGCACCCAGGGCCAGCGCCTCGGCCCGACGTTCGGGTGCGATCATCCGCGCCAGCTCCCAGATCATCAGCCCGCCAACGATGGCGCACAAGGCGGTGAACCATGCCCCGCCGAGCCAGATCAGCGCGACGCCGGCACCCGCCATCGCCCCGCCCGAAGCCAGACGCGGGGCCAGATCCTCCCATTTGCCGGGTTGGGCCATCAGACCCGAACCTTGCCGAAACGACGTTCGCGCTGACCATATCTTTCCAGGATTTCTGCCAGGTGCTGTGGGGTGAAATCGGGCCACAGGATCGGCGTGAATTCGTATTCCGCATAGGCTGACTGCCACAGCAGAAAGTTGGAGATGCGCGCCTCGCCGCTGGTGCGGATCACCAGATCGGGGTCGGGCAACACACAGGTGTCCAGATATCTGGGCAGCGTTTCCTCATCCACCTCGGCGGGATCCAGCCGGCCGGCGGCAACGTCCTCGGCCAGCCGCTGCGTGGCGCGCGCCACCTCGTCCCGGCCGCCGTAATTCAGCGCAACGGTAAGGTTCATGCGGGTGCATTTTTCGGTCATCTGCTCAAGCTCGTCCATCAGACCGCGCAGCTTCGCGTCGAGCTTGACCCGGTCGCCGATGAAGCGCACCCGCACATCTTCGCGCAGCAACTCTCGTGCTTCCTTGCGAATGTAGGTCCGGAACAGGCCCATCAGCCCCGAGACCTCCATCTGCGTACGCTTCCAGTTCTCGGTCGAGAAGGCGAAAACGGTCAGGTATTCGATCCCGTGATCGGGACAGGCGCGGACCACCTCCCGCACACGGCGGGCTCCGGCCTGGTGGCCGAACAGGCGAGGACGTCCGCGGCCCTGCGCCCAGCGGCCGTTCCCGTCCATGATGATGGCAACATGTCGTGCCGCCCTGGCACCGGCGGCAACAGTGTCCCTGGCGGCCAAGGGCGCCCCCTTTCGCGACCATGCCATCCTCAAACCTGCATGATCTCCTGCTGCTTGTGTTCGAGCGCGGCATCAACGGCATAGATGTATTCGTCCGTCAACTCCTGGATTTCGTCGGCCCAGATCTTCTGGTCGTCCTCGCTCATTCCCGCCGCCTTGGCCTTCTTCAGCTGGTCCATGCCATCGCGCCGCACGTTGCGGATCGCCACGCGGGCATGTTCGGCATATTGCGCGGCAACCCTGGTCAGCTCGCGCCGGCGTTCTTCGTTCAACTCGGGGATCGGCAGCATGATGATGGTGCCGTTGGTCTGCGGATTGATGCCCAGCCCGCTTTCCATGATTGCCTTCTCGACCTTCTGGACAAGCGATTTGTCCCAGACGTTGATGGTGAGCATGCGCGGTTCGGGCACATTGACGGTGCCGACCTGATTGATCGGGGTCGAGGTGCCGTAGGCGTCGACCATCACCGGTTCGACCATCGAGGCCGAGGCGCGACCAGTGCGCAAGGAGGCGAATTCCTGCCGCAGCGAGCCCATCGCACCATCCATCCGGCGTTTCAGGTCGTCGGTGTCGATTTCAATCTCTTCGTCGGCCATGCCCATCACTCACTTTCTGTCGGTTTGCGACCTGCGACCGCGCGCGGCCTGCTTCGCTATAGCGTCAACCGTGGACGGTTGTATAGGTGCCCTGCCCCGCCAGGATGCCCTTGAAGCCGCCGGGTTCATCCAGCGAAAACACGATGATCGGCAGGTCGTTGTCGCGCGCCAGCGCGATTGCCGAGGCATCCATCACTTTCAGGTTCCTGATCAGGACATCGTCATAGGTTATCTCGTCGTATCGTTTCGCATCCGCGAACTTCTCGGGGTCCTTGTCATAGACGCCGTCCACCTTGGTGCCCTTGAAGATCGCCTCGCAGACCATCTCGTTCGCGCGCAGGGTGGCGGCGGTATCTGTCGTGAAATAGGGATTGCCGGTGCCTGCCGCAAATATGCAGACGCGCTTTTTCTCAAGATGGCGCACCGCGCGACGGCGGATATAGGGCTCGCATATCTGGTCCATCGGGATGGCGCTGATCACCCGGGTGAACACGCCCAGGGATTCCAGCGCGGACTGCATCGCCAGCGCGTTCATCACGGTGGCCAGCATGCCCATGTAGTCGGCGGTGGTGCGCTCCATCCCCTGCGCGCTGCCCTGAAGGCCGCGAAAGACGTTGCCGCCCCCGATCACCATGCAGATCTCCACCCCCATGTCGTGGACCGACTTCACCTCCTGCGCGATGCGCTGCACCGTCGGCGGATGCAGCCCGTAGCCCTGATTGCCCATCAGCGCCTCGCCGGAAATCTTCAGCAACACGCGCCTGAAGGTCGGTTGCGGGGCGGTGCTGTCGTCCATGATCTGCCTTTCCCGGAAGCTGCACTTGGCGTCGCGCGCAAAATGTCGGAAAAGCCATCGAGGTTCAACGCCTATAACGAACGGATGACGACGTGCAGTGCCTGCCGCCGACCGACCCCGACCGCCCGGTTCTGCTCGCCGGCCCCACCGCCAGCGGCAAATCGGCCCTGGCGCTGGAACTTGCCGCGCGGCAGGGCGGCGTGATCGTCAATGCCGACGCATTGCAGGTCTTCGAGAACTGGCGGGTGCTGACGGCACGCCCCACCGCCGAGGAAGAGACCGCCGCGGCACACCGGCTGTATGGGCATGTGCCCTGGGACGCGTCCTATTCGGTCGGCCACTGGCTGCGCGACGTGGCGCCGCTGCTGTCGGGCGACGCCCGCCCGATCATCGTGGGCGGCACCGGATTGTATTTCGCGGCGCTGACCGAGGGGCTGGCCGAGATCCCGCCGACCCCGCAGGAGCTGCGCGCGCTGGCCGATGCCCGGCGCATGGCCGAGGGACATGCGGGAATGTTCGAAGAACTGGATGCGGCGACGCGCGCCCGGGTCGATCCGCTCAACCCGATGCGCGTGCAGCGGGCCTGGGAAGTGTGGCGCGCAACCGGACGCGGCCTGGCGGCATGGCACGACGACACCCCTGCCCCGTTGTTGCCGCTGGCCGATGTCCAGCCCTTTGTGCTGAATGCCGATCGTGACTGGCTGAACGCGCGCATCCATCGGCGTTTCGACCGGATGCTGGAGAGGGGCGCGCTGGAGGAGGCACAGGCCAACCTGGGCCGCTGGACCCCGGCCCTGCAATCGTCAAAGGCGATCGGCGCGCCCGAGCTGATCGCCCATCTTGCGGGGCGCATATCGCTGGCCGACGCCGTCACGGCCGCAAGGACCGCTTCACGCCAATACGCCAAGCGCCAGCGCAGCTGGTTCCGGGCACGAATGCGCGCATGGACCTGGCTGGACCTGCCCTGACCTTCAGGATTCGAACATTTTTCCTTTGCCGGGCGGGGCCGGGCGCATATCGTCGTCACGATCCGATGTCCGGCGAGAGATCACAAGATGACCGCCTCAGAACTGCGCCTCGTCCCGCTTCACAGCCTGCTCAAGGGCGGGCGCTGGCGGGTCGAGGCGATGCGCAGTTATACTGTCGATCAGCTGATCTGGTTCACCCGCGGCCAGGGCCGGTTGACGGTATCGGGCGTTACCCGTGGCTACGGGGCGCATAACGTCGTGTTCATCCCCGCCGGCACCATGCATGCCTTCGAGATCGGGCAGCAGGTGTTCGGCACGGCGGTCTTCTTCGGCCCGGATCACGATCTTCCCTTGCCGGGCCAGCCCTGTCACCTGCGAATCCGCGACGCCCAGGATCAGGGCGAGATGACCGTCATCCTGGACAACCTTCTGCGCGAGTCCGAGGGCGACCGTCCGGCCAGAAAACGCGCGATGCAGCATCACGCCGGGCTGCTTTCGGTCTGGCTGGAACGGCAAATGCTGAACCACGCGGATTCGCTGGCCCCGTCCTCCGCCGCGCGGCGTTTGGCGCGGCGCTATGCCGAACTGGTCGAGCAACGTTTCCACACCCATGACAGTGTGTCGCATTACGCCGCCGCGCTTGACGTGACGCCGACCCACCTGACGCGGGTCTGCCGCGAAAGCTGCGGGCGCACCGCATCGGATTTCCTGGCCGACCGGAAGATCGCCGAGGCGCGCCGCCTGCTTGCTGACACCAGGCTGCCGGTCAAGCAGATCGCGGCCGGGTTGGGCTTTGCCTCTCCTGCCTATTTCACCCGCACCTTCCAGGCCCGCACCGGCACCGCGCCCATGGCCTTTCGGCGTTCGTCCTGAGCAACCGGCAAACCAATCGTTGACGCTCAGGCGTTTCTGTTGCCGAATGGCGTCAAAACAGGATTGCCGTATTTTGGGGGGCCGTGCGAAGCGGTCGGCCGCGTGGAAAACCGGGTCCGGCAAACGCCGTCAACAAGGGAGAATACCATGACCGACGACAGGATCGACACAAAAGCGGTGCACCCGGCGGTGCGAATGCATGCCGAGGAGTTCAGGACCGGCGCACTGAACCGCCGAGAGTTCCTGACCCGGGCCACCGCGCTTGGCGCTACTGCCGCGACGGCCTATGCGTTGGGCGGGCTGGAGGCACCGGCGCAGGCCGCCCAGCACATGCAGCAGGGCGGCACGCTGCGCGTGCAGATGACCGTGCGCCCGCTGAAGGATGCGCGCACCTACGACTGGTCCGAGATGGCCAACCAGACCCGCGGCACGCTGGAATACCTCGTCGAATACAACAATGACGGGACGATCCGCGGCATGCTCTTGGAAAGCTGGGACATCAACGAGGATGCCACCGAATACACCCTGAATGTCCGTCCCGGCGTCAAATGGAACAATGGCGATGCCTTCACCGCCGATGACGTGGCCCGCAACATCACCCGCTGGTGCGACAGGAATGTCGAGGGAAACTCGATGGCCAGCCGCGTCTCGGTGCTGGTCGACGAGACCACGGGCACGGCGCTGGAGGGCGCGATCGAGGTAGTGGACGGCACCACCGTCAAGCTGCATCTGCCGCGCCCTGACATCTCGCTGATCCCGGGATTCGCCGATTATCCGGCTGCCGTGGTACACAACACCTACAACCCGGAATCGGTGCAGAACGTGGGCACCGGCCCCTATCTGATCGAGACTCTCGAGGTTGGCGTCGGCTGCACCTTGGTGCGTAACGCCGATCACGACTGGTGGGGCACAGAGGTCTATGGCGGACCCTATCTGGACCGAATCGAATATATCGACTTCGGCACCGACCCCGCGGCCTGGCTGGCGGCGCTCGAATCGGACGAGGTCGACATGCTGCATGAATCGGTGGGCGAGTTCATCGACATCATGGACGGTCTGGGCCTGAAGAAATCCGAGGTGGTCACCGCTGCCACGATCGTGGTGCGCCCCAACCAGCTGGCCGAAGTGAACGGCATGAAGCCCTATGCCGACAAGCGGGTGCGCAAGGCACTCCAGTTGGCGGTCAACAACGCGATCTGCCTGGAACTGGGCTATGGCGGGCGCGGCGATGTCGCCGCCAACCACCACGCGGCACCGGTGCATCCCGAATACGCCGATATCGGCCCGGCAGAATACGACCCCGAGGCCGCCCGCGCCCTGATGGAAGAGGCCGGCATGATGGATTTCGAGCACGAGATCATCTCGATCGACGATGCCTGGCGCAAGAACACGACCGACGCGGTC
>JADQCD010000109.1 GCA_016278285.1 Actibacterium sp.
AAAGGCGCCGACCCCGACCCCGATCCACCAGACGAGCGTGTAATCGCCGTGAAGATCGTAAAGTCGCCCGCCCAGCCAGACGCCGATGAAACTGCCGATCTGGTGGCTCAGGAACACGATCCCATAAAGCGTGCCCATATAGCGCAGCCCGTAGATATGCGCCACCAGCCCCGAGGTCAGCGGCACGGTGGCCAGCCACAGCGCCCCCATCACCACCGAGAAGATCAGCACCGAGCCGGGCGTTATCGGCAGCATGATGAACAGGGCCGCAGCGACGGTCCGGCCGACATAAATGGCCGACAACAGGTATTTGCGACTGAATTTTCGCCCCAGCCAGCCCGCATAGACCGTGCCCGCGATGTTGGCCAGCCCGATCACCGATATCGACACGGCCCCCAACGCCGAGGTGCTTGAAACCCCCAGTGACGCCAGCATCCCCGACGGGTCGATCGCACCGCACATCTCGGTCACGAAGGCCGGAAAATGCGCCGTGATGAAGCCCAGCTGGTAGCCGCAGGAAAAGAACCCCAGGAAGATCAGCGTGTAGGACGGATCGCGGAAGGCGCGCATCAGGATGGCGCCCATCCCCTCTTCCGGTTCGACGCGGCCCGCCGGCGGCGCCGGCGCGCGCATCATCGGAAGCACCAGCAGAACCGCCAGAATGGCCGCTGCGAAGATCAGGAAGACCTGCTGCCAGCCCATCATCGACAGCAGCCATTGCGCCACCGGCGCACCGAAGACCTGCCCGGCCGACCCGGCGGCGGTGGCGATCCCCAGCGCGAGCGACCGGTTCTCATCGCTGGCGGCGCGACCGACCACGGCCAGGATCACGCCGAACCCCGTGCCGGCAATGCCGAACCCCACCAGAATTTCCAGCAGCTGATGCGCCTCGGGCGTCACCGCAAAGGATGAAAGCACCAGCCCCACGGCATAGGTCAGCGCCCCCAGGATGATCGCCCGCCGATCGCCGAAGCGTTCGGCGATCGCACCGAAGATCGGCTGGCCGATGCCCCAGGCCAGGTTCTGGATCGCGATGGCAAAGGAAAATTCGGCCCGCATCCAGCCGAAATCCTCGGCGATCGGAATCTGGAACACCCCGAAACTGGCGCGGATCGCGAAGCCCGTCATGATGATCGCACATCCCGCGATCAGCACGGGCGAAAAGAGCGGGGCGCGGTCTGTCTGCATCGGGATCTCCTTCGGACGCGAACAGGGATACCGCCGGGCGCGGCGCAGTCAACTGCATTGTCGCAACGACGCGGATCGTCTTTTCTTATCCCGCTGCACTGAATATGACTTGGCGGATGACGACGCTGCGCGCGCTATACGATCACGAGGTGGCAGCCGGACGGCTTCACGCCGATCCCGGTCAGCTTGCCGTTCTGGCCCCGCTGGAGCGTGTGCGTCGCGCACTGGAAAAGGAGGCCGGCAACAAGCGCGCCCTGCCCTTTCTGCGCCGCAAACCCGATCCGGTGACGGGGATCTACCTGTGGGGCGGGGTCGGCCGCGGAAAATCCATGCTGATGGATTTCTTCATTTCGCATGTGGCGATCGAACAGAAACGCCGGGTGCATTTTCACGCCTTCATGCAGGAGGTTCACGCCGGGCTGCACCGCGCCCGCGGGCAAGGCACATCCGATGCCCTGAAACCGGTGACAGAGGATCTGTCACGCAACCTGCGGCTGTTGTGCTTCGACGAGATGCAGATCACCGACATCACCGACGCCATGATCGTCGGACGGCTTTTCGAATTGCTGTTCGAAAGCGGCGTGACGGTCGTCACCACCTCGAACCGGGTGCCCGACGATCTGTACAAGGACGGGTTGCAGCGTGATCGCTTTCTGCCTTTCATCGCCTTGCTCAAACAACGGCTGGAGGTGCATCATCTGGCCTCGCCCACCGATTACCGGCAGAACCGGCTGTCCGGCTCCGAGGTCTATCTCACCCCGGCCGACGCGGCCGCGCGCGCGGCGATGGAAGAGATATGGCAGGACTTCACGGGCGACGCGGATGCCGGACCGCATGTGCTGACGGTCCAGGGCCGACAGGTGGAACTGCCCAGGTTCCACAACGGCGTTGCCCGCGCGACATTCTGGGATCTGTGCGCCAGACCGCTGGGTCCGGCCGATTATCTGGCGATCGCCAAAGCGGTCCGCGTGCTGATCCTGGAGGACATCCCGCGTCTGTCGCGCGCCAATTTCAACGAGGCGAAACGCTTCGTCACGCTGATCGACGCGCTTTACGAAGCGAAGGTGCGGCTGATCTGCTCGGCCGCCGCCGCGCCCGAGATGCTTTATGTCGAAGGCACCGGCGCGTTCGAATTCGAACGCACCGCCAGCCGTCTGCGCGAGATGCAGGATGCCGATTGGGGGCGCGACGCCTGACGGCGGCGGGCTCAGCCGTTTTCCCTGAGCACATCCCCCGCCAGGTAAAGCGAGCCGCAGATCAGGATGCGTGCATGGGGCGTCTCGGCGACGATTTCCCGGATCGCATCGGCCACGCTTGCGGACATGCCCGCCGACAGTCCCACGGCCTGCGCCGCCTCGGCGGTGCGCGCGGCGGGCAGCGTTGCATCGGCGCCCGGGATCGACACCGCGTGCAAATGTTGCGCCATCGCGGCCAGCGGACGCAGGTATCCGGTCACGTCCTTGGTGTTCAGCATCCCGCAGACCAGGTGCAACGGCCGGGCGGGCAGCCGCGACAGGGTCTCGGCCAGCGCCTCGCCCGCGGCAGGGTTGTGCCCGCCGTCCAGCCACAGTTCGGCGCTTTTCGCGGCGTCGACCAGCGGGCCGTGGCGCAGGCGCTGCATCCGGGCCGGCCATTCGGCGCGGGTGACGGCAGCCTCAAAGGCCTCGCCGTCCATGCCCAACGCACGCAAGGCGGCCAGGGCGATACCGGCATTATGCACCTGATGCGCGCCCGGCAAGCCGGGCAGCGGCAGGTCCAGCAGCCCGTTTTCATCCTGATAGACCATGCGCCCGCGTTCTTGCCACACATGCCAGTGCTGGCCATATAGCAAAAGCGGCGCGCCGACCCGCGCGGCCTGCGTCTCGATCACCGCCAGCGCCGCGTCCTTCTGCGGGCCGACCACGCACGGCACCCCGCGCTTGAGGATGCCCGCCTTTTCGCCGGCGATCTGTTCCAGCGTGTCGCCGAGGTATTGCTGATGATCCAGCGACACCGGTGTGATGACCGAAAGCGCGGGCCGCTCGACGACATTCGTGGCGTCGAGCCGTCCGCCCAGCCCGACCTCAAGCAGGCAATATTCCGCCGGATGCCGCGAAAACGCCAGAAGCGCGGCAACGGTCGTGATCTCGAAATAGGTGATCGGCGCGCCGCCATTGGCCCGTTCGCATTCATCCAGGATCTCGGTCAGTTCGGACTCGGAAATCAGTGCCCCGGCCAGCCGGATGCGTTCGTGGAACCGCACCAGATGCGGGGACGTGTAGGCATGAACGCGATGTCCAGCCGCCTCCAGACCGGCGCGGACCATCGCCTGGGCCGATCCCTTGCCGTTGGTGCCGGCCAGGTGGATCACCGGCGGAAGCCGCCGCTCGGGGTGGTCCAGCGCCGCCAGCAACCGCCAGACGCGATCCAGCACCAGGTCGATGACCTTGGGGTGAAGGGACATCATCCGCTCCAGGATGATGTCGCTGTTGCCGGGGGTCACTTGGCGGGCTTTGCGGTCTTGGGGGATTTCGCCCTGCCGCTGTCCTTTCCGCCGTCCTGCGGCGTCTTCGCCTCGGGCGCACCATTCTTGTTCGGCGCGCCGGTCGCGTCAGGCCCTCCGGTCTCGCTGTCGGCAATGGGCGTGACGGCGGCCTCGGCCAGCGCCACCGGATCCGGTGCCGGAAGCGTGCCGCGCACCGCGGGGGGCTGGTTCGTCAGCATCCGGGTGATCGTGATCAGTTCGTCGCGAAGTTCCAGCCGGTGTGTCACCCGGTCGAGCATGCCGTGATCCAGAAGGTATTCGGCGCGCTGGAACCCTTCGGGCAGTTTCTCTCGGATGGTCTGCTCGATGACACGCGGCCCGGCGAAGCAGATCAGGGCATTGGGCTCGGCGATCTGCACATCGCCCAGCATCGCATAGCTGGCGGTCACGCCGCCGGTCGTGGGATGCGTCAACACAACGATATACGGCAGGCCCGCCTCTTTCAGCATTTCCACCGCCACCGTGCTGCGCGGCATCTGCATCAGCGACAGGATTCCTTCCTGCATGCGCGCGCCCCCGGCGGCCGAAAACAGGATCAGCGGTCGGCCCAGCCTGACAGCGCGCTCTGCCGCGGCGATGATCGCATTGCCCACATGCATGCCCATCGACCCGCCCATGAACCGGAAATCCTGGGCGGCGGCGATGATCGGCGTGCCGCCCATCTCGCCTTCGGCGACCAGCATGGCCTCGGCCTCGCCGGTCGCTTTCTGTGCGGCGCGCATCCGGTCGGGATATTTCTTCTGATCGCGGAAATGCAGCGGATCGGCAACCGGTTTCGGCACCTTGACCTCTGCGAAGATGCCGCCGTCGAACAGCGCGGCAAAGCGCGCACGCGGGGTCATGGCCATGTGATGGCCGCAACTGGTGCAGACATTCAGGTTTTCGCTGAGTTCGCGGTGGAACAGCATGGTGCCGCAGTCGTCGCACTTGCTCCACAGGTTCTCGGGCACCTCGCGGCGCGAAAACAACGAGTTGATCTTGGGGCGGACGAAGTTTGAAATCCAGTTCATGGGTGGCTGCCTGTCGCTCCGGATGCTGCGCCCGAGATAAGCCGGGAACGCGGGAATTGCAATTGCACTAGCGGCAGACGGCGAAGCGGATCAGCCGCCAGATCACCACCAGCCCCAGAACGTCCAGCGCAAGGCCCAGGGGCAACATTCCACCCTCATCCAGGCCGAACGGCGTGACATAAAGCGCAAGACCGGTGATCGTGCCCTTGACCGAGACCAGAAGCATCGCATTCACGTTGTTAAGGAAATGCAACGCCATCGCCGCGCCCAGGCTGCCGGTCTTTTCCGTCAGATCGGCCGCGATCAGGGCGAAGACCAGCGTCGCGCCGACGATCGCCCAGGCATTGGCACCGGCCTGCGGGTTCCAATGCAGCGCCGCGAAGATCAGGGCCGGCAACCCCATCCAGATGGCGCGGGCGCGAAACCGGGCGGCAAGCTGCTGTTGCAGATAACCTCGGAAAAACAGCTCTTCGGCCGTGGTCTGCACCAGAATCAGCGGCAGGGCGAGCGGCAGGAACCGTGCCCAGGCGGCCAGTTCCATGTTCGGTTGGGGCCGGGTCAACGCCCAGGTGGCAACCAGCAGCAGCGCATAGACCGGCACCAGAACCGCCAGCGTCACACCAAAGCTGCGGCGGGTTTCGTCACCCGGGCCGAACAAGGTGCCCGGGCTGCGATAATGGCAGGCCGGTGCGGCCACGAGCGTGCCCAGGAACAATCCCGCGAAGGTGGCAAGCAGCACCACCGTGGGCCAGGGCGCCGAGGGACCGGTCAGCTGCATCACCCAGCCGAAATAATTGAGTGGCCCCAGCACCGGATAGAGTCCGACCAGGACCAGCGCGAAGCCCCCCAGATAGATCTGCAGGACCAGGCCGACCCCGAGCAACAGCCGCCAGATCTCGGGATAGGGCCGGGCAGGCCCTATATAAGCGGTGAATTCGGGGGCGCGCATTTCCGGTGATCCTGATCGTTGCCTCGCCCGGCACGCTAGCGCGCCACGGCAGGAGCCGCAATCGCGCTGCGCGCACGTTCAGACCTGCAGGGCCAGCCGCGCCGCAAGCCAGCTGACAAGAAGCACGCCCAGATCGACGATCAAAAACGGCAGAACCTGTGGCGCGTCGATCCCGAACGGGTATGTGTAAAGCGACAGCCCCGACACCGGACCGCGAAGCGATACCAGCAGGATCGCGCCGGCATTATTGGCGAAATGCAACGCCACGGCCGCGCCAATGGTGCCGGTCCGCGCGGTCAGGTCGGCGGCGGCAAGCGCGAACAGCCCGGCCCAGAGCGCGGCGAAACCTGCGTTCTGGCCCGCCTGGTCCACGCTGAAATGGCCCCATGCAAAGATCGCCGACGGCAGCCCCATCCAGATCGCCGGTGCGCGGAACCGCGCCGCCAGTTGCTGTTGCAGATAGCCGCGGAACAGCATCTCTTCAGCGGTAGCCTGGATCAGCAGCACGGTCACCGACAGCGGCAGCAACAGCAGCCACCGCCCTGGCGTAAGGTTGCGGTTCAGATCGACGT
Source organism: Actibacterium sp. (assembly GCA_016278285.1). GTDB lineage: Bacteria > Pseudomonadota > Alphaproteobacteria > Rhodobacterales > Rhodobacteraceae > JADQCB01. The sequence goes on from JADQCD010000109.1 coordinate 6,244, forward strand.
CCATTGGCAGAAACCAGAGCACCGCGAACAGGATCGCCAATGCGCGCAGCACCCAAAGGAAATGTGCCAGCGCCAGGCGCGGCGGACCGGTCAGGCTGGATGGCGCTCGTCCGTGCAACTGCATCGTGACCAGTGACACCGCCAGGATCAGAAACGAAAACGACCCGAGCAGCAACAGCGACTCGGCCGTCGTCTGACTGCTGAAGAATATGCCGTCAAATGCCGATTGGGCCCGGTCTTCGCCGATGACGCCCGCCAGAAGGGTGAAACAGAACAGCACGAGGCCGATATGCGCCACATATATCAGGATCATGCCCAACGCCGTGCGCCACGGCTCGGCCCTGGGGCGGGCCGGGTCGGCAAACTCGTCGTGCGGATGATAACGCATCGGCGGCGCGCCCCCTTTCATCGTGATCCTAATGTGGTGGCCCCGTTGCTTCAATCGCGCTTGTGAAAGCGCGTTCCGGGGGATATTCCCGAAGCAAACCAGACCGGAGGAGACCCCGATATGCTCAAGCGTCCGACCGACAAGTCCCGCCTGCCCAGCCGCCATGTGACCGAGGGCCCGGCAAGGGCACCGCATCGGTCCTATTTCTATGCCATGGGGATCAGCGAGGAAGAGATCCACCAGCCCTGGGTCGGCGTCGCAACCTGCTGGAACGAGGCTGCGCCTTGCAACATCGCGCTCAGCCGGCAGGCGCAGGCCGTCAAGATGGGCGTCAAGTCCGGCGGTGGCACCCCGCGCGAATTCACGACGATTACCGTCACCGACGGCATCGCGATGGGGCATGAGGGCATGCGCTCCAGCCTGGCCTCGCGCGAGGCGATCGCCGACACGGTGGAACTGACGATGCGCGGGCATTGCTATGACGCGCTGGTGGGGCTGGCGGGCTGCGACAAGTCCCTGCCGGGGATGATGATGGCTATGGTGCGGCTGAACACGCCGTCGGTGTTCATCTATGGCGGCTCGATCCTTCCGGGCAAGGCGCCGCAGGTCGACGAGATCCCCGAGGATTTCCGCACTCGCGACCTGACCGTGCAGGACATGTTCGAGGCGGTCGGCCGCAACCAGAACGGCAGCATGTCGGACGCGGCCCTGGACATGCTGGAGCGCGTGGCCTGCCCCAGCTCCGGCGCCTGCGGCGGCCAGTTCACCGCCAATACCATGGCCTGCGTGTCAGAGGCGATCGGCCTGGCGCTGATGAACTCGTCGGGGATGCCCGCCCCCTATGAAAGCCGCGACCAGTATGGCGAGGCGTCAGGCGAAGCGGTCATGAACCTGATCGAAAAGGATATCCGGGCGCGCGACATCGTGACCTATGAAAGCCTGGTGAACGCGGCCCGCGTGGTGGCCTGCACCGGCGGGTCGACCAATGCCGGGCTGCACCTGCCCGCGATCGCGCATGAGGCGGGGATCGATTTCGACCTTCTGGACGTCTGCGACATCTTCCGCGACACGCCCTATTTCGTCGACCTCAAGCCGGGCGGCCAATATGTGGCCAAGGATCTTTACGAATCCGGCGGCGTTCCGGTCGTCCTGAAGGAATTGCGCAAGGCCGGGCTGATCCACGAGGATTGCATGACCGCCAGCGGGCAAAGCATCGGCGAAGAGCTGGACCGGATCACCCGCGAGGCCGACGGCCGCGTGATCTATCCTGTCGACCAACCGCTGTCGAAGACCGGCGGTGTGGTCGGGCTCAAGGGCAACCTGGCCCCGGACGGCGCGATCGTGAAGGTGGCGGGCATCCCGTCGCAGCACCAGCGTTTTGTCGGCCCGGCCCGTGTCTTCGAATGCGAAGAGGACGCCTTCGAAGCCGTGAAGGCGCGAAAATACGAGGAAGGCGAGGTCATCGTGATCCGCAATGAGGGACCGGCAGGCGGCCCCGGCATGCGCGAAATGCTGGCCACCACCGCCGCATTGTCCGGCCAGGGCATGGGCAAGAAAGTGGCGCTCATCACCGACGGGCGTTTTTCCGGCGCGACTCGCGGCTTCTGCGTCGGCCATGTCGGCCCCGAGGCGGCACATGGCGGACCGATCGCGCTTTTGCAGAATGGCGACCAGATCACAATCGACGCGATCAAGGGCGAAATCTCGGTCGCGCTGAGCGATGATGAGCTTGCCGCGCGCAAGGCCGACTGGAAAGGCCCGCGCCCGACGGACTATGCCTCGGGCGCGCTGTGGAAATACGCGCAACTGGTGGGCGATACGCGCAAGGGCGCCGTGACCCATCCCGGCGCCAGAGCGGAAACCCATGTCTACATGGACCAGTAAGCGCCTGCAGGGCGCGGCGGCCGCCCTGCTGGTTCTGGCAGGATGCGCAGGCCTTGGCGCCAGCACGCCGAAGACCAGGGCGGTCGCTGACGGGGCGGTGATCGTGGCCGGCCCGCCCGGATACTGCATTGACCCGGTCGGCTCACGCGATCGGGGGGAGTCGTCTTTCGTGCTGCTGGCCAGCTGCGCCGCGATCAGCGGCGACGCCACGATGCCGCGCCCGCTGTTTCCTGCACTTCTCACGGCGACGGTGACCCCGAAGCCGCCGGGCACCGGGCCTGTGGCGGAACAGGGCGCGGCGCTTGAACGCTATTTCGCGGCACCGCAAGGCCGGGCCGCCATGGCGCGTGACGGCAACCCCGAAAGCGTCGAGATCGTCGAAACGCTGACCCGCGACGGGCTGTTCATCGTGCATGCCCGGGACCGAACGACCGCGGCAGACGACACGATGACCCCGGATCGCTGGCGCGCGATCTTCGATCTGAACGGGCAGATCGTCAGCGCGTCCGCGACCACGACGGACAACCGGCCGTTCTCGCGCGAGGCTGGCCTTGCCCTGATCCTGAGATTTGCCAGACGTATCCACGAAGCAACCCGCGCCGGTACGCCGACCGGAGAACCGCCCGACGGGTGATGCCTGCCCTGCCCGCGGTGCGACGCCATACCGGAAACAATCCCCGCCATCCGTTAGAAACCGTTCACGGCCTTGTCTTAGGCTGCCAAGCGAATGTATCACCATGGGAATGATAAGGCAGGGCAGTATGGCACGTCGGCTTGGCATGTTCCTCGACACGGTACTTCACAGGCACACCCTGCACCGCTGGTCGCGGGCCGCGCGCCGGGCTGAAACCCGGGACCTGACCGAGCTGCGCGCCGAACGTGCCCGCGCGCGACAACTGCGCCGGCAGGTGGATCGTGTCTTGCATGTTGCCGAGGGGCGCCTGACCCTGCCGTTGATCGGCACAAACGCGTTCCGCAGGCCGCCGGGCACCGACTGGGGCTATCGTCCCGAGCTGTGGCGCGGCCCCTTGCACCCGCCCGGCGCCGCCGCCGTCGAAAGCCGGACCCGCATCGGCGACGAGATCGTGGTCTTTCACGACTGCCAGGTCAGCGAACTGACCATGCGCCAGATCCGCAATACGCGTGAAAGCGACCTTGCGCCTTTCGGTCTGCAAATGGATGTGTTCCGCTTCGACGGGTCGTTCCTGTCAGTGGTGATCGAGATGCCCGACTCGGCGATCGAGGGGTTGAAGCGCCGGCATCTGCTGCGGCTGGACGCCATCGTGGAGATGGAAAAGCCGCTGGAAATCTTCGCCCGGCTGAACCTGCGCCACGGCCCCAATACCGAACAGATCGTGCGCGAGTTGCCGCTTGACGGGCAGGACATGCATGTGGAGTTCGACCTCGCCTATACCGACATGAACGAGATGCGGATCGACCGAATGTGGCTGGACCTGATTTTCGAGGATCCGGAAATGAATCAGATCACCCTGCGCGACATGACACTGAGCCGTCGCCCACGGGCCGAATTGTGAAAATGAGGAAGGGTGCGGGCATGACCGAAACGACACTGACCAAGACCCGCTTGCAGGCCGGGCGCTGGCACGGGGTTCTGGTCACCGAGCCGCCCGCCGAGGCCCCCCCGCCGTTGGCG
>JADQCD010000166.1 GCA_016278285.1 Actibacterium sp.
AACCAGTGGCCACTACGATGTCAACGTAGTGCTCTACCGCTGAGCTAACCGCCCATGCCCGACCGTCCCGTCCGCCTTAAACAAAACGGACGCGGAAAGGACCGCGTCGGTTCGACCGTCTATAAAAGGAGTCGGAAAAGGGTTCAAGAGCTTTTGGCAAGACGCGAAAAGCCGCTATAACCGAAGATATGGAGAATCCGCAGATGCCCAAAGCGCCCTACCGGCTTTCACTGCCTCGTGAACGCGGGACCAGCGTCGTGTTTTCCTCGCCGCACAGTGGACGGGATTATCCGCCGGAATTTCTGCGCGGAACGGTGCTGGACGCGTGTGCGGTTCGGTCATCGGAAGATGCATTCGTGGATCTTCTGTTTGCCAGTGCGCCGGAATTCGGCGCGCCGCTTCTGGCGGCGACGGCGCCGAGGGCCTTCGTCGACCTGAATCGCAGCGCCGACGAACTGGACCCGGCCCTGATCGAGGGGGTGCGAAAGGCGATTCACAATCCGCGCGTCAATTCCGGCTTGGGTGTCGTTCCGCGGGTCGTGGCCAACGGACGATCGATTCGGACGGGCAGGATGCCCCTGGCCGAAGCACAGGCCAGGCTGGACGGATTCTGGCGCCCCTACCACGATTGCCTGCAAAATTTGCTGGACGAGAGCCGCGCGCTGTTCGGCGAGGCGATCCTGGTCGACTGTCATTCGATGCCGCATGAGGCAATCGCCAGCGTCGGCGGTAGCGGGCAGTCCCGCCCGGAGGTCGTTCTGGGCGATCGTTTCGGCGCTTCGGCACATGGCGACGTGATCGACCGGATCGAGGCGGCCTTTTCTGCGGCCGGGCTGAAGGTCACCCGCAATGCACCGTTCGCGGGGGCTTATATCACCCAGCACTACGGACGACCTTCGAAAAATCAGAACGCCGTGCAGATCGAGATCGACCGTCGCCTGTACATGGATGAGCGACTGATTGAACCGAATGCGAATTTTCGGGATTTCCGGCGGCTGATGGCGGAAATCATCGAACAGATAGCCGAAATCGGGCGAAGAGATCTGCCCATGGCCGCAGAATAGCCCCGAAAGCGTTGATCCTGGCCGACCGGGGCTCCGCCCCGGACCCCGGAGTATTTCGGGCAAGATGAAGGTGGGGCGGTCATTCCCACCAGCGGTCGATCGCGGCGATGTCATGATCCGACCAGCCCAGGTGATGCGCCAGTTCGTGGACATAGACATGCGAGACGAGTTCCATGAGCGTGACGCCGTCGCGCTCGACCCACTCATCCAGCAGCGCCCGACGGAACAGCCAGATCGTGTCGGCCCGGTCGGGCTGATCCATCACCGACTTTCGGGTCAGTGGCACGCCGTCGTAAAGCCCGGACAGGCTGAACGGGTCATCGATACCCAGATCGATCAACATGTCCTCGGGCGCAAGATCCTCGACCCGGATCAGAACGTCTTGCGCGGCGGCGGCAAATGATGCGGGCAGCGAGTCGCGCGCGATTATCGCCAGGTCGGCGATGTCTTCGGCGCTCGGGGCGGTTATCTCGGTCCAGTCGGGCTTCATCCCCTCTCATATGGACAATTCCGCACGTCTGTGAAAGAGAGCCGCGGCAACAGGAGAGTGCCATGACCGTTACCCGCTTCGCCCCGTCACCGACCGGTTACCTGCATGTGGGCAACCTTCGCACCGCCCTGTTCAACTTCCTGATCACCCGCAAGGCCGGCGGCGAATTCATCCTGCGCCTGGACGACACCGACCCGGAGCGGTCGCAGGAAAGATATGTGGACGCGATCAAGGAAGACCTGGAGTGGCTGGGTTTGGGGTGGGACCGGGTGGCGCGGCAGTCAGAGCGGCTGGACCGCTACGCCGCCGCCGCCGACTCGCTACGCGAGGCCGGCCGGTTCTATGAATGTTTCGAGACGCCGACCGAACTGGATCTCAAGCGCCGCAAGCAGCTGAACATGGGCCGCCCGCCGGTCTATGACCGCGCCGCGCTGAACCTTTCCGAAGAAGAGAAAGCGAAACTGCGCGCCGAGCGCGGGCCGGGGCATTGGCGCTTCAAGCTGGATCACGAGCGGATCGAGTGGCAGGACGGCATCCTCGGGCAGATCTCCATAGATGCGGCCAGCGTTTCCGACCCGGTGTTGATCCGCGGCGATGGCCAGGTGCTCTATACCCTGGCCTCGGTCGTGGACGACACCGAGATGGGCGTCAGCCATGTCGTACGCGGCTCGGATCATGTGACCAACACCGCGACCCAGATCCAGATCATTCGCGCGCTGGGCGGCGTCGTACCGCAATTCGCGCATCACTCTCTTCTGACGGGGCCGCAGGGCGAGGCGTTGTCGAAACGGCTGGGGACGCTTTCGCTGCGTGATCTGCGCGCACAGGGGGTGGAGCCGATGGCCCTGTTATCGCTGATGGCGCGACTTGGATCCAGCAAGCCGGTGGAACTGGTATCGAGCATTGACGACCTGATCGAGGGGTTCGATATCGCCGATTTCGGATCGTCCCCCACGAAATTCGACGTGAACGATCTGTTCCCGTTGACCGCGCGACGGCTGCATTCCCTGCCGCTCGAGGCCGTGGCCGAGGATGTGGCCGCGCTGGGCGTGCCCGATGAGTTGGCGCCGCGCTTCTGGAAGGTGGTGCGCGACAACATCACGGTGAAGGCCGACATGGCCGGCTGGTGGGTGTTGTTCCGGGACGGCGCCGCGCCAGAGATCGAGGAAGAAGACCGCGCATTCGTGGTCGAGGCGCTGGAGTTGCTTCCCGACCCGCCTTACACGGAACAGACTTGGGGTGAGTGGACCGCGGCTGTGAAGGAAAAGACCGGGCGCAAGGGCAAGGCGCTGTTCATGCCGCTTCGCAAGGCCGTCACCGGAATGTCGCGCGGTCCGGAAATGGCCGAAGTGATGCCGCTGTTGCAGAAGAAACCGGGCTGACCCGCTCGGCTTCATCTTGCCCGTAAATACTCCCGCCGGAGGCACGATCTTTCATGGAAAGATCGTTCTCCGCTCAGATCCGATCGACCACATTGGCGCTCAGACGCGCAAGTTGACTGTCAACGAATCTGCGTTCCTCTCTGGTGAGTTCCTGGTGGCGCGGATAGGCCGGTGCGGCGCGGTCGTCAAAAATCGGCGCGTCCCACCCGTCGGTCGTGTCGAAGAACAGTCGCGCGCCCGTCGCGCCGAACTCGCGCAAATAGCCTTGAACGACCACGTCAAGATAGCTCAGCAGGATCGGGCGCGGACCGCCCCGCGCGTCCGACAAGTGCGGCGGCACGGCATAGATCTGCACCTGCGCCACGTCCGCGGCGTCGTGTTCCAGCGTGCCCGTGACGTCGTGACGCTCATAATTTCGTTCCCGCGAGTCCAGTGCCGCCCAGTCATGGCCCGGCACCGCCGCGATCAGACCGTCGATGCGTTCACCGGGGGCCGGAACAGCGGTCAGGAAGGCAACCTCCTGCACCGACGTGTGACGCCAGGCCCGGCGCCACCCGGTGATCCGCGCGGGATGGGCGCGGTCATAACAGTGCGTCGAGCGGTTCACGAGCGAACCGTAGCCGAAAAAGAATGGATCCTGCATGGCCGCAATGATTCCGATCTGCCGGCCGAATGCAAGCCCTTGCCGGGACGGGGCGCCTGTTCTAGGGTCTGGCGCATCCGCAACGGGAGAATCCGGCGCATGCCGGTGCCGAAGGAGCAACCGCCCCGGTAAACTCTCAGGCCCAAGGACCGCTGTGGACCACGAAACTCTGGAGAGAGGCGCCTGCGCGCGCCCGCCGAAGGGATAACGATCTCAGGCGAAAGGACAGAGGGGGCATCGGAGCGGCGGCCACAGGGGCTGTCCACGCGGTGCCGGGCGCTACCGGCGAAAAGGGGATAGGTCGAATGGCCGAGCTGAAGCGCACGGGGCTTTACGATCTGCATGTGGAACTGGGGGCCAAAATGGTCCCGTTCGCGGGCTACGAGATGCCCGTGCAATATCCCATGGGCGTGATGAAAGAACACCTGCATTGCCGCGCGGCGGCGGGCCTGTTCGATGTCAGCCATATGGGCCAGGTGATCGTGCGGCCGAAATCGGGCGATGTGACCGACGTCGCGCGGGCGCTGGAAAGCCTGGTGCCGGTCAGCGTTCTGGGGCTGAAGGAAGGGCGTCAGCGCTATGGCTTCTTCACCAGTGACGCGGGCGGCATTCTTGACGACTTGATGATTGCCAATCGCGGCGACCACCTGTTCCTTGTCGTCAACGCCGCCTGCAAGGCGGGTGACATCGCCCATTTGCGCGCCGGGCTGCCGGACAGCTGCGAGATCGAAGAGATCACCGACCGCGCCCTTCTGGCGCTTCAGGGGCCCGACGCCGAAGCGGTGCTGGAGACCCTGGTTCCCGGCACGGCGGCGATGAGATTCATGGACGTGGCGGTGCTGTCTTCGGAGTTCGGCGAGGTCTGGATCTCGCGTTCGGGTTATACTGGTGAGGACGGATTCGAGATTTCCGTCGCGAACGCGCGGGCCGGGGATTTCGCCCGCGCGCTGCTCGTCCATGACGCGGCAGAACCCATCGGCCTGGGCGCGCGGGATTCGCTGCGTCTGGAGGCCGGGCTGTGCCTTTATGGCAATGACATCGACACGAGCACCTCGCCGGTCGAGGCGGCGCTGACCTGGGCGATCCAGAAGGTCCGGCGCGCTGGCGGCGACCGCGAGGGCGGCTTTCCCGGCGCCGAGCGCATCCTGCGCGAGATGGCAGAGGGCACCGACCGTTTGCGCGTCGGGCTCCGCCCTGACGGCCGCGCCCCAATGCGCGCGGGAACCGAACTCTTCGCCGCCGCGGATTCCGAGCGGCCGATCGGGGCTGTCACGTCGGGCGCCTATGGCCCGTCGATCGAGGGACCGATGTCCATGGGCTATGTTGCCACTGGACAGGCGGCGCCGGGCACGGTGATCTATGGCGAGGTGCGTGGCAAGCGCCTGCCGGCGACGGTCACGGATCTGCCGTTCAGACCATCCAACTACAAACGATGAGGGACATGACATGAAATTCACCGAAGAACATGAATGGCTGCGCGTCGAGGGCGACCTGGTCGTTGTCGGGATTACCGAGCACGCCGCCGAGCAACTGGGCGATGTCGTATTCGTCGAACTGCCCGAACCCGATACCACGGTGTCGAAGGATGACGAGATCGTGGTGATCGAAAGCGTCAAGGCCGCCTCGGACATCCTGGCGCCGGTCGATGGAGAGATCGTCGAAGTGAACGACGCGCTGACCGACAACCCCGCGCTGGTCAACGAAGACCCGCAGGGCGACGCATGGTTTTTCAAGATGAAGCTCGAGGACATGTCCGCCCTCGACGATTTCATGGACGAGGCCGAGTACAAAGACTTCATCGCCTGAACACCGGAGCCGCGACATGCCCTTCACCGCCACCGATTACGACCCCTACGACTTTGCCAATCGCCGCCACATCGGCCCCTCGCCCGAGGAGATGGCCGGGATGTTCGAGGTGCTGGGGGTCGAGACACTGGACGAGTTGATCGACCAGACCGTGCCCAAAAGCATCCGCCAGGCCGAGCCGCTGGAGTTCGGGGCCCCGCTGTCCGAGCGAGAGCTGATGTGGCGTCTGCGGCAGGTGGCCAAGAGGAACAGCATCTTCACCACCATGATCGGTCAGGGCTATCACGGAACGGTCACGCCGCCGGCGATCCAGCGTAACATCCTGGAAAACCCGGCCTGGTACACCGCCTATACCCCTTATCAGCCGGAGATCAGCCAGGGCCGGCTGGAGGCGCTGCTGAACTATCAGACGATGGTCAGCGACCTGACCGGTCTGGAGGTCGCCAACGCTTCGCTTCTGGACGAGGCGACCGCCTGTGCCGAGGCGATGACAATGGCGCAGCGCGTGGCCAAGTCGAAGGCGGGGGCGTTTTTCGTCGATGAGAACTGCCACCCGCAGAACATCGAGGTGGTGCGCACCAGGGCCGAGCCGCTTGGCATCGAGGTGATCGTGGGCGACCCGGTTCGGGATCTGGTCCCGGACAAGGTGTTCGCCGCTCTGTTCCAGTATCCGGGCACGCATGGCCACCTGACCGATTTCACCGACCAGATCGCGGCGTTGCACGAGGCAAGGGCGCTGGGCATCGTCGCGGCCGATCCGATGGCGCTGTGCCTGCTGAAGGAACCCGGCGCGATGGGGGCGGATATCGCGGTGGGCACGACCCAGCGTTTCGGCGTGCCGCTGGGCTATGGCGGGCCGCATGCGGCCTACATGGCCTGCAAGGACGCCTATAAACGGGCGATGCCGGGCCGGATCGTCGGCGTGTCGATCGACAGTCACGGCAACAAGGCGTATCGCCTTGCCCTGCAAACGCGGGAACAGCATATCCGCCGCGAAAAGGCGACATCGAATGTCTGCACTGCGCAGGCATTGCTTGCGGTGATGGCGGGCTTCTATGCGGTGTTCCACGGGCCCAAGGGCCTGCGCGCCATCGCGGAGCGTATCCACGCCAAGACCGTGCGCCTGGTTGAAGGTTTGGAGGCTGGCGGCTTTGCCGTCGAACCGCGGGAATTCTTCGACACTGTCACTGTCGAAGTCGGCCCGATGCAGGGCGTGATCTACAACGCCGCGCTGGCGCAGCGGATCAACCTGCGCAAGGTGGGCGACACCCGGTTGGGCATCACGCTGGACGAAACCACCCGGTCGGAAAAGATCGTGGATCTTTGGGCCGCGTTCGGCATCACGCGCGATTACGATGACGGGGCATGGACCCCGCGCGTGCCCGCGGCGCTGCACCGGACCAGCGATTACCTGACGCATCCGGTGTTCCACATGAACCGGGCCGAGACCGAGATGATGCGCTATATGCGGCGGCTGGCCGACCGCGACCTGGCGCTGGACCGCGCGATGATCCCGCTGGGCAGCTGCACCATGAAGTTGAATGCCGCGGTCGAGATGATGGGCCTGACCTGGCCCGACTTCGCCAATATCCATCCCTTCGCCCCGGCCGAACAGACCCGCGGCTATGCCGAGATGGTCGAGGGGCTATCGGATATCCTGTGCCAGGCGACCGGCTATGACGCCATGTCGATGCAGCCCAATTCGGGTGCGCAGGGCGAATATGCGGGCCTGCTGACGATCATGGCCTATCACCGCGCCAACGGGCAGGGCGAGCGCAACGTCTGTCTGATCCCGACCTCGGCGCATGGCACCAACCCGGCCTCGGCGCATATGTGCGGGATGAAGGTCGTGGCGGTCAAATCCGCCGAAAACGGCGATATCGACCTCGAAGATTTCCGCGCCAAGGCCGAACAGGCCGGCGACAAGCTGGCCGCCTGCATGATCACCTATCCGTCGACCCATGGCGTGTTCGAGGAAACCGTGCGCGAAGTGTGCGAGATCACCCACCAGCATGGCGGGCAGGTCTATCTGGACGGCGCGAACCTGAACGCGCTTGTCGGGCTGGCAAAGCCGGGCGAGATCGGCAGCGATGTCAGCCACCTGAACCTGCACAAGACCTTTGCCATTCCGCATGGCGGCGGTGGGCCCGGCATGGGGCCGATCGGGGTAAAGGCGCATCTGGCGCCCTTCCTGCCCGGCGATCCGCAGGGCGGCGGCGCGGTCGGCCCGGTTTCCGGCGCGCCCTATGGCTCGGCATCGATCCTTCTGATTTCATGGGCGTATTGCCTGGCGATGGGGGGCGCGGGGCTGACCCAGGCCACCAAGGTCGCGATCCTTAATGGCAATTATTTGGCCAAGCGGCTGGAAGGTGCGTATGACGTGCTTTTCAAGGGCCGGGGCGGCCGGGTGGCGCATGAATGCATCCTTGACACGCGGCCCTTCGGCGACAGCGCCAACGTCACCGTGGACGACATCGCCAAGCGGCTTATGGACAACGGCTTTCACGCCCCGACAATGAGCTGGCCGGTGGCCGGCACGCTGATGGTCGAACCGACCGAGAGCGAAACCAAGGCCGAGCTGGACCGGTTCTGCGACGCGATGCTGGCGATCCGCGCCGAGATCGCGGCGGTCGAAGCGGGCGAGATGGACCCCGAGAACAACCCGCTGAAGAACGCCCCGCACACGGTCGGCGATCTGGTGGCGGAATGGGACCGGCCCTATACGCGCGAACAGGGTTGTTTCCCCCCGGGCGCCTTCCGGGTGGACAAGTACTGGCCGCCGGTGGGACGGGTCGACAACGTCTATGGCGACCGGAACCTGGTGTGCACCTGTCCGCCGGTCGAAGCCTTCGCCGAAGCCGCGGAATGACAGGCCGGGCGCGTTAGCGCCCGGCCATCTTCCGGACCCTCTCGCGGTCTTCTTCCAGAACCAGCGCGTGTTCGGCATGAAGCAATGCACGGCGCGACATGATCTGCGCGGCCTTTGCCATGGCCGGGTCGTCGCCCTTGCGCAATGTCTGCAACGCCGCCTGAAGCCGGGTGGCAACCTCGATCATCCCGGCCCCGTCCCGCGCGATCGCATCGAAGGCATCGCGCAGCAAATCGGCCTCGGTCATCGGGGGGGCCCATATCCGCTCATGGGCCAGGCGGTCGGCCTCATCCAGCCGCTTGACCGGCAGCGAAAGCAGCCGTTCAAGCCTGCCGATCACGTCGATCGCGGTGCCGGGGTCGTTCAAGCCGGGTGACAATGCGCGTGAGGCGATCTCGCTCAGCACGACCAGCGCAAAGCTTGCATCCTGGTCGAAAGTGCGCAGGTCGCTGGTGTAATAGGCCGTGCGCACCGCGTCGGCCAATGTGTCCGCGCTCCCGGTGGCATGAGCCAACGGCTGCCCCTGCACCACGAAACTGCCCGGTGTCGCGGCCAGATAGATCATGACCCCATGGCTTTCGGCCGTTTTCGCCAGCCCCGGCATGTCGATGAACTGCACATAGCCGCCCACATGGGCCACGATCGGGGTAGCGTCCTCGGGCACCTGGAAATCCTCGGTCATCGGCCGCGCGCCGAGGCTGGGATTCACGCGGCGCAGGTCCAACGCCCCTCGGGCGCGCGCCTCGACCAGACGGATCGTCTCGTCCATGCTGCCCAACCGCGACAGATGCTCGATCCAGCGCAAGATGGCCACCACGACCAGCGTGACGACCACCACCGTGAAAAGGAAGACGACGACCGCGGCTCTCGGACCATAGGCCCCGGCGCGAAACAGGATGATCGAAACCAGCGCGAAGATGAACGCCCCCAGAAAGGTGGCCAGCACCATCTGGGTCGTCGAATCCTCCAGCAACAGCCGGTGCGATCGCGGCGTGACCTGGCTGGCGGCCTGCATATGGGCGGTCACCATCACCGAAAGCGAGAACGTCGTCACCGCCAGCATCGACGAGGCCAGGATGTTCAGCAACGGCATCACCGCGTCCTCGCCGAAGCGTGCCTCCAGCGCCTGCGGGATATAAGGCTCCAGCAACCCGGCCAGCGCGGCGGCCAGAACCGCCAGCAGCGCGATCAGGGTCACCCGAAGCGAAAGTTCGCGCGACAGGCGGATAAATTGCCACAGGCGTTTGGAGATCATTGCAGGCCCCGTTCCGGATCGACTGGACGAATGCTACAGCCTTCTTCGACACTCGGTCCACTCACTCGGTGAAACCTCTTGCGGATCGTCGTGGCACACCCAATATATTCGATAACGGGAATGTATTGGAGAACACCCCATGTCCGGCAATGTGAAACTTGTCTGCCACGACTGCGCCAGCATCAACCGTGTGCCAGAGGCAAAACTCGGTTCGGGGCCGAAATGCGGCACTTGCGGAGCAAGGCTGATGGACGGCAAGGTTCGGGAACTGGACCTGGCCACGCTTGAAAAAAGCGCGCGTATCGACGGCCTGCCGCTTCTGGTCGATTTCTGGGCGCCCTGGTGCGGGCCCTGCCGGATGATGGCACCGCAATTCGCGCAGGCCGCGCAGAAACTGTCGCCTGCGGCGCGACTGGCCAAGATCAACACGCAGGACCATCCGCAGGCATCACCGCGCTACAATATCCGTGGCATCCCGGCGCTGATCCTTTTCAGGGACGGCCGCGAACTGGCCCGGCTGTCCGGCGCACGCCCCGCCGCCGAGATCGAGGCGTTGGTGCGAGAGAACACCAGGCTCGCGGCTTGACAAAGACGGCGCCATGGGCCACATGACGCCGCATCGGGGCCGTAGCTCAGTTGGGAGAGCGCGTCGTTCGC
>JADQCD010000036.1 GCA_016278285.1 Actibacterium sp.
CCCCCCGCGCGGCCCGCGCGGCGGCCTGGCGCTCGGCGCGGGCGCGCCGCTCATCCTCGGTGGCACTGTCCGGGGCGACCCCGGCGATCTCCGCGCCGCGGCGCAACGCCGCCCGGAAATCCAGGTTCTCGACGGCCATGACCAGGCCCAGGGCATCGCCCCGGGCGCCGCAGCCGAAACACTTGTAGAACCCGCGCCGGTCATCGACGTGGAAGCTGGGCGTGGCTTCCTCGTGCAGCGGGCAGCAGGCCCAGAAATCCCGCTTCGCCGGCCGCGACTTGCGCATGTCCCATTCCACCCCGACCGCCTCGGCCGCGCGGGCGATGCCCAGCCGGTCGCGCACCTCGGCGGCGTCGTATCTCTCGCGCCGCTCACAGGCCACAATCCGCCCTCCGCTGCCAGTCATGCTCCGGCACGCGCGGCGGGTCGGGATCGCGCCGCCAGCGCCGCGCGAAATCCTGCAGCGCCGCGCCCGCGCCCTGCGGGTCGGCCTGCCAGCCCTGCGCGAAGGCCAGCACCGCCGCCCGCGCCTCGGCATCGTCCGGCGCCACCTCCAGCGTCTCGGCCAGCAGCCCGGCCACGTCGCGCAGCCGGCACCGGCCGGTCCGCGCCGCCATCCCGATCGCGGTGCAGCGCAGCCCCAGCCGGATATGCCGCGCCTCCATCATGGATCGCCCCGCGCGATCACGTGCACCGGCCGGCCCCAGTCCAGCGCCTGCAACACCTCGGCGAAGATCCCGCGGCTCTGCGGCCAGCCCGCGATCGGCGGCACGATCACGCTGTCGCAGGCGGCCAGCATCGGCCGGCACCAGTCTGCCCAGAAATCGTCGTCGAACGGGTCGGGCCCCAGCGCCCGCGCCCGGCCCGCGCCCACCATCAGCACCGCCTGGGCGATCGGCGAGGTCACCCGCACCCCGCGCCGCGCCAACGCCGCGGCCCAGTCCGCCGCGAAGATCCCGGCATCGAGCGAGCGCGCCGGGCAGAACCGCCCCGCCCTGTCCCGCGCCAGCCGCGTGTAGGGCGTGGCAAGGTAATGCAGCCCGCTGCCGCAGCGCGCGGTGACATGCTCCAGCGTCGCATGGCGGTGAAACAGCACGCCCTCGCTCCGGGCGATCGTCGGATGGCGCCAGTCCGGTGTCATGCCACTTCCCCCTCGAACATGCCGACCTGGTCGCCCCAGCTGGCCCAGCCCGCCCGCGCCTGGCGCGAGAACAGCTCCAGCCGCCGCGCCTCCGGCATCAGCGCCTCGGCCGCGGCGAAGGCCTCGTCCGGCTTGCGCGAATGCGCGCGCAGCGGCCCCTCGATCACGCTGCGCACCGAGCGGGTGGTCCGGGGCTGGCCGCGCACCCCGATCAGGAACGGCTCGCCCGCGCAGCGCAGGATATAGCCGGTGCCGAAAGCCAGCTTGCCGTGCTTCGTGCGCTTGGCCCAATGCCCGGCCGTCCTGAAGGTGAACCCCCAGGCGGCCATCACGTGCAGCGCCTCGGGCAGCATCGGGTTCGTGGCCCAGAGCCACAGCACGCAGTTGTCGGCGGCCAGCACCGACACCGGCAGGCGGCAGATCCAGTCCAGGGGCGTGCAATCGTATTGCGCCTTGGCGTTCTTCGCCTCGCCCGCGGCCGACCAGTTGTCGAACGACCAGGGCGGGTCGGCCATGATCAGGTCGAACCCGCCGGCCGGGCGCAGATCAGTGAAATCGGCCAGCAGCGCCCGGAACGCCGCCTGCTCTTGCGTGACACCGGCCCGCGCCATCAGCCCGCCCTCAGCCGGTGAAACCGCGCCAGGATCCGCTGCACCGGCTGGCCCCACTCGCCCGCAAGCGCATCGAGCGCGCGCCAGCAGCCCCCGGTCTGCAGGATCCGCGCATCGTGGTTGACGGTGAAGAACGGATGCGGCGGCGTCTCGGGCACGGACAAGCACTTCTCGCTCTGCTGGTCATCCTGTGCCCCGCGATCGCGCGCTGCACCCGAACCTGGACTCCAGTCGCCGCCACGCATTCTTGATGTCAGGCCGAAACGCTTCGCCGCCCTGCAGACCGCCGGCGGCCTGACTCCGTAATGCGCCGCGATCTCCCTGGTCTGCATGTCAGAGTGCCACATGGCGCGAAACGCGGATGTGTCCTCGATCACTCTCTTCCCCGCCATCACCAATACCCCTCCCGCACGACACTTTCCGCCTCGCCGCTCTCGGCCAGGTCGGCGGCGCGCACGCGCACAGTGGCCGTGCTGATACGCTGCGGCGTCGTGCCATATCGGTCGGCAAGGCTGGCCGCGCTTTCGCCGCGCCTGCGGCGAGCGAGCCATTCGAGCAGCAAAGCGTCGTCAGCGCGGGTCGAAAACCTTGCCATCATGCACCCCCTGAATGGATGAGCGCGGGGCATCCCATCCCGCCGACGGCTCTCTTTGCTCGGGCTTTCACCGAGGCACGAGCACCGCTACCCGCCTGCCGCTGTCTACGATTTGCGAGCTTCGTCCCGGCAGGTGGAACATACTGCTCCCCTTGAGCACTTGCCGCGCTCGGGTGGCGCATCCGGCGGTCCTGCCGCTCGATCCGCGGTGCCGACTTCCACATCATGCCGCAGATGGATGCGCCGCCGGAAAGCGGCTTGAGAAAAGCCCCCGACGCCGAAGCGCCGGGGAGTTCATCAACATGGGAGGATGCGGGCTTGTCCCGGTCCGCGCGGGATCCGATCTTTACGATGCCCGGCGTTTCGCCCCGGGCGGGCGCTGTTTCCGCCGATTTGCAGGAAATGAAAGGGGCGCCACCCCCGCGCGGGCCTGCATTGTCATCGGCGGCTGGCTTTGCGGCCGGGCCACGATACCCGGCCGAGGTCTCCCCGCGCACTATCGCCTGCCTGTTTGCCGCGGCGCCCGTCATGCGCGCCCCCCGGCGGCCCGGTGCACCGACTCCAGCCGCTCGCGCAAGCGTCGCAGGGCGCGCTCGGCCTCGTCCGCCTCGGCGATCGCCTGCGACAGGCTGTCGCTGCACGCGCTTTCCGCCGCGCTCAGCGCCGCTGCCACCGCCTCGCCCGCCTCCTTCGAGGCCAGCCCGGAAAACTCGTAAAGCGATCCGCCCGAAACCGTGTCGCCGCGCTGCAGCCGCCGCGCCAGCATCCGCGTCACCGGGTAGCGCCCGGCGATATCCTCCAGCGCGATCACCTCGTCCACCGGCCAGCCCGCATGCCCGTGCGCCCGGCGCGACAGCGTGCCCTTCGACACCACCCCGTCGCGCCGCCCCAGCGCATCGTTGATCGCCTCCGACGCCGCGTCGAGGCACCCGAACGTGCCCCGGATCAGCGCCGACATCTGCGCGGCCACGGTCTTGCGGCTGTCAGCCATGGGCAACCTCGTTTGCTTGGGGAGGGACTCGGACCCGCGCAATATGCCCCAATGGAACAGGGCACCGCGAAACCATCGAAGGAAGGAACGCATGAACAAGACGGCCGCCGTCGTGCTGTGCTTCATCTGGCTGGCCGCGATGGTCTACATCCTGACCGCCGGCCCCGTGACCGGGCTCTATTGGCTGGACGTCCTGATCGCCTCGGTCGGCGTCGGCGCCATCGGGCAGGGATTCGACAAGTAGATGCCGGACGACTCCGATTTCCTCGACCAGCTCACCGCCCGGATCCAGGCGCTGGAATTCCTGACTCTCGCCATCGTGCGTGCGCAGCTGCATGCTATGCCCCCCGAAGATGCCGCAGAAACCTGCGAATCGCTGAAACGGCAATTCGCAACACTGACCATCCCGCCGGATGCCGCGCCGGGCGCCGACCTGGACCGGCTGATGCGCCTGCATCGCGATGCACAGCACTTCCTCGATCGCTACCTTCGCCAAGCGCGCCCGACGGACCCCGGCGCAACGGAACGATAGCCTCGGGCCGGTCGGCCCCGATCAGACCGCCGCGCATCATGCCACGTCCTCCTGGACCCAGCTTTGCACGGGAACGGCGCCGCCCGTCGCCCGCTCGATGCGCACGGCGAGCTCCAGCGAGGGCCGCTTCTGACCCGCCTCCAGCAGCGAAAGAAAACTCCGGCTGATCCCGAGATCCTCGGCCCAGTCCTTCCGCGAACGTCCCGATGAGGCGATATGCAACTTCAACATGAGCCAATGTTTGCCATGGGAAAACACGCGCCGTCAAGCCGGATGTTTCCCGGCAGAGAAATTTTTGCCACTGGCTTATCGCCAGCACAGCGACCTTCGACGATAAGCCAGCCCATGCACACGCTCGACATAGGCCGGATACTTTCGGAAAAAGGCTGGTCCCAAACCCGGCTGGCTGACGCCGTGGGAATTTCGCGCGGCTACATGAGTCAGTTGGTCAGCGGCCAAAAGCAGCCGTCGCATGATATGCTATTAAGGCTGGCCGATGCCTTGGATGTCCAGATAGGCGAGCTTTATAGAAGCCCCCAACCCACGGTCTCCCTTGCCGGAAAGGTCGGCGCCGGGGCCGTGGTCGAGCTGGCGGACCCATACGAAAAGGGCGCCGGACCCCAGGTGGAGCTGCCGCCGGGCCTGCCGAATGGCGGCATCGTCGCGGTCGAGGTCGAGGGCGACAGCATGGAACCGGCCTTTTTCTCCGGCGACCTGCTGTTCTACACCCGCTACACGCATGACGGCGTCCCGACCGAGGCGATCGGCCGGCCTTGCGTGGCCGAGGATGCCGAGGGCAAGGTCTGGGTGAAACAGGTCAAGCGCGGCGATTCGTCCGGGCTGTTCAACCTGATTTCACTGAACCCGGGCGCCACCACCATGTGGAATGTCCGCTTGAAATGGGCCGCCCCGGTGCGCCTGCACTGGCCGGCGGAGCTGGCGCGGAAGATTTGAAAATCTAGGAGGTATTTTCATGTTTCACTTTCAGCCAAGGGCCAGAGCGGTCGCATTGAGTCTCGGGATACTCGCGCTCGCGGCCTGCGCTACCGAATTTCACGCCCCCGTTAGTGGCGTCATCGGAGAGCAACGGGCACAAGGTCAGTCCACCGCTCGCATCGATGGGAATGGAACATTTTTCGTGGAAACCGTAAGCGGCCTGCGCTGCGAAGGCACCTACGACGCGCTCGACATCAACCCGACCATTAGGGCCAAGGCGACATGCAACGATGGTCGCTCTGGAACGCTCCTGATCACACGGAACATCTCACGCGGGACGGGCACCGCCATTGGGCGCCTTAACGACGGAACCGACGCGCGCTTCGTGTTCGGCGACATTTCGTTCGCGGAAGCCTTTGGCGATAGCGCCGCTCGGACCAACTGAACTGGCGAGGAAGGTGAGTTTATATGAAGGCAATGGCGATTGCGATATGTTCCGTCTTGCTGATGTCGTCATGCACGCGGATGGAGCACTATTATGATGACACGTCGCTTGTCACGATCGACGGGCGTGAATTCATGGTCCGCCCGCTGCCTGGCCGGGAAGATGCGTGGCACGCCGTGCTCAACCGGGTCGAAGGCAGCCACCTTTTCACGGCGGACCCGGCACTCAGCCTGATGAATGTCCGGGCGATCGAGAAACACACGGGATGCCGGGTAATCCGTGAAACCATCGACAACCGTGAGATCAACACCTTCGCGGCGGTCGATTGTTCCTGAACCACCAAGGGGGAAACATGAAATTCTGGAATGACATGCTGACCGTCCTGTCGTGGCTCGTGCCATTCCTCGCCATTGTCGGGGCCATGGCCATCTACGGAAACGCCGGGTATGGCCAGCAGGCTATCGCCATGAGCATTTCGCTCGGCATGGCGGCGACCGGCATCATCACCGGGGTTGTGCTTGGCGCGATCGCCTGGCACTTCGCCGAGTCCGACAAGGCCCGCAAGCGCGCGATCCATCTCCTGGAACAAATCCACAAGACCACGAAGGACAGCTGACGGCATGGCAACACGATGATTGAAACGCAAAGCCACACAGGAGACGACCATGATACCAGATTATCCAGATCCGGATCGCCCGTTGCACGCGGACATCTCCCACCCGATCGGCGGAACGATAAACCTGGGCCCGAGCGGCTACACCATTACAGGACCGATTTGGGTGATCGTCGTCATGTTGGTGCAGGCAATTGACCGCAGCGCCTCCCTGACTGAACAGCAAAGGTGTGATTTATACCTCTCCGCCTGCGATAATCTTCTTGGCGCGACGCACGAAGGCACCGGCTCTACCTCGGAAAAGGCCATACACGAGGCGCTTTCAGTTTTTGCCAAAATCTTGGGCGTCACCAACGCCTGACTGGCCCAGTGCGGGTCTTAGCTTGAGCCTTCCGAAGAAAGCCTTCCCGTCTGGCTCAATCCGCCACCCCCCGTCCTTGGCGACCAGCGGCGCCCGTCCCTTTTCTGATCCACCTTCCAACATTCTCACATCTACCCGCCCGGCCTCGCGCCGGGCTTTTTCGTGCCTCTACCCGCGATCATGCCCGATCCGGGGCGCACCGCGCAAGGCATATGTTTTCCTACGGCAAACATTTTTATTGACGCAAATGTTTTCCTTTGGCAAACATTGATCCCATCGCAACCCGATGGAGGCACATCATGACCCTGATCGACCTGCTTGACCGCCGCGCCGGCGCCGTGGCCCGGGCCCGGCACCTGGTCGCCAACCCCGACCCTTCCCACAGCGCGGCGCAGCGCCGCCTGTTCTGGCTGGTCGCCAAGTCGGCCCGGGGCCATCCGCCCCGGCAGGCCCGCCTCAACGCCGACACGCGCCCCGCCGGGCCGGGCGGTGCGGCATGAACCGGACCGAATATGTCAACGCCATCCGCATGGCTGGCTTCTCGGTCCGGCCGGCCTGGCAGGGCAGGACGGAATTTGCCGAATGCCGCCGCGACCTGACCTGCTACACGATCAGTTCCCGGGGCGGTGCGCCGGTCACCCGGATGGTTGTCGAGGATTTCGACGGCGATCCTGGCATCGACGTCTTCTTTGCCATCCCGGGCGGCGGCGTGGCCGACGATATCGAGTTTCTCAGGCGCATCGCCAGGGACGCGGAGGGCTCGGCATGACCGCCCCGACCCTCTCGACCGACGCGCTGCACGGCCTGCCGACGCCGGAGGTGCAGCGCCAGCGGGTCGCCTTCGCCCGTGCCCGCGCCCTGCGCCGCATCGCGCAGGCGCTGTTCGTCGCCCTCTTCGCCGCGTTGGCCCTGCACGTCGCCCCGAAGGCGATCGGCGAGGTGCGGCTGGTGATCGACCGGACGGAACAGGGGGCACCCCATGACCGATGACATCGACATCGCCCGGATCGCGCCACTGGTCGACGCATGGGGCACGTCCCGCCCCGCCACGCAGGCGGCGCAGCTGGCCGCCGAGATCCGCGCCACCGGCGGCGACTGGCCCGACCACCCGACCCCGGCCGGTGCCCTGTTCACGATCCGGCTGCACGGCCTGACCGTCAGCGGTTCCGGCCCGGCCGACGCCGCCCGCGCCTGGTTCAACGCCGCGGCGATCCGCCTGCAAGACCGGTTCATCGAAAGGACGGAATGATGCGCAGCCCCACCACTCACGTTTCGCGCATCGCCGCGCCGGCCGGGTCTCCGACACCCGGCCGGCCGCCCGACCACCACCCCGACGCGCGCGCCGAACAGATCGCATGGGCCCGCGGCACCCTGGCCAGCCCGGCCGGCGTGCCCGACGCCCAGCTGGCCCATGCCTGCCGCTGTCTACTGGCGCTCAGCCGGGACGGCCACGACCACACGCTGGCGCGCGAAATGCTGGCCCTGATTGAGAGGAAGGCGACATGACCGAGAACAACCCGCGCCGCCCCATCAGCGATGACAACATCGCCTGGTTACGCCAGCAGCGCGCAGGCAAGGCGCCGGTGCCACCGGCAGATCACGTCGTGACTCTGGTCATGGTGCCGATGGATGCGCTGGATATCGACGGCCGCTATCAGCGACGTATCTCGCGTGGCGGGCTCGGCAAGATCCGCAAGATCGTGGCCGACTTTTCCTGGTCGCGGTTCGGAGCCGTGATCGTCGCACGCAACGGCGACCGGTATTCGGTGATCGACGGCCAGCACCGGGCCATCGCGGCATCGGCGCTGGCCGTGGCCGAGGTGCCCGCGATCCTCGTCTCCGGCGACGTTGCTGCCCAGGCGCAGGACTTCGTCGGCATCAACACCACCCGCACGTCGGTTGCCTCGATCGACAAGTTCCGGGCGCGCGTGACGGCAGGCGACGACGCGGCGATGACCGTGGCCACGATGCTCCACAATCTCGAGATCAGCACCGACGTCGCGGTGGGCGTGTCACTGGCCCCGCGCCAGACCCGCGCCGTGACCGTCCTGGAGAAGCTGGTAAAGCGCATCGGCGAGGGCACGACATTCACCGCGCTGGAACTGATGCTCGACGCGCAGCCAGCGCAACGCAACCTGCTGACCGCGTTCGCGATCGAAGTCGTGGCAATGACTGTCGCACGGATCCTCGATGCAGAATCTGATTTGGACAGGCTGGAGGCTGTCGTCGCCGATACCGACTTCGAGAGCCTGAAAGACGAGGCCGGGCAGATGGTCAAGTTGACCGGAGGAAAGACCGCGCGACGCGGGCACGAGCTGCTGCTACGAACCTACAACAAGGGCCTGCGGGCAAAGGTGGTGGCATGACCGCCCCTCTCCGTGTCCTGATCGCCTGCGAGTTCTCGGGCGTGGTGCGCCGCGCCTTCACCGCGCGGGGGCATGACGCATGGTCCTGCGACCTGCTGCCGGCAGAGGACCGCAGCAACCGGCACATCACCGGCGACGTGCGCGACCACCTGCACGACGGCTGGGATTTGCTGATCGTGGCGCACCCACCCTGCACCCGGCTCTGCAACTCTGGCGTCCGATGGTTGCGCGAGCCGCCGAAAAACCCGCCTCGGGAGTCGACCGCGGACGAGCGCGCCGCATGGCCCACCATGTCGCGCGAGGATCGCCTTGCCGTGATGTGGCGCCACCTTGACGAAGGCGCGTCGCTCTTCTCGGCCTGCTGGACGGCGCCGACGCCGCGCGTCGCGATCGAGAACCCGGTGATGAATCCGCACGCCAGGGCGCGCCTGCCCCGCGACCTGCCGAAGCCTTACGTCGTGCAGCCGTGGTGGTTCGGCGAACCCGCCTTCAAGGCGACCGGCCTCTACCTTCGTGGGATGCCGCCGCTCGCTGCCACAGACAGGCTCAAGCCGCCGAAGCCCGGCACGAACGAGCACAAGGCATGGTCAAAGGTCCACCGAGCCTCGCCTAGTCCAGACCGATGGCGAATCCGGAGCCGGACCTTCGAAGGCATGGCCGACGCGATGGCCGACCAATGGGGCGAATATGCAATGCAGGAGATTGCCGCATGACAACTAAACAGCAGGTCATCGACACCCACCTTGCCCACCCGGACTGGACCGCGCCGGAAATTGCCGCAGCGCTCGACTGCCACCAGGCATATGTGCGCAAGACGGCATACCGGCTGGGCATCAGGCTGCCGACGAAGCTCCCGCCGCGCACGCCGGAATCGCTGCGCCGCCAAGCCGCGCGGCTCTTGGTGCAAGCGGCAAAACTGGAAGACGCCCACGCACTGGCTGAAGAGGGCTGAAGGATGCAACCGGCTCGCCCATACACCCCGGACACACTGGCCGAACGCTGGCAATGCTCGGCCGAGACGGTGCGCCAGCTCATCAAGCGCGGCGAGTTGCGCGGCTTCCGAGTCGGGCGCATGATGCGAATCCCGAGGGACGCCGTGGAGGAATACGAATGCGGGACTACAAGATCGGACGGCTCAACGGGCGCTTCGTCGTCACATGGTATGATGAAACCGGAAAGCGCCGGCGGTTCCGGCTTGCGGCCGCAACAGCTGGCGCGGCTGATGCCGAGGCGCGCGACGTAATCCTTGCCGCCACCGCGGACCCGAACGGCACGACCGTGGCCGACATCTGGGAGGCCTACCGGGATGAACGCGCCGGGCGCAGCATCGCCGAATCCATGCGCCACACCGGCAAGAGCGTCCTGCCTTTCTTCGGCCACCTGCGCCCCGATCAGATCACCGTCGAGGATTGCCGCGCCTATGCCGAGGAACGCCGCGCGGCCGGTCGCCAGGATGGCACGATCTGGACGCAGCTCGGGCATCTGCGCAACGCCCTGTCATGGGCGCACAAGCGCGGGCTGATCCGCCGGGCACCCTACATCGAG
>JADQCD010000281.1 GCA_016278285.1 Actibacterium sp.
CTGTCGGGGCGCGAGAAATAGACATGCTCGAAGATGCAGAAGCGCGGGCGCGCCTGTTGGAAGGGGCGATAGCTTTCGATCCCGTCATCGTTGATGACGACCATCTCGCCCGGTTCGATCTCGCGCACCAATTCGGCGCCGATGATGTCCAGCGCACAGGTCTCGGAGCTCAGCGCCCAGCCATCGGCGACACGGCCCAGCACCAGCGGCCGCACCCCCAGCGGGTCACGCACGCCGATCAGCTTGGTCCGGGTCATCGCGACGATGGAAAACGCGCCTTCGACCCGGCGCAGCGCATCTTTCATCCGCTCGGGGATGTTGCGTTGCAGCGACCGGGCCATCAGGTGGATGATGCATTCGCTGTCCGAGGAGCTCTGGAAGATCGAGCCGCGCTCGATCAGTTCACGCCGCAGCGCCTCGGCATTGGTGATGTTGCCGTTATGCGCGATCGCCGCGCCGCCCATCGAGAATTCGCCGAAAAAGGGCTGAACGTCGCGAATCTGGGTCTGTCCTTTCGACCCGGAGGTCGAATAGCGCACATGCCCGATGGCCAGCGGACCGGGCAGCGTCTCCATCAGGCTGGCCTTGGTGAAATTGTCGCGCACATAGCCGAAGCGCCGGGCCGAGTTGAAGCCCTGTTCGGAATCGTGGCTGACGATGCCGCCGGCCTCTTGCCCGCGGTGCTGAAGCGCGTGCAGGCCGAGCGCCACGAAATTCGCCGCATCGGCAACGCCGATCACGCCGAACACGCCGCATTCTTCCTTCAGTTTGTCATCGTCGAACGGGTGGCTGGGGGGCATCGCGCGCATTCAGGCGGGCTCCGAATCCATTGGCGGCAGGATGACCCCTACTTAGTGTCTCGACAGACCGATGTCACCCAAGGATCACGAAACGGTGGTCGAGCGGCGTGGCGTTCGTCATTCCGGGGTGACGCAAACATTCACCAGGCGGTCATACTGGTCCGTCAGCCAGCCCAACGCCTGTTCGGGGTCGCGTTGCTGTATCCGGTCGGTCAGGTTGGCGAATACCGCGGAGGAACGGCTGTCCTCGACGATCGGCAACGGGTCGGTGGTGATGACGGCATCGTAAACGAAAAAGGCCACGGCGACCAGAAGCACGCCCCGGGCCACACCGAACAGCAGGCCCAGCCCCTGATCGACTCCGCCGATCGCCGAACGCTGCACCAGCGACGCGAAAAGCGGGGTGAAGACCGACACCACCACAAGGGCCACGGCAAAGACCAGGGCAAAGGCCGCCAGGATCGAGATTTCGCAGCTGTCGGCGATGAAATCGCCCAGCACGGGAATCTGCTTGACCAGCGGCATGACCGGCGGCGCGAAAATGAACGCAAGCACCGCGGCGGCGATCCATCCCACGATGGCCAGCGCCTCGCGCACCAGTCCGCGCGAATAGGCGAGTATCGCCGACAGGACGATCACCACAGCGACAACCGCGTCGATTATCGTGAAACCTTCCATTCCTCGCCCCTTTGGGAGGGCCTAACCGGCCCCGAACATGTCCCCTACGAATGCGGTCAGGTCGGCCATCTGGCGTAGTTTCAACCCGGCGCTGCCCCCGGGTTTCGATTGCGCGGGAGCGATAGCCGTTGTGAAACCAAGTTTTTGCGCCTCTTTCAACCTGTTTTCGGTCTGGCTTACCGGGCGCAGGGCCCCCGACAGGCTGATTTCGCCGAAAATCACGGTATCGCGCGGCAGCGCCACATCCTCGCGCGCCGACAACAGCGCGGCGGCGACGGCCAGATCGGCAGCCGGTTCGGTGACCTTCATTCCGCCAGCGACGTTCAGGAACACGTCCAACCCGGCAAATGGGATGCCGCAGCGCGCCTCCAGCACCGCCAGCGTGGTCGAAAGGCGCCCCGAATCCAGCCCGACCACCGTGCGGCGCGGCGTCCCCGGCGGGGCGGGCGCGACCAGCGCCTGGATCTCGGTCAGCACCGGGCGCGTGCCCTCGATCCCGGCGAAAACGGCCGATCCGGGGGCGGGCGGGCCGCGATCCGACAGGAACAGCGCCGAAGGGTTGGCGACCTCGGCCAGCCCCATGCCGGTCATCTCGAAAACCCCGATCTCGTCGGCGGGGCCGAAACGGTTCTTGACCGCGCGCAGGATACGGAACTGATGGCCGCGCTCACCCTCGAAATAAAGCACGGTATCGACCATGTGCTCGACCACGCGTGGCCCGGCGATCTGCCCCTCCTTGGTAACATGGCCCACCAGCACGATGGCCACGCCGGTGCGCTTGGCGAAGCTCACCAGCTCATGCGCGGCGGCGCGGACCTGACTGACCGAGCCGGGGGCACTGTCCACATTGTCGGCCCACATCGTCTGGATCGAGTCGATGATCGCCAGGCCGGGACGTTCCGCGTCCAGCGTCGTCAGGATATCGCGAAGGTTGGTTTCCGTCGCCAGCCGCACCGGTGCGTCGGCAAGGTTCAACCGCTGGGCGCGCATCCGCACCTGGGCGCTGGCCTCTTCGCCCGAGACATAGATACAGGACAGGCCGGCGCGGGCGAACCTGGCCGCCGCCTGCAACAGCAGAGTCGATTTGCCGATCCCCGGATCGCCGCCCACCAGGATCGCCGAGGCCGGTACCAGCCCGCCCCCGAGCACGCGGTCAAGCTCTGACAGGCCCGAACATGTGCGCGGTGGCGGTGTCTCGGGCGTGGACAGGTCCGACAATGGCGCTGCACGGCCCCGTGCCCGGCCCAGCGATTTCGCCGCCGGTCCGGCCGATAGCGGGGCCTCTTCCACGATCGCGTTCCAGGCGCCACAGGCGTCGCAACGCCCGGCCCATTTCTTGTGGGACGCGCCGCAGGATGTGCAGGTGAACGAGGCGGACTGTTTTGCCATGATCCGCTTGTGCCCGAGCCTCGCACCCGGATCAAGCCGCGTCACGCGGCCGTCGCCTCGGCCTCCAGGCACATGCGTCCGGCCGGCCCCCGCACCCACAGCGCGCGCGCCTTGCGGCACAGCGTGGCGGGCTCGAAATCCATCAGCGGCGCGGTCGCGCGAAATTGGAACGCGCGCAGCGGCCCAAGCTCCCGCTCGGCCATCAGTATCAGCAGTTGTGCCAGAAGCGGCCCATGCACGACCAGCCCCTCATAGCCCTCGACCTGCCGGGCATAATCCCGGTCGTAATGGATCCGGTGGCCGTTGAATGTCAGCGCCGAATACCGAAACAGCAATGTCGGGTCGAACGTGACCGCCTGGGCGCTGTCTTCGCCGTCCGGGGCCTGCGGGGCCCGGGGCGCGGCGGCGCCGGGCGCGGGATCGGCGCGAAACACCAGTTCCTGATGCTCGGTCAGGCACAGTCGATCGGCCTGCCAGATCTCATGGCGCAGCGTGACGAAGGCCAGTGGCCCGCTGCGGCCGTGCTTTTCCTCGACATCTTCGACCGTTGTCACCTTTTGCGCCGCGATACCTGCGCGCAGCGGCGCGTCGAAGGCCAGCCGTCCGCCTGCCCACATCCTGCGCGGAAGACCCGTATCGGGGATGAAGCCGCCGGTTCGCGGATGCCCGTCGCGCCCCAGCCCGGCCGGCGGGCGGGCGTCCCAGAAATGGATCTGGTGAAAAAAGGGCGGCAGCGGGTGGTCCGCGCGGGGCGGTTGGCCGGGCAGCGCAAGCGCGGCGTGAAGGGCCGCCGCGCGGGCCGGGTCCATCCCGTCATGAAGCGTTTGAGTTTTTCCGACGCTCGGGTGCATGATACCAATGCTAGACTTCCCCCGCGACCGAGGCAATCGCCATGACCCCGACCGTGACCGCCCTGGACCACCTGGTGCTGACCGTTGCCGATATCGGCCACACCGTGGCCTTTTATGAAAGAATCATGGGTATGGCGTCGGCCGAGGTTCACGCTGCCGATGGCAGCACCCGCACCGCGCTTGCATTCGGCGGCCAGAAGATCAACCTGCACCCGGCCGGGCGGGAATACGTTCCCTGCGCCCGAAGCCCGGTGCCGGGCAGCGCCGATCTGTGTTTTCTCAGTGACACGCCGCTGGATGACTGGCTGGCCCATCTTGGCGGCTGGGGGATCACGGTAGAGCAAGGCCCGGTCGCGCGCCACGGCGCGACGGGGCCGATCAGATCGATCTATTTCCGCGATCCCGATGGAAACCTGATCGAGGTCGCGAACCCGGCCTGAGCGTCACGACCCGGCCTCGGCCCGCAGCGCCTGCATCAGGGTCTTGAGCGCGGTTTCGTAGCGCGGATTGGTCAGGCGCCCGTACTCGTCGAACTGGTCCTTCGCGCCGCCGACCAGCACCTCGGGACCCATCAACAGACGGGGCCGGAAAGGCACCATGCACAGGCGCAGCGCGAACTGTGTGCGTTCACCGCCCGCACGTCCGCCGGTTGCGGCCATGATCGCCACCGGCTTGTCCCGCCAGGGGTTGCCGTCGGTCCGGCTGACCCAATCCAGCGCGTTCTTCAGCACACCCGAGATCGACTTGTTGTATTCCGGCCCCGAGATCACCACGGCATCCGCCGCCGCGATCTGATCGGCAAGACGCTGCACCGGCGCGGGGATTCCCTCGGCCGTTTCCAGGTCGCCGTCATAGAGCGGCAGCCTCAGATCGGCTTCGACGAAGTTGTCGGGGCCGAAGTGCCGCGTGGCCTCGTGCAGCAGTTTGCGGTTGTAGGAGTCGCGGCGCAGCGCCCCGGAAATCCCAAGCAGCGTGGTTTGCGTCATGCCTGCTGTCCCTTTCTGTCTTCTGTCCGAGGTAAGACGCTTTCACCTTCGGGCAAGCCGTGCCTTGCCCCCGGCCGCGCCTTGGCGCAGTTTGTCCGGAGCGACAAACAGCAAGACGGAGCGCGGCATGAAGCGGCACGGTGGACAAATCCTGGTGGATCAACTGGTCCTGCGCGGCGTGGAAAGAGTTTTTTCCGTGCCCGGCGAAAGCTTTCTGGCGGCGCTGGACGGGCTGCATGGTGCCGGCATCGCCAATATCGTCTGCCGCCACGAAGGCGGCGCAGCGATGATGGCCGAGGCGCATGGCAAGCTGACCGGCCGACCGGGCGTGCTGTTCGTCACGCGGGGGCCGGGGGCCGCGAACGCGGCCTCGGGGCTGCATGTGGCGCGCCAGGACAGCACCCCGATGGTCGCCTTCGTCGGCCAGATCGCGCGCGGCCATCGCGACCGCGAGGCGTTTCAGGAGGTCGATTATCGCGCTTTCATGGGGCCGCTTGTCAAATGGGCCGCCGAGGTGGAGGATACCGCCCGGCTGCCCGAATATGTCGCCCGTGCCTTTAATGTCGCGATGTCGGGACGGCCCGGCCCGGTCGTCCTGGCCCTGCCCGAGGACATGCTGAGCGATATCGCGCAGGTGCCCGACATTCCCGCTTCGGTGCCGGCCCCGCCACAGGTTGCCGCGCCGCAGGTGGATGCGCTGTTGGCGGTGCTGGACGGGGCCGAGCGGCCGTTGGTGGTGGCCGGAGGGCCCGGTTGGTCGCCGCAGGCTGCCGCGGATCTGGCGCGCTTTGCCGAGCGGTTCGACCTGCCCGTGGCCGTCAGCTTTCGCCGGCAGGGGCACATGGACAACCGTCACCCCAACTATGTCGGCGATCTGGGGGTGGGAATGAACCCCGGGCTGGCCGCACGGCTGCGCGATGCCGACCCGGTGATCGCCCTGGGGACGCGGCTGGGCGATACCGCGACAGCCGGATATACGCTGATCGATCCGGCGGCGCCGGGACGGCGCATCGTCCATGTCCATCCCGACCCGGACGAACTCGGCCGCGTCTGGCGCGCAGATCCGGCCATCGCCGTGCCCGCGCCGCAGATGCTGACCGTGCTGGCGCATGCCCGCCCCCCCGAAGTGCCGTGGGGCGCCTGGACCCGGGATGCGCGCGCCGATTACGAGGCATGGACCCGGCCCAGGGAGACCCCCGGCACCGTGAAGATGGAGCGGGTGATCACCTGGCTGAACGACACGCTGCCCGAGGATGCGATCCTTACCAACGGCGCGGGCAATTACGCCGCGTTCCTGCACCGGTATTTCCGGTTCAAGCGGTTCGGCACCCAATTGGCGCCGACCAGCGGTTCGATGGGCTACGGATTTCCCGCCGCGGTCGCGGCCAGCCTGCAACATCCCGACCGGACCGTGGTCTGCCTGGCGGGCGACGGCTGTTTCCAGATGACGCTGAACGAGATGTCGACGGCGATACAGCATGGCGCGACGCCGATCGTCATCGTCGCCAACAACGGCCGCTATGGCACGATCCGCATGCATCAGGAAAAGACCTATCCCGGCCGGGTCAGCGGCACCGACCTGACCAACCCGGATTTCGCCGCGCTTGCGCGTGCCTATGGCGGGCACGGCGAGGTGGTGACCGATGGTGCCGGGTTTGCCGATGCCTTCGCGCGCGCGACATCGGCGGGGGTGCCGTCGGTGATCGAACTGAAGCTGGACCCCGAGGCCCTGTCTACGGCGATGACACTCAGCGAGACCCGCGCAGCGGGCCGGGGGAACTGAAAGTCTCTTGCGAAATATCAGACCCGTCGGCCAGTCATGGTCTTTCGGGGTTTGCGCTGTCGGTCTGGCCCCCTTGGGTAAGCGGAACGGAACGGGGCGGGATACCGCGTGCCGAGCCCCCGGCGTAGCGCAGCGCGCGACCGGGCTGGCGGCCACCACGCCTTTTCGAGGGGTCAGCCGGCCACACCATTGGAAAACAGGAACACCATGTATGCGGCGTAGACGGCCAGCATAAGCGCACCCCAAGCGCGCCCGATGCTCTTAGAGGCGAAAAGCAAGCCCAGCAGCAGCACGGCCGCGCCCAGCATGACCGGCGTGTCGATCTCGCGGAAGCGGGCGCTGACCTCGATCGGCTGGATCACCACCGTCACGCCGAGGATCGCGAGGATGTTGAAGATGTTCGAGCCGATCACGTTGCCCAGCACCACGTCCGAGTGACGCCGGATCGCGGCGACGATGGCAGTGGCAAGCTCGGGTAACGAGGTGCCGATGGCCACCAGCGACAGGCCGATCACCGCATCCGGCACGCCGAAATCGCGGGCGATATTCACCGCGCCCTCGACCAGCATGTCGGCCCCGAACACCAGCGCGACGATGCCGCCGATGACCAGAAATGGCGCGAGCCACGGCCGCGGCAGGGGGATGTCCTCGAACTCTTCCGCTTCGTGCTGAAACGTTTTCGACTGGCGATCCCGTTTTTCCAGCCAGTAGCTGGAGAAAAGGTAGCCCGCGAGGACCACGAGCATCGCGATGCCCTCGGTCTGCGTGATGGCCTCGCCCTGCACCAGCGCAAAAGCCGCCAGCGAGACGACGGTCGCCACCAGCGCCTCTCGCACTGCCGTCCGTTCCCATGCTGTGACGGGTGCGATTATGGCTGCAAGGCCGATGATCAGAAGGACATTTGCGATGTTGGAGCCCACGACGTTGCCGAGCGCGATCTCGGACGCGCCGTCGAGCGCGGCGTTGACCGAGACGAGCAGTTCAGGTGTCGAGGTGCCGAAACCGACGATGACAAGACCGATCAGGAGCTTCGAGATGCCCAGCCGCTCGGCGATCGCAACGGAACCACGCACGAGCCCCTCGCCGCCAACGAACAGGAGAACAAGGCCGGCGGCCACGAGAAGGAGATCATGAAGCATCGAGGTTCCTGTCTTTCTGCAAGCGTGGCCGGCGACCCGGCGTGGGCGCGAGCCTCCGTCGAATTAGGGAGTTCGTTCAAGAAAGGGAACGGTTGGCAGAGACTTGCGCTAAAATTTTTTGTGTTTGTTCTTCGCGAGGGCGCCTTGCGCGATTGCCGAATCCCGGGTGCGATCTGAAATATAGGCCGCTCCTCGGCGCCATTGCGGCACTGATGACCCCGCCGAAGAAGGAGGTCGCCTGATGCCAGAAAACGAGACGATCCGCGTCCATATCCCGCTCACGGTTCGCAAACGCGGCGGTCGGGCCTACACCTGCGCAGGACCGGAGGCCGAGCGACGTGACCCCGGACCTGAGCCGGGCCATGACGCGCGAGACGCTCACAGCGGCGCGCGACAGCGTGTGTGTGGCCTTCGGCGTTCTGCCGTGCTCTACAACGCGACCACGGGGCCTCTTGTGCGCGAAGCACAACGCCACCTTGCAACATACACGCTCCAGCCGGTCGCGGTGAACGTGATGCAGCCGCTCCAAGCCTATGACGCGGACGAACGTGTCCGAGCGGCGGCGGGCGTTGTGCAGGCGCTGGCGCAGGCGAAGGAAGCGGGCGTCGACCCCGCACCACACGAAGAAGGGGAACAGGCGGTACTGCTATTACGTCTCGATGGACGTCATCCAGAAACGGCCAACAGCCGAGCTGTGCGGGCCCCAGCGGCTGCCTGCAGCCATGGTCGAGGAAGCGGTCATCGGCGAGATCCGGCGGCTGCTACGCACGCCGGAGGTCATCGCGCGCACCGCTCGCGCGCTTAAGAAGGAGCGCCCCGACCTCGACGAGGGCACCGTGACCGCAGCGCTCACGCAGTTCGACGATCTGTGGAAGGCGCTGATCCCGGCGGAGCAGGCCCGCGTCGTCCAGCTGCTGGTGGCGCGCGTGACGGTGGGCGAGGATGGGCTCGACATTGACCTGCGCCATGACGGGCTCGGCGCGCTGGCCAGCCTGATGACGCCAGCGCAGGAGGACGCCGCCTGATGGCCGCGAACGATACGATCCGCGTCCACATCCCGCTCACGGTCCGCAAACGCGGCGGGCGGCCGCGCATCCTGCCGCCGAAGGACATCGAAGCGTCGGACCCGCCGCCGGGCCAGGATCCCCGCGTGCTGCGCGCCATCGGCCGGGCGTGGGCGTGGCGGCAGCGGATGGAGCGCGGCGAAATCACCACCATCGCCGATCTCGCCGCCGAGGAAGGTCTCTCCGACCGCTACGTCAGCCGCTTGCTTCGCCTCGCGTGGCTGTCGCCCGAGGTGCTCGAGCGGCTGGTCGTGCGTCGCGAACGCTGCGCCATCAGCCTCTACGACCTGTGCTTCGTCGCGTGCTTGCCGTGGGACGAGCAGCCGGCGCGGGTGTTCGACTGACGCATGGCTACCATGTGATCAGTCGGCAGATGTCACCGAGTGGGCCCATCTCGATATCCACGAATTCGAGTCTATCAACGGGTTCACTCGGGAGCCAAAAGTAGCGATATTCGTGCTGATAGTAGTATTTCAATGGCTTAATGAGCGGGATTGCTTTGAAATTGCAATTCGGCAGGTAAGGATCGAAGTACTGAACTGGACCATGCTTCATTGAAGAGTAGTCCATTTTTTCTCGGAAGGCCCGGCGGAGGCGACGATAAAACTCGTCCTTGTTGAGCACGGCAACCATCGAATCTGCTTCGAAGTCCACGGCCATCCGGGGTTGAAGGGCGCGACCAAAGCAAGTCATCCAATAATCTGTGAAATACTGTACATCGATCTCTAGATCATCGCGGTCGGCCATCTCACGTGGAAGTCCGTGCTCGGTCACAAGATCGAGGATCCTCTCGCCAGATATGGCCATCTTGAAGGACCTCGTAGTCTCGTTGTCGCCGACGGCTGCGTTGTGTAGAGGATCGGAAAAACTAGAAGCGGGCTGGATCCTCAACTTCCCCTCCTCAATTAGCGGGGTCAAGTATTTGGCCTTTCCAAATTTCAGCAGCTGTGCCGTCTTCAAATCACCTTCCGCTTGCAAAGCAGCCGAAGCACGCTTTCCCAGGTCACCGAGAAGGTCAGGAACTGCATCCTTGACCCTCATCTGCTTCATTCCGTCTTCGTATCTGAAACCACGCAGGTTGCACTCCTCAAGATCACGCAGGTTGCACTCCTCAAGATCACGCAGGTTGCACTCCTCAAGATAATGAGATGCCGTAACGGGGCCTGCGTCACGCACCGCCGTTACCACTTGCGAGATC
>JADQCD010000210.1 GCA_016278285.1 Actibacterium sp.
GAACGACCTGCGCCACATCATCTACAAGAATGCCGATGCCCCCTGGCGCCGGGCACGGCAGAATCTTGGCCTGATGATGAAGGAAGGGTTGCTGAAAGAGAATATCGACGGCGAAGCGCTGGAATGGGCGCATCGGCGAATGGTCGGGCGGCCCGAGGTGCGAAAGATCCTGATGGTGATCTCGGACGGTGCGCCGGTCGATGACAGCACCTTGTCGGTGAACCCGGCCAATTATCTGGAAAAGCATCTGCGCGACGTGATCGCGATGGTCGAACGCCGCCGGTTGGTGGAGTTGATCGCCATCGGCATCGGCCACGACGTCACGCGCTATTACCAGCACGCCGTGACGATCACCGATGTCGAACAGCTGGCCGGTGCGATGACCGAACAGCTGGCCGCCCTGTTCGACCACGACCCGCGTGCCCGCGCGCGCTTTGTCGGGATCAGGAAGGCAAGTTGAGGCGGACACCGGAAACAGCCTTCCCCCCTTCCAGCCCGCCGCCATTGCGGATTCGTCGCGCCCAGGAGATCCTTTGAATGTTTCAGAACTTCGACGACACAGCAGACCGGTCCCGGGGGCCAGAGCGGCTGGCGGCGCTGCGTCGGCAAATGGCCGCCGAAGGGCTGGACGGTTTCCTTGTGCCGCGCGCCGACGCCCACCAGGGCGAATATGTCGCCCCCCGCGACGAGCGGCTGGCCTGGTTGACCGGCTTTACCGGTTCGGCGGGATTTTGCGTTGCGCTGGCCGATCGGGCCGCCGTGTTCATCGACGGCCGCTACAAGGTGCAGGTGAAGGACCAGGTGGACCCCGGCAGTTTCACGCCGGTCGCCTGGCCCGAGACCAGGCTGCACGACTGGTTGCGCAAGGCCCTGCCCGAGGGGGGCGTCGTCGGCTTCGACCCCTGGCTGCACACGTTCGAGCAGATCGACGCCCTGGTCAAAGGCCTTGACGGGTCCTCGATCGCATTGGCCGAAACCACCAGTCTGGTCGATCGCATATGGGAGACACAGCCGGCGCCCCCCGCAGGCCGGATCACGGCCCATCCCGAGACGCTCGCCGGGGAACCGGCGCATCGCAAGCGCACGCGCATCGCCGGGACCCTGGTCGATGACGGACACAGCGCCGCGGTCCTGACCATGCCCGACTCGATCGCCTGGCTGCTGAACATCCGCGGCGCGGACGTGCCGCGCACGCCGATCCCGCATGCGTTCGCGATCCTGCACGACGATGCCCGCGTCACCTTGTTCGTGGCGCCGGAAAAATGCGATGACGACCTTCGCGCGCATCTGGGCAACAGCGTCACGCTGCGCCCGCCCGAGGCGTTCGGCCCCGCCCTGCGCAGCCTGACCGGAACGGTCCGTGTCGACAGCGCCACCGCCCCCTATTGGGTGACGGCCGAGTTGAACGAGGCCGGTGTCGCCTTCGAATGGGGCGACGATCCCTGCATCCTGCCCAAGGCCTGCAAGACCGAGGCCGAGATCGCCGGCACCACCGAGGCGCATTTGCGCGACGGCGCGGCCGTGGTCGAATTCCTGGCCTGGCTTGATGCCACCCTGCCGCATGGCCGACTGACCGAGATTGACGTCGTGACCGAGCTTGAACTCAGCCGCCGCGCGACAGACCGGCTGCGCGACATAAGCTTCGACACGATCGCGGGCTCTGGTCCGAATGGCGCGATCGTGCATTACCGGGTGACGCGCAGGACCAACCGCGAGATCCGCGACGGAGATCTTCTGCTGATCGACAGCGGTGGGCAATATGCCGACGGGACGACCGACCTGACCCGGACCATCGCGGTGGGTGATGTCGGAACCGAGGAAAAACAGTGCTTTACCCGCGTACTGAAGGGGATGATCGCAATGTCGCGCGCGCGCTGGCCACGCGGGCTGGCGGGGCGCGACCTGGACGCGCTGGCGCGATATCCGCTGTGGCTGGCCGGGCAGGATTACGATCACGGCACCGGCCACGGCGTTGGTGCCTTCCTGTCGGTGCATGAGGGGCCGCAACGCCTGTCGCGGCTGGGCGAGGTGCCGATGCGCCCCGGCATGATCCTGTCGAACGAGCCCGGCTATTACCGGGAGGGGGCCTTCGGCATCCGTATCGAGAACCTGGTCGTGGTCGAACGCGCCCCGGCCCTGCCCGGCGCCGACGACCGGGCGATGCTGGCCTTCCGCACGCTGACCTTCGTGCCGATCGACCGGCGGCTGATCGTCCCCGAAATACTCAGCGTGGAAGAACGTGCCTGGCTCGACGCCTATCACGTCCTGGTCGCCGAAAAGATCGGTCCCCGCGTCTCTGCCGCGGCGCGTCACTGGCTGAAGCGCGCCACCGCGCCGCTGTGACGCGGGCCCGCCCGCGGGAATGGCATGGAACTGTCATCGTTGTGCGGCTAGGATGCGTCGATCAGGATTTGAGGGAGAGACGCGATGGCCGAGCGCATCACGATCCGAAAGGCAGATGGCAAGTGGGTCGTGCGGGCCGGCGGTGCCGTGCTGGGGGAAACCACCGAGGCACTGGAACTGACCGAAACCGGGCACGCGCCGGAGATCTACTTTCCGCGCACCGATATAGCGATGGCCTTTCTCGACCCTTCCGAGACCCGTGCCACCTGTCCCGGCAAGGGCGAGGCAAGTTATTACTCGATCGAGACAAAAAGCCAGACGCTGAAGGATGCCGCCTGGTCCTACGAGGCGCCCAAGCCCGAGGTCGAACGGATCCGGGGCCATCTGGCCTTCCACAGCGGCGACTCCGTCACGGTAGAGCGGATCTGACCGCGCGGGCGATCAGCTTCTGAAATCGTGAACCACGGCCGCGCCGATCGCGACACGGGTTACCACGCCGACCACGTTTTCCGCCCGCGGTCCGGCACCGGACTTCAGAACCAGAACCGCCGCCTGGTTGCGGTCGGCCATCCGGTTCATCACGGTTTGCAGGAAGGTGCGTTCGCGCACCATGCCAACCGGGCCGATCACCGGACCAAGCGTGCAATGTATATCGTCGGGATCCACCGGCACGACGCCGACAATGTGTCGCCCCTCGGTAACCACGGCAAAGCTGCGCTTGCCTTCGGTCCGCTGCCGGATATCCGTCACCGGGGCCAGTTCGGACATTTCGATCCTTCCCAGCACCGGCTCCATCACCTCGCCCGCCATGCGCGTCGGGAACAGGTGCGAACGAATGTCCATCGGGATGCGGTGACCGCGGCGGGTCAGCTTCATGGTGTAGATGTTGTCGGTCATCAACCCGCGGCGAACGCCCACGGCAACGACGACGGCGATGATGGCGGCGACGATGATCGTGTAATCCCCGGTCATCTCGAAGATCATG
The DNA here is from genome assembly GCA_016278285.1 of Actibacterium sp. Taxonomy (GTDB): domain Bacteria; phylum Pseudomonadota; class Alphaproteobacteria; order Rhodobacterales; family Rhodobacteraceae; genus JADQCB01. The sequence goes on from JADQCD010000210.1 coordinate 3,329, forward strand.
ATGATCGATGTCAGCACCGCCCCGGTGCTTGCACCGACGATCGCCGCCATCCCGATCAGCGCAAAGGTGATGACGCTGAAGCCCAGCGATGGAAACAGCATGTCCAGCACCGCCCCGAAGGCACCGCCCAACGTCGCACCCAGAAACAGCGTGGGCGAGAATACCCCGCCCGAGGCCCCGGCGCCGAGGCTGATCGAGGTCGCGGCAAGTTTCAGCACGAACAGCAGCAGCAGAAACCCGATGCCCACGATCTGGCCGGTCAGAATGCCCTGGATCGTCGCATAGCCGACGCCGGCCGTATGATACATGCCGCTGGTCTGCAGCAGGACATACATCAGCAGCCCCAGCGTGGTCATGCCCAGGGCCGTCTTCAGATAGGGATTAAGCGGCGCGGCATCGAAGAAATCCTCCGTCCGGTACAGCACCTTGACGAACAGCGCGGCCGCCAGCCCGGCCAGCACGCCGGTGATGACATAGAGTGGCAGCATGTCCACCGACAGCGGCACCAACGCCTCGGACCGGTCATGCGCGGCCACCAGGAATGCCGGCTCCATCCCGAAGGCAAGCCGGCCCATATAGGTGGCGGTGCCCGTTGCCAGAACTACCGGTGTCAACGTCCGGGCGCTGAACTCGGGCAGCATCAGCTCAACCGCGAACAGAACGGCCCCCAGAGGCGTGTTGAAAGTGGCGGCAATGCCCGCCCCGGCCCCCGCTGCGACCATGGTGATGACCTGCCACCGACGCAGGTGGAAATACTGCCCCAGCACCGATCCGATGCCCGACCCGATCTGGATGATCGGCCCTTCGCGCCCGACCGATGCGCCCGAGCCGATCGACAACGCCGAGGCCAGCGACTTGACGATCACGACGGCGGGCCGGATGCGCCCGTTCTTGTAATAGATCGCATCCATCACCTCGGGCACGCCGTGCCCCTTGGCCTCCGGCGCATAGCGGCGAACCAGGAAAAGCACGATCAGGCCGCCGATGACCGGCGCCAGAATGATCCCGGCCCCGAAAGGCGACGGCGGCGTCGCGACATTCGCGTCATAATGAAAGGACAACTCGCCGAGGAAGAACAGGTTGTGGATCAGCGCGATCAGATAGCGCAGCGCGATCGCCCCGAGGCCGGTAACGATGCCGATCACCACGGCAATAAGGGACATCGTGATAAGCGAGACTTGCCGGTTGTCGGCCGTCTCGGTTTGTGGCATCGCTTCGCTCAAGGTACTGTCTCCGGTCCTGCGGCGGGTGGAATCCGGTCGAAGGGCCTCAGGCGGGTGGCGTCCGGATCCTGCAACCGTCGCTTACGCCCTTGCAGAAAATATTGCAACGGCAAGCCGTTCGACGGAAGCACCCGATTCGCGACCAGAGAAGGATGAGGCCCGATGAATTTGATGTGGAGGCGACGGCGGCTTTCGATCCAGCCCGGAACGATCCATATCGTTCTGGCCGCACTCGCGTTCATCGTGCTTTATGCCGTCTTTCTCACATTTCAGGACCGGCTTGCCGAAGCACGGCTCGCCACGCTGCGAAACACCGACGCGGACGCCTACCTCGACGAGATTCGAATGCTGGAAGGTTTCGACACCTATGTCCGGGAATTCCAGCACCTCAAGGGCTTCGATCAATTCCGCACCAACGCACCGATCTTCATGATCGGCCGCTGGACCTTGCGCGACAGCACCGAACGCATTCCGGTGGGCACCATGCCCGATTGCACCGACCCGGTGATCTTCGAATACGGCCGGTTCAAGTTGCCGCGCGACGGCACCGACCTGCCGGCCAGCTTTCGTCTCGACGGGCAGACCCTTATCGTGCGCCCGCGATCCGGCGACCCGATCAGGATCGAACTTGTCAGCTTCGGTGCGGCGATCGACCATCTTAAGCTGACACCGCCGGGCCGCGAGGCCGTCAGCTACGCCTATCCCTGCGGCCGCTGAGGACACACGAACAATGACCGACCTACCCGACATCGCGCGCGACGCGCTCTCATCCCTTCTCGGCACGCGGCTTTCGCTGACCGAGGCCGACCGCGAACAGCATGCGCAAAGCGAAACCTATTTCACATCGCCCGCGCCGAATGCGGTCGTCTATCCCGAAACCACCGAAGAGGTCGCGCAGATCGTGCGAATCTGCGCCAGGCACGACCTGCCGGTCGTCGCCTGGGGTGCCGGCACGTCGCTGGAAGGCCATGCGCTGCCCATCCGCGGCGGGGTCACCGTCGATTTCGCGCGGATGAACCGGGTTCTGGACGTCCATGCCGAAGATCTCGACGTGATCGTGCAGCCCGGCATCACGCGCGAGGCGCTGAATACCGAACTGCGCTCCACCGGGCTGTTCTTCCCGGTCGATCCCGGCGCCAACGCCACCCTGGGCGGCATGGCCGCGACGCGCGCCTCGGGCACCACGGCGGTGCGCTACGGCACGATGCGCGACAACGTGCTCGCGCTGGAGGTGGTGCTGGCCGACGGCAGGATCATCCGCACCGGCAGCCGCGCCCGCAAGACCAGCGCCGGCTACGACCTGACCGGGCTGTTCGTCGGTGCCGAGGGCACACTGGGGCTGATCACCGAGATGACGCTGCGCCTGCAGGGCCAGCCCGAGGCCATCTCGGCGGCGGTCTGCGCCTTTCCCGACATGGAAAACGCCATCGACGCCGTGATCCAGACCATCCAGATGGGCGTGCCGATGGCCCGGATCGAATTCATCGACGCCGACTGCGCCGATGCCTTCAACGCGTTCTCCGGCACATCCCTGCCCCACAAGCCGCACCTGATGATCGAATTCCACGGGTCTGATGCCGGCGTGGCCGAACAGGCGGAGACATTCGGCGAAATCGCCGCCGAATTCGACGCCACCGGCTTCGAATGGGCCACCAGGACCGAGGATCGCAGAAAACTGTGGGAAGCGCGGCACAAGGCCGCCTGGGCCATCGCAGCCAGCCGCCCGGGCGCCAAGATGATGGCCACCGATGTCTGCGTCCCGATCTCGCGCCTGGCCGAGGCGATCAACGAAACCCGCGCCGATATCGCACGCGCTTCGATCCCCGGCCCGATCCTCGGCCATGTGGGCGACGGCAATTTCCACGCCACGCTGCTGATCGACATGGAAAACCCCGCCGAGCTGGACGAGGCCAAGGCCCTCGCCGCCCGCATGAATGAACGCGCGCTGCGCCTGGGCGGCACGGTCACGGGCGAGCACGGCATCGGCATGGGCAAACTCGCCTACATGGAAGCAGAGCATGGCCAGGGCTGGGATGTGATGGGCCAGATCAAGAAGGCGCTCGACCCGGACAACATCATGAACCCCGGCAAGCTTCTGCGGGGGAACTGATGCTTGCCGCGCCGGAAGACTTCGGCGCAGCCTTCGCCGCAGCCTGGATGGCGCGCGATGCCGGCGCGCTGGCCAGCCTGTTCTCCGATAACGCGGATTTCGTGAATGTCGTGGGCCTGTGGTGGCAGGGCCGCGGCGCGATAGAAAAAGCGCATCGCCATGCGTTCTATACCTTCTTCGCCCGATCCCGGCTGATCTGCGGCAAGACCGCCGTCCGTCATCTCGGCGGCGACGCGGCCGTGGTCCATCAGCGCCTGATCCTGACCGGTCAGATCACGCCTGACGGTGCCCCGGCTGGTCGCCGGACCACGATCCTCTGCGCGGTGCTTGAACGCCATGCAAAGGGATGGATCGCTGTCGCGGCCCAGAATACCGAAGTCATCGCAAATGCCGAAACCTTCCTGTCCGGCACCAGCGGCCTTCGCCCGGAGAACTACCGCGCCCCGCCATCCCCGGATTGACGTCCATCGGGGGATGGGGACACACATTCCGTTCATCTTGCTCCAAATACTCCGGGGTCCGGGGCAGCGCCCCGGCCCGCGCGAAGCGCCAGACGCTGTCCGCCCGAAGGGCGGTCAATCGGGCCAGTCGCGGCAAGCTCACAACCCCTTGGCGCGATAGCTGGCCGCCACGCGGCGAATCGCCACCAGGTAGGCCGCGGTGCGCAGATCGTGCACATCGTCGCGCGAATGCCAGACCTCTCGCATGGACTGATATGCCGCGCGCATCGTGTCATCCAACCCTGATCGCACCAGCTCCAGTTCGTCGGCACCGCGCAGGTAACGCTCCTTGAAGTCCGGCGTGGGCGACCATGTGCGGCCCATCGCTTCGGACAGGTTTTCCAGCTGTTCCACGACAAGCTGGTGGCGCGCCTCTTCCTGGCGGCGCTGCATCCGGCCAAAGCGGATATGCGACAGGTTCTTCACCCATTCGAAATAGGACACCGTGACGCCACCGGCATTTGCATACATGTCCGGGATGATGACGATGCCCTTTTCGCGTAGCACCATATCCGCGCCCGCGGTCACCGGCCCGTTCGCCGCCTCGATGATCAGCGGCGCCTTGATCCGCTCGACATTGGACAGGTTGATGACCCCCTCGATCGCGGCGGGAATCAGGATGTCGCACGCCTCTTCAAGCAGGACCGACCCATCGCCCAGATAGGTGCCCTCGGGACAGCCCTGCACCCCGCCATTGGCCACGATCCAGCGATGCACCGCCTCGATGTTCAGCCCGTCGGGATTCATCAGCCCGCCATCACGTTCGACAATGCCGATAATTTTTGCGCCGTCCTCTGTCGAAAGGAAATGCGCCGCGTGATAACCCACATTGCCCAGGCCCTGCACGATCACCCGCTTGCCGTCCAGGCTGCCCGACAACCCGGTTTTGGCTACATCCCCGGGGTGACGAAAGAATTCACGAAGCGCGTATTGCACACCACGCCCTGTCGCCTCGACCCTGCCCTGGATGCCACCGGCATGGGTCGGCTTGCCGGTAACGCAGGCATTGCCGTTGATATCCGTGGTGTGGATGCGCCTGTACTGATCGGCGATCCACGCCATCTCGCGCTCTCCGGTGCCCATGTCGGGGGCCGGGACGTTCTGCGATGGATGGATCAGGTCGCGCTTGATCAGCTCGTAGGCGAAGCGGCGGGTAATCTGTTCCAGTTCATGCTCGTCCCAGTCGCGCGGATCGATGCAAAGCCCGCCCTTCGCCCCGCCGAACGGCGCCTCGACCAGCGCGCATTTGTAGGTCATCAGCGCAGCCAGCGCCTCGACCTCGTCCTGATTGACACTCTTGGCATAGCGGATACCGCCCTTGACCGGTTCCATGTGCTCGGAATGGACCGAACGATACCCGGTGAAGGTGTGGATCTGGCCGCGCAGCCGCACGCCGAAGCGCACCGTATAGGTGGCGTTGCAGACCCTGATCTTTTCCTCCAGCCCCGGCGGCAGGTCGCCCATCGCCGCGGCGTGGTTGAACATCAGATCGACCGATTCCCGAAAGCTCGGTTCGTTATGTGCGTCCATATTTTCCCTCCCTTCGCCCGCCGCGTCGCCCGGTGAGTCGTCGTGCCAGCCTACGACGTTCTGTCGCAGGTCGCATCCCCGACGTTTCGGACCCGGTTTCAGAGCCAGAGGCGGGATTGTTTCCGGCGCCGGCGCGATCATCGTCGTGATCGCGGAATATGACCGGAAGGAAAAAGGATTCCGCCCTTTGGTCGCGGGTTCGCCATAATTTGACCACAGGACTGAAGCTTAGTTGCGTAGCTGGAAGTCCGCCTGCCGGCATGGCCGATGCAGGCACGGAGCACGGAAGGACAAGGCAGATGCACGGGACGAAGGTGATCGACAGACTGATGCGACAGGCCCATCGGCGGGTGCGCCGTTTTCAGGGCGACGAACGCGGGTCGATGATCCTGTTCGGGCTGTTCATCCTGATACTGATGCTTTGGGCCGGGGGCATGGGGGTCGACCTGATGCGCCTGGAAAACCAGCGCACGACACTTCAGAACACGCTTGACCGGGCCGTGCTGGCGGCCGCCGACCTTGATCAGACCGAGGATGCCAGGCTGGTTGTCGAGGATTACTTCGAAAAGGCCGGCCTGGCCGCCTATCTGGACACCGTTACCGTCGAGACTACCGGCGCGGCCTTCAAGCGTGTCTCGGCCACCGCCTCGGCCGATGTGAACACGCTGTTCATGAACATGCTGGGCGTGGACAGGATCAACGCAGGCGGCGCAGCCACCGCCGAGGAAGGCATATCCGAACTGGAAATATCACTGGTTCTGGACGTCTCCGGCTCGATGGGGGAGCAATCCGCGTCGGGAAACACGAAGCTCAAGGATTTGCAGGGCGCGGCCAAGGAATTCTCCTGGTCGATGCTGTGCAACCCGCATTCGGCCCTAGGCAACGGCAACTGCTCGATCGAGCCGGGCTCTGTCTCGATCAACCTGGTGCCCTATTCCGAGCAGGTTTCGGCCGGTGAGCCGTTATTACAGGCCATCAACGACCCCGACCTCTCCCGGTTCAACATCACCGAAGAGCATTTCGTGTCGTCATGCCTGACCTTCGACGGGGAGGATTTCGGAACCCGTCTTCTGTCGGTCAGCGACGATGTGAAGCGCACCGGGCATTTCGATCCGTGGCGCTATAGCTACTATTCCCCCGGAAGCTGGACCTGCCGCAACGAAAGCTGGCGCGACATCCGCCCCTATGTCGGT
>JADQCD010000159.1 GCA_016278285.1 Actibacterium sp.
CGCCCGGCCGCAAAAGGGTTAGCTCAGAGCTTGAAAGCCAACTGCGATTCCCCTGAACGTCTATGTCGGACGAAAACATAAGGTTCTCCGCTGGGGTTATGCCGGCAGGCTATCAATCTCGCGGATCAGGCCGCAAGGAGCTTCTTCCTACATGTGTCAATGACCGCTTTGTCCGCATTTTACCAGTTCGCGACCCGCGCGGTGAAGGTCAGCTTTCCAGTTTCGAGCCGACAGCGATACTTCCGCTCAGGGCTGGAAGCAGTCGTCAGCTGCGGTCTTTGGCTCGGTCTTTGACGATTTTCTTCTGAGTCGGTGGCGCGCCGTGCAGGAACTGCCGAATGTCGTTTGCGATGGCTTCGTCGTCCGGCACCCGCTCGGGCAGGGAATAGACGAAACGTCGGACCGCGCGGTAGAAAAACGCGCCGTGCAGCCCCCAGACCATTTCGACCTCGTCCTCGCCGAGCGGAAGGCTGTTCGTGTCCGGCAATCCCCTCTCGTGCCGAAGCTCCTCGCAGATCGGTATGAGTACCTTTTCCCGGATGATCGTCAGGTACCGGGTGTTCAGGTCCATCTTCTTCAGGCCCGAATAGACGAAGATCCGAACCCAGACATAATCATAAACCGCCTTGGAGTAGGCGCGGTAGAACGCGATCAGGCGATCTTCCAGCGGCCGCGAGCGATCGACGATCAAAGCCTCCCACTCGGGATTCCAGCGGCTGACGAAGACCTCATTGTAGACCCGCTCGATCAGCACTTCCTTCGATGGGAAGTAACGGTAGAGCAGCGGCTGCGTTATCCCGAGTTCCTTCGCCAGCGCGCGTGTGGCGGCTTCGAAGCCGTTCTCGGCAAAGAACCTGATCGCGCCCTCAATAATCGCCTTCTCGCGTACATCCCGGGGTAGCCTGCGGGCCGCGTCTTCGGCTCCTTGTGCCGTCTGTCTGGCTTTGTCCATTGTCAGGTCATGTCCCGATTGCATGGCGTTGTCCACCGGAGTGCGGCGTCGTGCCGGATTTTTCACTTGATTTTCCAGTTGATCAAATGATAATTAGGCATGATGGAACACAAGAACGTTCCGTGCAAGGGGGGGGCAATGTGAAGCCGCGATCGTTCGAGTATATCTCGGCGACCAGCTTGTCGGACGTGTTTTCCGCGCTGGGTGCGCACGGAGGCGACGCGATGATCCTCGCAGGGGGCCAGAGCGTCATACCAGCGCTGAACATGCGGCTGAACGAGCCCGCAGTTCTGGTCGACATTAATAAGGTTCCCGGGCTCGGGGTGATCGAAGAAAAGGGGGGCGTGCTGCGGATCGGGGCGCTTTGTCGTCACGAACAGGTCCGCAAAAGCGTCGATGTCTCGGCACATGCGCCGCTTCTGACGAAGGCTCTGGCCCATGTCGCGCACCCTGCGATCCGCAACCGGGGTACGTTCGGCGGGTCGCTCTGCAACGCGGATGCAGCGGCGGAGTTGCCGGCGTGCGTCCTTGCGCTGGGCGCAACGCTGAATGTCGAAAGTGCCGAAGGGAGCCGCGCGATCGCGGCGGAGGATTTCTTCTTCGGCTTCTTCGAAACGGCGTTGGAGGAGGGCGAGGTGCTGGCCTCGATCGACCTGCCGGTGCTGGGCGCGACCGGGCGGCACTTCTTCGACGAGGCGGCGCGGCGGCGCGGCGATTACGCGCTGGCAGGGCTTGCGGCCGCCGCCCGTGTCGAAGGGGGGCGAATGATCGCGCCGCGCTTCGCCTTCATATCCTGCGGGGATCGGCCGCTGCTGGCCGGTGCGTTGGGCGAGCTCGTCGCCACGCGCTATCCGGATGCGCCCGCCGAGGATGAGATCGCCGAGGCGCTGGCACGCGATCTGGAGCCGCCGGAAGACGCGGTTACCTCGTCTGCAGCGCGGATGCGGATCGCGACGGTTCTGGCCGCCCGCGCGATCCGGGAATTCCAGCAGAACGGAGGCCGGGCATGAGCCGTCGCGCGATCACGCTCCGCGTCAATGGCGAGGAGGTCACGGCGCTGGTCGAGCCCCGGCTCAACCTTGCGGATTTCCTGCGCCAGGAAGCTGAACTGACCGGCACCCATGTCGGATGCGAGCACGGCGTCTGTGGCGCCTGCACGGTGAAAGTCGATGGTCGGGCCGTGCGCGGCTGCCTCATGTTGGCTGTGCAGTGCGAGGGCGCCGAGATCGAAACCGTCGAGGGGCTCGCCGCTTCCGCGCAGGGGTCGGAGCTTTGCGAGGCCTTTGTCGAACAGAACGCGCTGCAATGCGGTTTCTGCACCCCCGGCATGTTGATCACGGCGGCCGAACTCTTGGACGACAACCCGGCACCCACGCGCGAAGAGGTCCGCGACCACCTGTCAGGGAATTACTGTCGCTGCACGGGCTACCAGGCGATCGTGGACGCGGTGATGGACGTCGCCGCGAAACGGGAGATGTCATGACCGAAGCTGCGCGTTTCTCGCCGCTCGACCGGCCGAATTCCTATGTAGGGCGGTCGGTCAGCCGCCCGAACGCCGCGGGACTCGTCCGCGGACGCGGGCGTTTCGTGGACGACCTGACGCTGCCGCGCATGCTGCACGTCGCCTTCGTGCGCAGTCCCCATGCCCACGCGCGGATCACCGCGATCGACACGGCCGAGGCCGCGAAGATGCCGGGCGTGGTGCGGGTCGCGACGATCGATGACATCCGGGATTACTGCTCGCCCTGGGTCGGGGTGCTCGACCACCTGAAAGGCATCAAGTCCGCTCCTCAGCCACCACTCGCGGACGGCAAGGTGTTTTCCCAGGGCCAGCCGGTTGTCGCGATCGTCGCGGCCAGTCGGGCGCAGGCCGAGGACGCGGCCGAACTTGTCGATGTTTCCTACGAGCCACTGGAGCCGGTGACCGATCCCGTGGCCGCGCTGGAGCCGGACGCAACGGTTATCCATCCCGAGCTGGGCGACAATCTCTGTTTCCAGCGCGGCATCGACGCGGGCGAGGTCGACCGGGCCTTTGCGGAGGCGGCGCATGTCGTCGAGACGACGATGCGGTTCAACCGGCATACTGGCGTAACACTGGAGCCGCGCTCCATCCTGTGCGATTTCGATCCCTCCGAACGGGCGCTGACGCTTTATATGTCCGTGCAATGCCCGCATATGTCCAAGAACCTGTTCGCCAAGCATCTTGGGCTGGACGAGAACAGGGTGCGGGTCGTCTGCGGTGATGTGGGTGGTTCCTTCGGCATCAAGATTCACACCTACCCTGACGAGATGACGGCGGCTGCGTTGTCGGTGATGCTGGAGCGGCCTGTGAAATTCGTGGCCGACCGGCTGGAGAGCTTCGTAACCGACATCCATGCCCGCGACCACGATGTCTCCGCCCGCATGGCGCTGGATGCGGAGGGGCGCGTTAGCGCGATCGAGATGGACGACCTGACCGGCATCGGGTCCTACTCGGTCTATCCGCGCACCTCGGGCATCGAGGCGAACCAGGTTCTGAACCTGACCGGTGGGCCTTACGCGCACAAGAATTACCGGGCACGGGCGCGGGTGGTTTTTCAGAACAAAAACGACATGTGCCAGTATCGCGGCGTCGGGCATCCGATCGCCGTCGCGGTGGGCGAGCACCTGATGGACAAGGCCGCCCGGATGACGGGACTGGACGCGGCCGAAATTCGGCGCCGGAATTTCATCCCCGAAGACGCTTATCCCTATACCGCCCCGTCCGGTGCGATCTATGAGCGGCAGTCGCATCATGCCTGCCTGGAAAAGCTTCTGGAAGCCTGCGACTACAAGGGTTTGCGCCGTGACCAGTCGGCGCAACGCGAAAGCGGCGTCTATCGCGGGATCGGGCTGGCAAGTCTTGTCGAGATAACCAACCCCAGCCCGGCTTTCTACGGCGTCGGCGGCGCGCGGATTGCATCGCAGGACGGATGCACGCTGAGGCTCGACCCGACCGGGGGGGTGACGCTGGCCACCGGCGTGACAGAGCAGGGGCAGGGCACGGAAACCATCGTCGCGCAGGTTGCGGCGACGGTGATCGGGATCGACGTCAACGATATTCGCGTCATCACCGGCGATACTGATGCGGTACCCTATGGCGGCGGAACCTGGGCCTCGCGCGGGGCCGGGATCGGTGGCGAGGCTGCTTTCCAGGCGGGCAAAGCCCTGCGCTGGAATATCCTCGGCGTCGCCGCGACGATCCTGCAGGAGCGCGCCGAGGCGCTGGACATTCGAGACGGCTGCATCGTCAATGCCAAAGACGGCATGGAGCGGATGCCGTTGAGCGAACTGGGCCGGATCGTCTATTTCCGGGGCGACACGCTGCCGAAGGATCTGGCGCCCGAACTGGTCGTGACGCGGCATTATACGCAGAACCAGTATCCGTTCTGCTTCACCAACGCCGCGCACGCCTGTCACCTCGAAGTCGATCCGGCCACGGGGCTGATCCGGCTTTTGAATTATTGGGTCGTCGAGGATTGCGGGACGGTAATCAACCCGAAACTCGTGGCCGAGCAGACGCGCGGCGGCGTGGTGCAGGGGCTTGGTGCCGCTCTGTTCGAGGAATGTCTCTACTCCGGGGAAGGTCAGCTGATGAACGGGTCGCTGGCCGAGTATCTCTTGCCAATGGCCGGCGAGATGCCGGATATTTTCGTGGATCATGTGACCACCCCCACAGCGACATCGGAACTCGGAGCCAAGGGCGTCGGCGAGGCCGGCACGGCCGGCGCACCGGCGGCCGTGATGAACGCGCTGAATGATGCGTTGCAGCCCTTCGGTGTCGAAATGACGGACATGCCTTTCACACCGGAAAAGGTTCTGCGCGCGCTGGGCAGGATCGGAGGCGGCGGGGAGGACTGACCGGAGATAATCGAAGCTCGCTCGAAAGCGCGGGACATCATAAGGGAGGAAGACGATGACCAAGGAAAGACATTTCAAGAAAGGCGTGCAGACACGCCGTCAGATCCTGAAGACCGGGCTTGCCGGATCCGCGGCGGTTCTTGCTGCGCCGTGGATCGGCCGACCAGCCTTCGCTCAAGGAGAGTCGATCAAGATCGGCTTTCCGGTGCCGCTGACCGGCCCGTACGGATCGGAAGCGCAGGAGCAGGCGCGCTGCGCCCAGATCGCGATCGACAAGTTCAACGAGGCCGGTGGGCTTGACGGCCGGATGGCCGAGCTTCTGGTGCGCGACGACAAGCTGAAATCCGGCGAAGCGGCGACGCGGACGCTCGAACTGATCGAGAAGGACGGCGTCGATTTCGTCTGCGGCTCGCTTTCGGCGTCGGTCCAGCTTGCCGTGAACACGGTCTGCGCCGAACGCGGCAAGATCTACAACTCGATCTCGCAATCCGACGCGATCAACGAGGCGGAGAACTTCTCCAAATACACCTTCCACGAAGCGATGAACCCGCACATGACCGCGGGCGCGGTGGGCGATTACGTTTTCAAGAACAGCGGCAAGCGCGTTGCCTTCCTGATCGCCGACTATGCGTACGGGCACGAAATGGCGCGCGGCTTCAAGGTGGCGGGCGAGAAGTACGGAATCGAGGTGGTGGCCGAGGTCAAGCATCCGCTCGCCTCCAAGGACTTCTCGACCTTCCTGCCGCAGATCCAGGCCGCGCGGCCGGATGTTCTGTGCCTGTGCAACTTCGGGTTCGACCAGCTCAACTCGCTCAAGCAGGCGAGGAGTTTCGGCATGAAGGAGCAGATGATGATGGTCGCGCCGGCGCTGCTCTACAACCAGCGCCGGGCTGGCGGCGCTTCGGTCTATTCCGGTGTGGTGGGCGCCACCAACTACTACTGGAAGCTCGAGGACGAGATCGCCACGGCCAAGGCGTTCAACGACGTCTACCGTGCCGGCAACGACGGCGCGCCGCCGTCCGACTACGGCGCTTACGGCTATGCCGGGGTGGGCGTTCTGCTGAACGCCGTGACGGCGGCCGGAAGCACCGATACCGATGGCGTGATCGAGCAGCTCGAGGCGATGAAATACGACCTCTACAAGGGCGAGGAGCACTATCGGACCTGCGATCACCAAGCGGTTCAGTCGGTCTTCATCATCGAGTCCAAGGACGAGGCCGACATGGAGAACGAGTACGACGTTTTCCGCATCCTGGAGAAGGATGGAGCCAGCGAGGACATGCTGAGAAGTTGCGAAAGCCTCGGTCTCTGAGAATGTCCATGACATCAGATGCGCGCCGGGGATCTTCGGCGCGCTCAATCGTGGGGGCGTGCCGGAGATGACGGTCAATCTCGTCTTGTTGCAACTCTTCACCGGGCTGGCGCTCGGCTCGGTCTTCGTGCTGCTGGGGGTCGGTCTTTCGCTGATCTTCGGTCTGCTGACCGTGGTCAATTTCGCGCACGGGGCCTTTTACATGGTCGGCGCCTATGTCGGCGTCTTCGCCCTGGCTCATTTGGGGAATTTCTGGCTGGCGATGGCGGCTGTCCCGATCATCGTCGGCGGGATGGGGCTTGTCGTCGAGCGCTTCCTGGTGCGACCTCTATATGGACGGGGGATCGACTATCCCCTTCTGCTGACCTTTGGCCTGGGGCTTGTGCTGGTCGAGCTTGTCAGGATCATCTACGGCCTCGAAGGCGTTCCCTTCGACGTGCCCGAGGTTCTGCAGGGGGCTGTAGACCTTGGGATCGGGTGGTTCCCGCTCTACCGGTTGTTTCTGATCGTCGTCACCGCCGTGCTTGTTTTCGCCCTCTGGCTTTTCCTCGAAAAGACATCCTACGGCCTGGTGATCCGTGCCGGCGCGAGCGACCCCGAGATAATGCGGGTGCTGGGCGTCGATATCAGCACGGTCTGGCTTGTCGTGTTCGGGATCGGCACCGGCATCGCCGGTCTTGCGGGGGTGCTTTCCGCCCCGATGACCAGCGTCATTCCCGATATGGGCACGACGGTACTGGTCCAGGCCTTTGTCGTGACGGTCGTGGGAGGGATGGGCTCGCTCCTGGGCGCGGTCGTCGCCGGGCTGTTGGTGGGCGTCGTCGTTTCGATGACCGCGCTCTTCTATCCCGAGTTGTCGGACCTCGCGATGTTCATGTTGATGGCGGCAGTTCTGCTGGTCCGACCGCAAGGTTTGTTCGGACGCAAGGGGTTGATGGGATGAGCGACACCGCGGAACCGCGTCCGAAGGCTTACTGGTCGAGGATCGTAGATGCAATCGCGCGCCACCGCGCATTGGCGGTGCTGGTCGTGCTGCTGATCTTCCCCTTTGTCCTGCCCTACGAGGCGCTGGCGTCGAACATCGTAATCTTCGGGCTGTTCGCGCTGGGGTTCAACCTTGTCTTCGGCTACACGGGCGTCCTGTCCTTCGGCCATGCCGCTTTCTTCGGCGTGGGCGCCTATGGCACAGGAATTGCGATCGTCCATCTGGGGCTGCCGTGGTGGGTGGCCATGCTGATCGGCGTGCTCGCGGCCGGCGTCACCGCGATGATCATGGGGGCGCTGGCGATCAGGACGCGGGGCATCTATTTCGCGATGGTGACGCTCGCGCTGGCGCAATGCGTCTATTACATCGTCTACCAGATGAAGGGTTGGTCCGGCGGCGAGAATGGGCTGAACGGTGTAATTGTTGGCCAGATCGATCTCGGCTTTGCGAGCATCGACCTGCTCGACCCCATGCAGAAATACTTCTTCACGCTGACCTTCGTCGCGCTCGCTATATTCATTTTCTCGCGCATCCTCGCCTCGGGGTTCGGAGCTGTCCTCGAAGCCGTCCGCGAGAACGAGGACCGCGCCCGCGCATGCGGCTATGATGTCCGGCTGACCAAATGGCTGGCCTTCGTGATCTCGGGCCTGTTCTGCGGGCTGGCCGGCGCGCTGAACGCGATTCACCTTTCCGTCGTGCCGATCGAGATCCTGCATTACCACATGTCCGGGCAGGTCGTGATGATGGCGCTGCTGGGTGGGATGGGCACCTTCTTCGGCCCCTTCGCGGGCGCCATCGTTTTCCTCCTGCTGGAGGATGTCGTCACCACGATGACGACGCACTGGCAATTGATTCTCGGACTTGTCTTCATGGCCTGCGTGCTGTTCTTCCCCCGCGGCGTCTGGGGGTCTGTCCTGCAATGGGTGCGCCGATGAGTCACGACACACCCATCCTTGCTGTGCGGGGCGCGACCATGCGCTTCGGCGGCTTCACCGCCCTGTCCAACGTCACGGCAGATTTTCCGGTGGGCGAGTTGACGGCGATCATCGGGCCGAACGGTGCCGGGAAATCCACCCTTTTCAACATCCTCAGCGGCGCCTTTCCCCCGACCGAGGGCGAGGTGTTGTTCAACGGAACCAATGTCGCCGGCAAGCGGCAGCACCACTTCGCGCGCATGGGGATATCGAAGTCGTTCCAGATCACCAACGTCTTTCCCGAGTTGAGCGTGCAGGAAAACGTCCGCGTCGCGGTACAGGCGATGACCCGCAGGTTCGACCTGTGGACGCCGCGGAGCCGTTACAGGGAGATGATCGACCGCGCGGTGGAGCTGCTGAGGGTGGTCGGCCTTGAAAACCACCGGGGCCGGCTCGCCTCGGAATTGGCCCACGGCGAACAGCGGTCGCTGGAGATCGCGATGGCGATGGCGTGCGAGCCGAAGGTTCTGCTACTGGACGAGCCGACCGCGGGGATGAGCCCCGAGGAAACGGTCGGAGTGATCGACGTAATCCTGACGCTGGCCAAGAGCTGCACGATCATCCTGGTCGAGCACAAGATGAAGCTGGTGATGGACATTTCCGACCAGATCCTCGTTCTGCATCACGGCGAGTTCCTGGCGAAGGGAGCTCCTCACGAAATTCGCGCCAATGACGAAGTAAAGCGTGTCTACCTGGGGGAGGGCCGGAAATGATGCTCGATATCCGGGAACTGAACGCGTGGTACGGGCGCAGCCACATTCTTCAAGGTGTCTCGCTGAACGTACGAGAGGGCGAGATCGTCTCGGTCATCGGACGCAACGGGGCCGGCAAGACGACGACGCTTCGCGCAGTGATGGGGCTGGTGGATCGGGCGAGCGGGGCGGTGGCTTTCGACGGGGAAGAGATCCTAAAACGCCCCGTGCACGCGCGGTTCTCTCGGGGCCTTGGTTACGTGCCGGAGGACCGGCGCATCGTGCCCGGGCTGAGCGTGAGAGAGAACCTCAAGCTCGGGCTTGTGGCCGTCAAGGGCCATGACGAGGCCGAAGCCATCGACCGGGTCGCCGAGACATTTCCCCGGCTCAAGGAGCGTTTGGACCAGGCGGCCGACACCATGTCAGGCGGCGAGCAGCAAATGCTGGCCATCGCGCGTGCTTCGGTTTCCGACCCGAAGATGCTGATGCTCGATGAGCCCTCCGAAGGCATAATGCCCGTCCTCGTGGACGAGATGTTCGATCTGTTCGAACGAATGAAGAAGGCCGGCACCACAATCTTGCTGGTCGAGCAGAACGTCGAAATCGCCCTGTCGATCTCGGACCGCGCTTATATCATCGATCAGGGCTTGGTGGTGCACGAGGCCTCTGCCGAGAGTCTTCTGGCCGACGAGGCGGTCCAGGATCGCTATTGCTCGGTCTGAAACGCGTGAGTCAGATTTCATGAAAACGCTTGGCGGGTCGTGGACTGGCTTGTCAGCACCTCCGCGCATGCCGAGTTGGCGTGCGAAACGGTTTGGATGTGCTCTGGCGACGGTCACTGCCAGGCAAAAAGCGCCTGCCGGTATGAGTGGTCACAGGCGCGAAGCTGGAGAAACCCGGCGCGCGCTATGCAACGACCCGACAAGGAAATGGCGAGGTCCGGTTTGTCCGCACAGCGGTCCTTCATTCGATGCGCAGCGAAATGCCGCAATACGCAGATTCTGTGGAAAAACAACGTGTTGCCAGCGCAGAAAGTGGCGACCTGAAGAGCG